>NZ_CP027727.1:4103309-4418948 GCF_003851685.1 Pseudomonas sp. R5-89-07 | reverse complement strand
ATGAGCGCCAACGTCGACCAGAACAACCGCCCCGATTACGATCAGGTCTTGCAGGACATTGCCGATTACGTCCTCACCTACCGGATCGAATCCGAGGCCGCCCTGGACACCGCCCGCAACTGCCTGATGGACACCCTCGGGTGCGGCCTGCTGGCCTTGCGCTTTCCCGAGTGCACCAAGCACCTGGGGCCGCTTGTCGAAGGCACCGTGGTGCCGTTCGGGGCACGGGTGCCGGGCACCGCGTTGCGGTTGGATCCGGTCAAGGCTGCCTGGGACATCGGCTGCATCGTGCGCTGGCTCGACTACAACGACACCTGGCTCGCGGCTGAATGGGGTCATCCCTCGGACAATCTGGGTGGCATCCTCGCGGTGGCCGATCACCTGTCGCAAAAGCGCGTGGCCAATGGCGACGCACCGCTGACCGTACGTGCGGTGCTGGAAGCCATGATCATGGCCCACGAGATCCAGGGGGTGATCGCCCTGGAAAACGCCTTCAACCGCGTCGGCCTCGACCATGTGCTGCTGGTGAAAGTCGCCTCCACGGCGGTCACCGCCAAGCTGATGGGCGCCAACCGTGAGCAACTGCTCGCGGCGTTATCCCATGCGTTTGTCGATGGGCAGGCATTGCGCACTTACCGCCATGCGCCGAACGCCGGTTCGCGTAAATCCTGGGCGGCGGGCGATGCGTCGAGTCGCGGGGTGCGCCTGGCGGATATCGCGTTGCGCGGCGAGATGGGCATTCCCGGCGTGCTGAGCGCGCCACAGTGGGGCTTCTACGACGTGTTGTTCAGCCATACCAACAAAGACCTGGCGCTCAAGCCAGAAGAGCAACGCAGGTTCAGCCTGTCCCAGCCCTACGGCACCTACGTGATGGAAAACGTGCTGTTCAAGATCAGCTTCCCCGCCGAATTCCACGCGCAGACGGCCTGTGAAGCGGCGGTCATCTTGTACCCACTGGTCAAGCAACGCCTGCATGCCATCGAGCGCATCGTGATCACCACCCACGAGTCGGCGATTCGCATCATTTCCAAGGTGGGCCCATTGGCCAACGCCGCAGACCGTGACCATTGCCTGCAATACATGACCGCCGTGCCGTTGGCCTTCGGCGATCTGGTGGCCGAGCACTATGAAGACCAATTCCACGCGGCCCATCCGATCATCGACGAACTGCGCGAGAAAATGGTCATCGTTGAAGACCCGCGTTACAGCCGCGAATACCTGGAGGCCGACAAGCGCTCCATCGCCAATTCGGTGCAGGTGTTCTTCAGCGATGGCACCTGCACCGAGCAGGTCGCGGTGGAATATCCGATTGGCCATCGCCGTCGTCGGGAGGACGGAATCCCGCTGCTGGAAGACAAGTTCAAGGCCAACCTGGCGACACGCTTCCCCGCGCAGCGCAGCGCCGAGATTTTTGCGTTGTGCAAGGACCAGGCACGACTGGAAGCAACGCCCGTCAACCGATTCATGGACCTGTTCATGATCTGAAAAACACCACACAACCCAATGTGGGAGGGGCTTGCCCACGATAGCTGAGTGTCAGCCAACAGATTCATTGACTGGTCCACCGCGATCGGGGGCAAGCCCCCTCCCACATTTTCTTGCTTGTGTTCAGCCTTCAAACCGCAAAATCACCCTACGGTTGTGCTTGCTCTTTTTCTCGATCTTCTCGCAGAACACCTGGCCGATTTCCTCGGTATTGAGCACGTGGGTACCGCCGCAAGGCTGGATGTCGATGCCCGGAATTTCGATCACCCGTACCGAACCCTGGATGATCGGCGGCGCAACGGCCTGGGTGCGGGTGATCTGCAGCAGGGTCGAGTATTCGGTGGCCGGCATCGACAGGGTCTGCACGGCGTGAGCCTGTTCGATCAGGGCGTTGAGGTCGCGGGTGATGCTGTCTTTGTCCAAGGTCATTTCCGGCAGGTCGAAGTCCAGGCGGCCCTTGTCCGCGCTGATGCTGCAGCCTGTGACGGGCGCGTCGATGATGGAACACAGCAAATGCAGGCAGGTGTGCATCTTCATATGCTGGTAGCGGCGCTCCCAGTCCAGGCCGGCGTCTACCTGAACACCGGCGGTCAGTTGCGCCGGGCAATGCTCCACCTGGTGCCAGATGATCGAGCGCAGCACCGGATCGCGCACGGTGCCGGTGACCACCACGCGCGTGCCATCGGCCAGGGTAAGGTGGCCGGTGTCACCCGGTTGCCCGCCGCCGGTGGGGTAGAACAGCGTGTGCTCCAGGGCGACGCCTTGCTCGCCGACGGCAATCACCCGAGCGCTGAAGGCATTTTGATAAGGAGCGCTGTCGAACAGCGCCAGGGTTTCCATGGTATGCACGGACATGTTCAACCTCCGACGATCAGTGGGCTGGCTTGCAAAAGGTGACGCACCATCGCACTCAAGCCAGGGGGGGAGAGCAGGGTGATTTCGAACTCCGGCCCGCAGACTTTCAGGTTCAGCGGCAGGCGCGGCAGTTGTTCGCCGATGTCGAGGCGGCGCAGGCGAAACTGCAGGTGATGACGCTCCTTCACCGTGGGTTCGAGCAGCAGCCCTGGCAGCGGATGAAAATCGGCGTCCAGCACCGTTACCTTATGGCCGGCATCCACCTCGCCGACCACATGCAAGCGCTCATCCAGGGCGAACGCGCCGAGGTAGTTGCTGTGATCCGATTCATTGTTTTTCTGCAGCTGGATCTGGTTGACCACCTTGACCTTGGTGCCCGCCGGCACGTCCTGGGTAATGACGCAGGAGGGGCTGATAAACACGTTGTCACCGATCTGCACATAACCCAGCACCCGCGCGCCGGAGCCGACTTCGACATTGTTGCCCAGGCGTGGATGGCGCTTGCCGTCCGGGTTGTTGGCGATGCCGCGAGCGCCGAGGGTGACGCCACAGAGGATGTAGCAGTCATTACCGATCTCGCAGGTTTCGCCGATGACCGTGCCGTAGCCGTGGTCCAGCACAAAGCGCCGGCCAATGCGCGCCGCCGGGTGAATCTCGGCCCCGGAAAGAATCTTGCCCTGGTTGCTGAGCTTGAGGGCCATGCGCGTAAAGACGCCGTGCGCGGGCTCCGGAAAATGCCACACCTGGTGCGCAAGCCGGTAGAACAACACCGCCTTGAACGACGCGTAGGACTCCAGGATCAACTCGCCACGCCCGCGTGACGCCGGGTCGCGATAGGCGTAGGCGATCAAGTCCTCGGCGACCGCCTGGGCGGTGTCCTGGATCAGCGGCGCCAGGTGCGGTTCCAGCTGTTTCATCTGCGCAGGCGTCAGGGTTTGGATGAGGTGGGTCAGCAACTCATCGTGCAGCTGTTGCATGTCGATAAAGCCTCCCATGGAGGCACCCCCGCATTCTGATGGGTTGGGTAACCGGTTATTCGAAACTGGGCAGGTAGCTGTCGGCATTGTCGTAGACCATGGTCAGCACCACCGTTTCGGGCGGCAGCTCCGGGGCGAGTTGGGCGATGGCAACCATGTTGGCGGCCGAGGACAGGCCCAGGCTGATGGCGTCGGTGCGCATGATGCGTTTGATCATGTCCAGGCACGCCGAGTGCGACACCTTGAGCATTCCGTCCAGTACGTCCAGATTGAGAATGCTCGGGATCAGGCCGATCGACAGGCCCTGGATCGCGTGCGAGGCGTGCTGGTCCTTGAGCAGGTCGCATTCCTCCGGCTCCACGCCCATCACGCGGATCGCCGGCCAGGCAGCCTTGAGGGTTTCGCCGATACCGGTGATATGCCCACCGGTGCCGATGCCGCTGACGAAGTAGTCCACCTGCCGCTCACCGAAGGCACGAATGATTTCCGGCGCGGTGGTGTCGCGGTGGGTTTGCGGGTTGGCGCCGTTGCGTTGCTGGTTGAGCATTACGTAGTTGGGGTTTTCCAACTGCAGCTCCATGCACTTTTCGCCGTGGGAATTGTTACCGAGGCGGCTGTCCGACAGTACAACCCTGGCGCCGTACAGGCGCAGCAGTTTCTGCTTTTCGGGGCTGTAGTTGTCCGGAATCACTAGCACCACTTTGTAGCCGAGCACGTTGCCGGCCATCACCAGGCCGATGCCGGTATTGCCACCGCTGGGCTCGATGATGGTTTGCCCGGAGTCGCGCATCAGCACGCCTCGGCGTTCGGCGTCGAGGATCATGCCCAGGGCGATGCGCGCCTTGTGGCTGCCGCCCGGGTTGAGGGATTCCAGCTTGGCGTAGACCTCGATACCGAGGTCTTCGGAAAACTGCGCCAGGCGTACGATCGGGGTATGGCCGATCACGTCGAGAATGGAGTTATGCAGCATCAGTCGGCCCCCGCTCAGTACAGTGGCATGTCAGGTTCGACGTCGCGCACCCAGTGTTTCATGCCGCCCTGCAGGACTTTGGTATTGGCAAAGCCTGCCGCCAGCAAGGTGCTGGCAGCCTGCTCGGCACGGGTGCCGGCATAGCAGATCAGGTAATGGGTGTTGTCGCGGCTCAGGCTGGCGAGCTGCCCGTCCAGCTCGGCCAGGGGGATGTGCACCACGCCCGGCAATTTGCACACTTCCAGTTCGCTGGCGTCGCGTACGTCGAGCAAGACGTCGGCGCTGCGGTGGCTGTCGATCACTTGCTTGAGCACGCGGGGCTCGATGTAGCGCTCTTCGGCCAGGGACGGCTGGCTCGGCACGGCATCGGCGCATACCGTTGGTGCGGCGGTTTCGCCGTGGCGCCGTTCCGAGCAGCACGGGCAGTCGGTGCGGCGCTTGAAGCGGATTTCGCTGAATTTCATGGCCAGCGCATCGAAGCGCATCAAGCGGCCGGACAAGGGCTCGCCAATGCCAATGAGCAACTTGATCGCCTCGGTCGCCTGGATCATCCCCACCACACCCGGTAACACGCCGATGACCCCGCCGGCGCTGCAGTTGGGCGCCAGCTCTGCGGGCGGGGCCTTGGGAAACAGGCAGCGGTAGCACGGCCCGCCTTGATAGTTGAGCACACTGATCTGCCCGTCGAAGCGGTAGATGGCGCCATACACCAGGGGTTTGCCCAACTGCACGCAGGCGTCGTTGACCAGGTAGCGGGTGTCGAAATTATCCGTGCCGTCGATCACCAGGTCGTAGGCGCCCACCAGCTCCAGGGCGTTGTCGGCAGTGAGCGCCGTGTTGTGCGCATTGATCTGGATGTGGCGGTTGAGGTCCTGCAGGCGTTGCTTGGCCGACTCCACTTTGGGCATGCCCAGGGTGCTGTTGCCGTGGACGATCTGGCGTTGCAGGTTGCTGCTTTCCACCACGTCGAAATCCACCAGGCCCAGGGTGCCGATGCCGGCCGCCGCGAGGTAAAGACTGATGGGCGAGCCCAGGCCACCGGTGCCGATGATCAGCACCTTGGCTTTTTTCAGGTTCAACTGGCCTTCACGGCCGACACCGGGCAGCGTGATGTGGCGCACGTAGCGTTGCACCTCTTCGTTGCTCAAGGTATCGACGTCGATACCGCCGGAGGTGGCCAGCAGCACTTCGATCCGGGCTTGTTTGGGCAGTGAATCGTCGGGCTCGATCAGCTCCTCCTCGGCGGTGTACAGGAAGTGCTCCTTGAGCTGGTTGTTCTTCTCGTGAAACAGATGCTGGCGCAACTGTGGGTGACTGTCGCAGAGGTTTTCAATGACTTCGCGCAATGTCGATCCGGCGCCCTCGAGGGTCGATTCCGGCAGCTTGGCCACGCGAACCAGAATGTCGGGGAAAGAGACAGCGTTCATGGACAACTCCGTGTGCAGGTCGTTGAAAGGTTGAAGGGCGAAATGTTTGCCATCCCAGGCAAACAGCTTTGAACCCAGGGCCTGGCCTTGGCGAACATCCACCACCAGATAACTGACGGGGTAGATCGGCTCGCCCAGGAACAGCGCCTTGTCCTGGTCTTCATCGCTGAAATAGGCACCGACATCCGGGTGCGAGTGGTAGATCACCACCACCGGGTTGTCGCTGCGAAACGCCTTGTTCATCAACAAGGTATCGGCGACTGAAAAGGTGTAGCCGCTCGCCGCGCTGCGCGGGTACATCTGCGGGTTCTTGTGGTGCAACTCGTTCTGGATATTGCTGCCCAGGTACACACTGCCGTCGGCGAAGATGAAGCCACAGCATTCCTCGGGATAGCTGCGGCTGGCGTGGGCGTAGATCTGTTCCAGGGCTTCGGGGCGGAGCACTTCCATGTTTCTCTCGCGTCGCTGGGTAAGGGGCGGGGGGCTCAATTTTTCTTGGCCAGCAGTTTTTCGATCGGCAGCTTGGTGATCGCAAAGCCGGCCAGCAGGATCGCCGAGTACAGCATCAGGTCACGGGAAATTTCCACGCCCTCGTACCAGGCGCCGATGATGACCGCGAACACCGGAAAGATGATGAACACGAACGACAGGATGATTGGGCTCAGGCGCTTGAGCAGCATGAAATACACAATGAAGCCGCCTACCGACGCCACCAGCCCGAGGTAGAACAACGCGCTCCAGGAGCGCAGGGTGATGTCGTCGAAGGTCGGGGTTTCAAACCACAAGCCGGCCACGAACAGCATCAGCCCGGCAATGCCGATGGGCAGGGTGTTGTAGGTGATGACACTGATGGCGCTGCCTTTTTGCTTGGTAATCACGTAGCACAAGGCGTGCATGATCGCTGCGGTGAGAATCGCCAGTACCCCGAAGAACTCGGCATGGTCCAGGTGCAGGCCCTGGCTCTTGATGATCATGTAGAGGCTGCCGAAACCGATACCGATGCCGACCACCTGAGAGAAGTAGATGCGCTCACGCAGGAAAAGCGCGGAAAAGATCAGGATGAACACCGGCATGCAGCTGAACAGCAGGGCCGTCAGGCCGGACGAGACATGCATCTCGCCGTAATTGAGCAGGTAATAGGGGATGCTGAAGTAGGACAGGGTCACGAACACGAAGAACCAGCGACTTTCCCGTGGAAACACAATCCGCTCGCGGCGCACCAGGGCAAAACACAGGAATAACGGGAATGCGATCAGGAAGCGCAGGCCGGCGGAGGTCAGTGGTGGCACGCTTTCCACCGCGATCTTGATGCCCAGCCAGGTAGTGCCCCAGCTCAGGCACACGATCAGGAACATGACACTGGTGATCAAGCCGGCCAGCCACTGTTTCCGGCTGTTGGTTTTTGCGGTGTTTTCAAGAACGGCGGACATTGGCATCGTTTATTGCTTCCCTGAGCCGGAATTGAACTCTATATTGAACTTGTTATAAGTGATTCAATCCGGTGATTGAACCCGCAAAAGCACACTATTAGGGCGAATGATGACTGTCAAAACAAATATTGACATGGTGTCAATTATGCGTGAGGGGTTGTCCAACGGTCAGGGCGTGAAGTACAAGCGCCTGTCCGATGTCATGGAAAGGGGCATCCTCGAAGGTACGATTGAACCGGGAAGAAAACTGCCGCCCCATCGGGTGCTTTCCGACAATCTGGGTGTCACTATCGGCACCATCAGCCGGGCCTACGGTGAGCTGGAGCGTTTAGGGTTGGTGGTGGCGCGTGTGGGTGACGGCACCTTCGTGCGCAAGCGTGGGATGGAGCGCCAGCGTGATGAAGGCTTTCGCAACTTCAGCGAGGAGCCGCGCCAGTACTTCGATATGAGCCGCAACATGCATATCCCCGGGCAGGAAACGGTGTTCCTTGCCCAGAGCTTCCAAACCCTGTCGACCAACGGCAAATTCCTTCAGGACATCAGCGCCTACACCCCGGATGCAGGCCTGCCGCGCTATCGTGCAGCCGGTGCGCAATGGCTGGTGCAGCGCGACTTCCATCCGATTCCCGAGCAGGTGATCTGCGTCAATGGCGGCCAGCACGGCCTGCTCTGCGCAATGATGGCGTTGCTGCGCGCCGGCGACACGGTGGTTACCGAGCAACTGACCTATCCGGGGCTGATCACTGCCGCGCGCATGCTGGGTGTGCGGCTGATCGGGCTGGAAATGGATGACGAAGGTGTGCTGCCGGGCGCGCTGGATGAAGTCTGTCGAAATCACCGGGTTTCGGCGCTTTACTGCACACCAACCATCCAGAACCCTACGACGGCGGTGTTATCGGTGGCGCGTCGGGAGGCTCTGGTCAAGGTCTGTCGCGAGCATAATTTGCTGATTCTAGAGGACGAGGCCCACGGCGTATTGGTGGAGGACCGCCCGCCACCGCTGAGCGCCTTTGCGCCCGAGCGCACGATTCTGATCAGCAGCCTGAGCAAGGCGGTGTCGGCTGGGCTACGAGTCGGGTATGTGCATGCACCTCCAGCGCTGGTCAGCCGCGTCTCGGCGGCGTTGCGCTCGACCTGCTGGATGGCCACCCCTGTGACCCTTGAGCTGGCGACCCAGTGGATCGAGAACGGCACGGCGGAATACCTGCTGCGCCAGCAGATCAACGAGATCAGCCGGCGCAAGGCATTGGTCGAAGGCTTACTGACAGGCCTGGTCTACCGTACCCACCTTAATAGCCCACACTTCTGGATCGAAGTCCCGGAGCCATGGCGCGCGTCGGAAATCGAGGCGGAACTCAAGCAGAACAATTACCTGATCGCCACCGCCGAGGCGTTCGCCGTGGGGCAGACGGCGGTGCCGCAGTTTATCCGGGCAAGTATCTGCAATACCTCGGGGGATGACCAACTGCTGCGCGAGGGGTTCGATGCACTGGCGACGGCGCTGGGGCAGGGTGGCGGCCGGTTTCACCTGTAGGTTACTAAGCTTCAAGCTTCAAGCTTCAAGCTTCAAGCTATAAGCTGGCTTGCCGCTTGCCGCTTGAGGCTGGCACTCGCCTCACTTGAACCGCCGCTCCACACCTTTCTCCACCAGAATCTTCGCTGAAATTTCTTCCACCGAAAAATGCGTGGAATTGATGTGCGCAATATTCTCGCGGCGGAACAGATTTTCCACTTCGCGCACTTCGAACTCGCACTGGGCGTAACTCGAATAGCGGCTGTTGGGCTTGCGTTCATTGCGGATCGCCGTGAGCCGGTCCGGGTCGATGGTCAGGCCGAACAGCTTGTGCGAATGCGCGCGCAGGGCGGCTGGCAGCGTCAGGTGTTCCATGTCGTCTTCGGTCAGCGGGTAGTTGGCCGCGCGGATACCGAATTGCATAGCCATGTACAGGCAGGTCGGCGTCTTGCCGCAGCGCGACACGCCGACCAGGATCAGGTCGGCCTTGTCATAGTAGTGCGTGCGGGCGCCGTCGTCGTTATCGAGGGCGAAGTTCACCGCCTCGATACGCTCCATGTAGTTGGAATTATGACCAATGGAGTGGGACTTTCCGACGGAGTAAGAGGAATGTTCGCTCAGCTCCTGTTCCAATGGCGCCAGGAACGTGGAGAAAATATCGATCATGAAACCATTCGACGTTGCGAGAATCTCACGAATGTCCTGGTTGACGATGGTGTCGAAAATGATCGGGCGAAAGCCGTCTTTTTCGGCCGCCAGATTGATTTGTTGTACCATGGCCCGCGCTTTATCCACGCTGTCTATATAAGGCCGTGTGAATTTGGCGAAGGTAATGTTTTCGAACTGCGCGAGCAGGCTCTGGCCCAGTGTTTCGGCCGTGATGCCGGTGCCATCGGAAATAAAGAAAGCAGATCGTTTCATTTGAGCCCTGGGCCTTAAGCTGATGGCGAATCTTGGATATGATAGGCGCGATTTTGCCGTCCCGCAGTGGGCCGCATTCTCACTTATTTTCCAGGTCCAGGCCACAAGCGCTGGCGTTTGCTCCTACTGAGCAACCCGCGTCCTGAGCTTTTCCAACACAGAAAGTGGAGAGATCACCTTGGTAGAGTACGTAGTTTCCCTCGATAAGCTCGGCGTCCATGATGTAGAGCATGTGGGGGGCAAGAACGCATCCCTCGGCGAGATGATCAGTAATCTTGCAGGCGCTGGTGTCTCGGTGCCCGGTGGTTTCGCCACCACGGCCCAGGCTTACCGCGATTTCCTCGAGCTGAGTGGCCTCAACGCCCAGATCCACGCCGCGCTGGACGCCCTGGACGTCGATGACGTCAATGCCCTGGCCCGGACCGGCGCCCAGATCCGCCAATGGATCATGGAAGCCGAGTTCCCCGAAAAGCTCAACGAAGAAATCCGCACCGCCTTCGCCACCCTGTCCGCCGGTAACCCGGATATGGCCGTCGCCGTGCGCTCCTCGGCCACCGCTGAAGACCTGCCGGATGCCTCTTTCGCCGGCCAACAAGAAACCTTCCTCAATATCCGCGGCGTTGAAAACGTGATCCGCGCGGCCAAGGAAGTGTTTGCCTCACTGTTCAACGACCGCGCCATTTCCTACCGCGTACACCAGGGTTTCGACCACAAGCTGGTGGCCTTGTCTGCCGGTGTACAGCGCATGGTGCGTTCGGAAACCGGCACCGCCGGCGTGATGTTCACCCTCGATACCGAATCGGGCTTCCGTGACGTGGTGTTTATCACCGGCGCCTACGGCCTGGGCGAAACCGTCGTACAAGGCGCGGTGAACCCGGACGAATTCTATGTGCACAAGCACACCCTTGAGGCCGGCCGCCCGGCCATCCTGCGCCGCAACCTGGGCAGCAAGGCGATCAAGATGATCTACGGCGACGAGGCCAAGGCCGGTCGTTCCGTTAAAACGGTGGACGTCGACAAGGCCGAGCGCGCGCGTTTCTGCCTGACCGACGCTGAAGTCAGCGAGCTGGCCAAGCAAGCGATGATCATCGAAAAGCACTACAAGTGCCCGATGGACATCGAGTGGGCCAAAGACGGTGACGACGGCAAGCTGTACATCGTGCAGGCCCGCCCCGAAACCGTGAAGAGCCGCACCTCGGCCAACGTCATGGAGCGCTACCTGCTCAAGGAAACCGGCACTGTGCTGGTGGAAGGCCGTGCCATCGGCCAGCGCATCGGCGCCGGCAAGGTACGCATCATCAAGGACGTGTCCGAAATGGACAAAGTCCAGCCAGGTGACGTGCTGGTGTCCGACATGACCGACCCGGACTGGGAACCGGTGATGAAGCGCGCCAGCGCCATCGTGACCAACCGTGGCGGGCGCACCTGCCACGCGGCCATCATTGCCCGTGAGCTGGGGATTCCTGCCGTGGTCGGTTGCGGCAACGCCACGCAGTTGTTGAAAGACGGCCAGGGTGTGACCGTGTCCTGCGCCGAAGGCGACACCGGGTTCATCTTCGAAGGTGAGCTGGGTTTCGACATCAAGCAGAACTCCATCGACGCCATGCCGGACCTGCCGTTCAAGATCATGATGAACGTCGGCAACCCGGACCGCGCTTTCGACTTCGCGCAGTTGCCGAACGCCGGCGTGGGCCTGGCCCGCCTGGAGTTCATCATCAACCGCATGATCGGCGTGCACCCCAAGGCCCTGTTGAACTACGACGGCCTGCCGCTGGACATCAAGGAAAGCGTCGACAAGCGCATCGCCGGCTACAACGACCCGGTGGGCTTCTATGTCGAGAAGCTGGTGGAAGGCATCAGCACCCTGGCGGCGGCGTTCTACCCGAAAAAGGTCATCGTGCGCCTGTCGGACTTCAAGTCCAATGAATACGCCAACCTGATCGGCGGCAAGCTCTACGAGCCCGAAGAAGAAAACCCGATGCTGGGTTTCCGTGGCGCCTCGCGTTACATCAGCGAAGCGTTCCGTGACTGCTTCGAACTCGAATGCCGCGCCCTCAAGCGCGTGCGCAACGAGATGGGGCTGACCAACGTCGAGATCATGGTGCCGTTCGTGCGCACCCTGGGCGAGGCGAGCCAGGTGGTCGACCTGCTGGCCGAAAACGGTTTGACGCGCGGCGAGAACGGCCTGCGGGTCATCATGATGTGCGAGCTGCCGTCCAACGCCATCCTGGCTGAAGAGTTCCTGGAGTTCTTTGACGGTTTCTCCATCGGCTCCAACGACCTGACCCAACTGACCCTGGGCCTGGATCGCGACTCCGGAATCATCGCTCACCTGTTCGACGAGCGAAATCCTGCGGTCAAGAAGCTGCTGGCCAACGCCATCCAGGCCTGCAACAAGGCCGGCAAGTACATCGGTATCTGCGGCCAAGGCCCTTCCGATCACCCAGACCTGGCTAAATGGCTGATGGAGCAGGGTATCGAAAGCGTCTCGCTGAACCCCGATTCCGTGCTTGAAACCTGGTTCTTCCTCGCCGAAGGCCAAGCGTCGGCGTAACATCGCTACGTCAAAAGTGCCGGTCACTCGCTTAGGGTGGCCGGCATTCTTATCTGTACAGGGCGGAATTCCTACCGGACGCCGCCCTTTTTTGTGCAAGAACCTTATGCAAAGCAGCAGCAACCTGTTTCCTGTCGCCCTGATCAGCGCTGAACGTCGTGGCGACCTGAGTGAAGATGTGTACCGTCTCAAGCCCTGTAACAGCCCCGACGGTACCGTCGAGCTGGCGGTTACCCGGTTGGGCCTGGCCGATGTCCCGGAAAACCGGGGCACGCCGGTTATTTTCCTGCATGGCAGTTTTTCCAATCGGCGCTTCTGGTATTCGCCCAAGGGTATCGGCCTGGGGGCTCACCTGGCACGCCGGGGATTCGATGTGTGGATCCCGGAAATGCGCGGCCATGGCCTGTCCAAGCGCAACCATGACTACGCTCGCAACCGTGTCGCCGACTACGCTCGGTACGATTTGCCAGCCATTGGCGCGTTTGTGCACGAGCAAAGCGGGCAGGCCCCGCATTGGGTCGGCCATTCCCTCGGTGCCACAACGTTGGCGGCAGCGCTGGGCGGGCAATACCTGAACGCGCAGTCAGTGGCGTCGGCGGCGTTATTCGGCTGCCAGGTCAGCCGCACCCATTGGCCGTTGAAAATTCCACCGGTGGAGTGGGGCGCTCGGCTGGTTTTGAAGCGTCTTGCCCAGGTGTCCGGCCCACGCTTCAAGCGCGGCCCCGAGGACGAGCCGGCCGGTGTGATGATCGAAGCCATGCGCTGGAATGGCCTGTTCGGCCGCTTCGGCGATGCCGAGCGTGATTGGTGGAAAGGCCTGGCAGAGGTCGACGTGCCGCTGTTGGTGGTCAGCGCAGCGGGCGACCAGCAAGATCCGGACTGGGCGTGCCGCAAGCTGTTCGAGCAGGTCGGCAGTGAGCATCGACAGTACCTGTGCCTGGGGCGTCGACAGGGGTTTACCGATGACTTCGGGCATGTACAAATGCTGGTCAGCAAAGCCGCACAGGCCGAAGTCTGGCCTTTGGTGGAGCGTTGGTTGAAAGACCCGCTGACACCTTTGTTCGGTACACGGCCCGAGGTGGCTGCCGCAGTTTGACGAAGCGCTCTACCAAGGGCGTTTCACTCTTGAGTGGTTGCGGCTAAGATATGACGCATCAGGCGCTTCTGGTCATATTCAGTCGCGTAACCGCTATTGCGTTACGCTCAAGTGAGTCTGATCATGGCCGCCGTCGCTTGCCAGCCCTTAAAGAATGACGGCTGCAAGACGTTTTCTGATGCACACCGTGGGCTGTTCGACCTCTTCTTTGACGACAGGAGTTTCTCGATGAACCATTACGTGACCCCAGACCTGTGTGACGCTTACCCGGAGCTGGTACAGGTGGTCGAGCCGATGTTCAGCAACTTCGGTGGCCGAGACTCCTTTGGTGGCGAAATTGTCACCATCAAATGCTTCGAAGATAACTCCCTGGTCAAGCAACAGGCCGACCAGCCGGGCGCCGGTAAGGTATTGGTAGTCGATGGCGGTGGTTCGCTACGGCGTGCATTGCTGGGTGACCTGATCGCCGAGAAAGCCGCGAAAAACGGCTGGGAAGGCATGGTGATCTACGGTTGCATCCGCGATGTCGATGTCATTGCCCAGACCGACTTGGGCGTGCAGGCCCTGGCTTCCCACCCGATGAAAACCGACAAGCGCGGCCTGGGTGACCTGAACGTGGTGGTGACCTTTGCGGGCGTGACGTTCCGCCCGGGTGAATACGTGTATGCCGATAACAACGGTGTGATCGTTTCGCCCAGCCCACTAAAAATGCCTGAATAAATAGCGGTAGTCGAAAGGGGTGAGGATGTTCGAGGAAGAAAACGCGCAATGGGGGCTGGTGCATGCCCTGGTGCTGGACGGTAAAGGCGGTGCGCGTTCGATTGCCCGGACTGAGCTTGACGAGTTGCAACTGCAGCCCCAGGAAAGCCTGTGGCTGCATTGGGATCGCAGCCATCCGCAAACCCAGACCTGGCTGCGCAAATCCAGCGGCTTGAGCGAGTTTGCCTGTGACCTGCTGCTGGAAGAAAATACCCGCCCGCGCCTGTTGCCGTTGCCGGACGCCGAGCTGCTGCTGTTTCTGCGCGGGATCAATCTCAATCCCGGCGCGGAACCGGAGGACATGGTTTCGGTACGCATATTCGCAGCAGCCCATCGTGTGATTTCCCTGCGTTTGCGCCCGTTACGGGCCACCGACGAGTTGCTGGTGCAGTTGGCTGAGGGAAAAGGTCCCAGAACCGCGTCTGAACTCATCCTTTATATGGCGCAGTACCTGACCAATAAAGTGCAGGATCTGGTCGCCGGGCTGTCCGAAATCGTCGATTCCGAGGAAGAAAAACTCGATGCCGACGAACGGTATACTCCGGAGCACGGCAGTGTCTTGCAGATCCGTCGGCGAGCGGCTGGGCTCAAGCGTTTCCTGGCACCGCAACGGGATATTTTCGCGCAGCTGACGCGCATCAAGTTGACGTGGTTCTGTGACGACGACGCCGACTATTGGAACGAGTTGCACAACAGCCTGACCCGTTATCTGGAAGAGCTCGAATTGGCTCGGGAGCGCGTAGGGCTGGTGCTTGAGGCCGAAGACCGGCGCTTGAGCCTGCGCATGAACCGCACGATGTACCGCTTCGGGATCATCACCGGCATCTTCTTGCCGATGAGTTTTCTGACCGGCTTGCTGGGCATCAATGTGGGGGGAATACCGTTTTCCAACAGCCCCTACGGATTCATGATTGCCTGTCTGCTGATGGCTTCGGTGGCCCTCGGGCAATGGTGGCTATTTCGACGATTGCGCTGGGTTTGAACTGGATATGAGCTGAACGTAGGAATGGGTTGATGTGACCCGATGAATTTTACCCTCGTCTTTTAAATCACTTGCGAGAGGTCTCTATGCACGATCCGTTCGAACAGTCTTTGCGTGACATGCTCAATGCTTCGCCATCCAACCGCGATGACGACGCTTGCCTGGGCCGCGTACTGAAAACCGCCAACCGTCAGGTTGGGGCGGGTGACCTGTTCGGTCTGCTCGGGCGTTGGGTGCCGGCATTGATGATGGCCCTGAACAACGGTTCGGCCCATGTGTCTCCGGTTTCCCGTGGTAAACCTCTTGCTCGCACTGCTGATAAGGCTGATTGAATATGGAACTTGATCTCTGGACCCAGAGCCTGGTCACCGCGATGACCGCATTGTGGACCAAGGTGGCGAATTTCATTCCCAACCTGTTTGGTGCCCTGGTCCTGGTATTGCTGGGCTTTGTCGTGGCCAAGTTGCTCGACACTCTGCTATCCAAATTGCTCGCCAAACTCGGGCTCGACCGCCTGATGGCCGGCACCGGCCTGACCAAGCTGCTGGGCCGCGCCGGGCTGCAAGTGCCTATCTCTACCTTAATCGGCAAGATCGTCTATTGGTTCGTTCTACTTATTTTTCTGGTTTCTGCGGCTCAGTCCCTTGGACTTGAGCGAGTTTCAGCTACGCTCGACATGCTGGCACTGTATTTGCCGAAGGTTTTCGGCGGCGCGCTGGTGTTGCTGGTAGGTGTTTTGCTCGCGCAACTGGCCAATGGGCTGGTGCGCGGAGCTGCTGAAGGCGTGGGGCTGGACTATGCAGCAGGCCTGGGGCGAATTGCCCAGGGACTGGTGATTATCATCAGTATTTCCGTCGCGATCAGCCAGTTGGAGGTCAAGACTGACCTGCTGAACCACGTTATCGTGATTGTTTTGATTACCGTTGGTCTGGCCGTTGCACTGGCCATGGGCTTGGGAAGTCGGGAAATTGCTGGACAGATTCTTGCGGGAATCTACGTGCGTGAGCTATATCAAGTTGGGCAACAGGTGCGTGTGGGCGAGGTCGAAGGGCAAATCGAGGAGATCGGCACAGTCAAGACGACGGTGCTGACCGATGACGGAGAACTGGTGTCGCTGTCGAACCGGATTCTCCTGGAGCAGCAGGTCAGTAGCCGCTAAACCGGCAAACCCTGCTAATGTACGCCGCCGCAAACCGGGCTGACCGGGTTGCAGCGGACATTGACCTGACTGCCGGCACGACTTGTTTTGAATAAAGCCCAAACGCTGTCCACGCGCTATGACCCCCGTGAGCTCTCTGATGAGGAGTTGGTCGCGCGTTCGCACACGGAGCTGTTTCACGTAACACGCGCGTACGAAGAATTGATGCGCAGATATCAACGCACTCTGTTCAACGTTTGTTCAAGGTATTTAGGGAACGATAGAGATGCGGATGATGTCTGTCAGGAAGTGATGCTCAAGGTGCTGTACGGCCTGAAGAACTTCGAGGGTAAATCGAAGTTCAAGACCTGGCTCTACAGCATCACGTACAACGAGTGCATCACGCAGTATCGCAAGGAACGGCGAAAGCGTCGCTTGATGGACGCTTTGAGTCTGGACCCCCTTGAGGAAGCGTCTGAAGAGAAGGCGCCGGCACCCGAGGAAAAGGGCGGACTCGATCGCTGGTTGGTGCATGTGAACCCGATTGACCGTGAAATTCTGGTGCTACGTTTCGTCGCAGAATTGGAATTTCAAGAAATCGCTGACATCATGCACATGGGTTTGAGTGCTACAAAGATGCGTTACAAACGTGCTCTTGATAAATTACGTGAGAAATTTGCGGGCGAGACTGAAACTTAGTGCGTAGCAAATATCTCTTACGTGTAGGCAAGTTCTGTTAGACTTGTCGCCGAGTTGTCCCCCGGTTTGTGGGACTGCTTTACAATCACCAGATGGGGATTTAACGGATGAAACTGAAAAACACCTTGGGCTTGGCCATTGGTTCTCTTATTGCCGCTACTTCTTTCGGCGTTCTGGCACAAGGCCAAGGCGCAGTTGAAGGCGAGCTGTTCTACAAGAAGCAGTACAACGATAGCGTCAAGCACATCGAAGACGGCTTCAATCCTGGCGCTCGCATCGGTTACTTCTTGACCGACGATCTGTCCTTGAACCTGTCCTACGACAAGACTAACCACACCCGTTCGAACGACGGTACTGGTAGCCAGAAGATCAAAGGTGATACCGGCAGCCTGGTTGCCCAATACCACTTCGGTCAAGCTGGCGTTGACAGCCTGCGTCCATACGTTGAAGGCGGTTTCGGCCACCAGAGCCGTGGCAACGTAAAGGCTGACGGCCACAGCGGTCGCGACCAGACTACTTTCGCTACCGTCGGTACCGGCGTGAAGTACTACTTCACCAACAACCTGTACGCTCGTGCTGGTGTTGAAGCTGACTACGGTCTGGACAACGGCAAGTGGGACTACTCCGCACTGGTTGGCCTGGGTGTGAACTTCGGCGGCAACGCTGGCGCAGCTGCTCCAGCTCCTACCCCAGCACCAGCTCCAGAGCCAGTTCCAGAGCCAGAAGCTCCGGTTGCTCAGGTTGTTCGTGTTGAGCTGGACGTTAAGTTCGACTTCGACAAGGCCGTTGTTAAGCCTAACAGCTACGGCGACGTCAAAAACCTGGCCGACTTCATGGCTCAGTACCCAGACACCAACGTAGAAGTTGCTGGTCACACTGACTCCGTAGGTCCAGACGCTTACAACCAGAAGCTGTCCCAGCGTCGTGCTGACGCTGTTAAGCAAGTCCTGGTTAAAGATGGCGTAGCTCCTAGCCGCATCACTTCCGTAGGTTACGGCGAATCCCGCCCAGTTGCTGACAACGCAACTGAAGCTGGTCGTGCTGTTAACCGTCGCGTAGAAGCAGCGGTTGAAGCTCAAGCTAAGTAATTAGCCGAGCTTCACAAAAAGCCCGGCTTAGGCCGGGCTTTTTTTCGCCTGCGATTTGCCTCAGGCGCTGGCCGCAGCCGTGACGCAGGCCAGCTGTGCCGCGCTGGCAACACGGCCGATCACCAGGATTGCCGGGCTCTTCAGCGCAAAAGCCTGCGCGTCTTCGTGCATGGCGGTGAGGTCGCTACGGCATTCGCGCTGTTCGGGCAACGAAGCATTTTCGATCATCGCCACCGGCATATCCGCAGCCATTCCACCATCCAGCAACTGCTGGCGAATCTCTTCCAGCTTGGCGACGCCCATGTACACCACCAGCGTCGTTCCCCCCTCAGCCAGTGCGCGCCAGTTCAGGCGGCTGTCATCCTGGGTATGTGCCGTGACCAACGTCACGCCACGGCTCACACCGCGCAGCGTCAACGGGATATCGCAATTCGTCGCTCCAGCCAGCCCTGAGGTGATCCCATTGACCAACTCTACCTCGACACCTCGCTCGCGCAGCCACGTTGCTTCCTCGCCGCCCCGGCCGAAAATGCACGGGTCACCCCCTTTGAGCCGCACCACGCACTTGCCCTGGCGCGCATAGCGCAGCATCAGACGGTGAATGAAATCCTGCGGTGTAGAGCGACAGCCGCCGCGCTTGCCGACGGTGATCACTCGCGCATCGGCACAGTGTTCCAGCACGGCCGGGTTGACCAGATCGTCAATCAGCACCACATCCGCTTCATGCAGGGCTCTAACCGCTTTGAGGGTGAGCAATTCCGGATCACCGGGCCCAGCGCCTACCAGCCACACTTTTGCGCTCATGTTTTTACCTCACAGACTGATTGCGATTGGCTGCGGGCTGGCGGCCAAAAGACGTTTGATTTCGGGCACGCAGGAGCCGCATTGCGTGCCGCATTCCAGTTCTTGTTTGAGTCCATTCAAGTCCAGGCCACGGGCGATCCCGGCGCACACCGCGTTTTCGCTGACGTTTTTGCAATTGCACAGCACCTTGCTGCTGGCCGCGGCACCTCCCGGTGGCGCGCTTAAAGGCGCCAATAGCCAGCGGCGTAATTGATCGTCGGCGCGACCTTCCAGCCACAGGCTTTGCAGCCAATGGCGGGCAAGGGTTTCGCCGGCCAGGCGTAACGCGGTGATGCGACCTTTTTCGATTTTTACCCGTTTACCAATGGAGCGGCGTGGGTCGTCATAGGCCATCACCGGGCCGTCATTGAGCCCCAGCAACTGGTCGATGCGGTTCAGCAACTGCAGGTCTGGCGCTTCGGTATGGGCTGCGCGCACCAGCAGGGCGGGGCGCTCACGGCCGCACAGGCTCAGGCTGACATAGGCGAAACCCTCACAGAGCGGGCGCAGGGCTTCAAAATGTCGCTGCACGTCGCCCTCGATCAGCGCAAACAGCTGCCACGGCAGTTGCACCGCTTCCAGGCGCACGCCGCTGTGTTTGAGTTCCGGCTGTTTCGACAACGGATCGAATGCCGGCTGGGTGAGCACATTGACGCCGCCCTTGAGAAAACGGTCGCCCCAATGCATGGGCAGGAACGCTTGGCCAGGACGCACACTGTCATCGCTGGTGACCGCGACGACCACTTGGCCTCGACGGCTTTTCAGGCTGACCAGGTCGCCGTCTTTGAAACGGTGACGGCGTAACTCGTCCGGATGCAGGCTCAACAGCGCCTCGCTGACATGCCCGAACAACTGCGCCGCGGTGCCGGTACGGCTCATGCCGTGCCATTGGTCGCGCAGGCGGCCGGTGATCAGGGTCAACGGGAAGCGCGCGTCACGCTGCTCCTTGGCGGCGCGATAAGGGTCGGCGACAAACTGCGCACGGCCATTTTCAGTGGGAAAGATACCGTCGACGTAGAGTCGTGGCGTTCCAGCCCGTGCGTCCATGGGGAACGGCCACTGCTGCGGGCCGAGTCGGTCAAGCACGGCATGGCTGATGCCGGACATATCCAAATCGCGGTTTCGCGTGAGCAGCTTGAACTCGTCGAAAATCTGCGCGGGTTGCTCAAAGGCAAACAGGCTGCTCAGTCCCGGCCGCAGACGACGCTCCAGGCGTTGAGCGAAATCCACGGTAATCGCCCAGTCCGGCCGCGCTTCTCCCGGTGCGCTGATGGCGCGCCGTACGTGGGAAATACGCCGTTCGGAGTTGGTTACCGTGCCTTCTTTTTCGCCCCAACTGGCAGCGGGCAACAGCAGGTCGGCGTAGGCGGCGGTCTCGGTGGTTCGAAAAGCTTCCTGCAACACTACAAAAGGGCATGTCGCCAAAGCTGCACGCACTGCGTTCTGGTCCGGCAACGATTGAGCGGGGTTAGTGCAGGCGATCCACAATGCCTTGATCTTGCCCGCCTGTACCTGTTCGAACAGTTCGATGGCCGTGAGGCCGGTGGGGGCGGGCAGTTGATCGATGCCCCAATAAGCGGCCACTTCTGCACGGTGCTCGGGATTGGCGGCGTCACGATGCCCAGGTAGCAGGTTCGACAAGCTGCCGGTCTCGCGCCCGCCCATGGCATTGGGTTGGCCGGTCAGGGAAAACGGCCCACAACCTGGCCGGCCAATGGTACCGGTGGCCAGGTGCAGGTTGATCAGTGCGCTGTTTTTTGCGCTGCCGGCGGTGGATTGGTTAAGCCCCATGCACCACAGCGACAGGAAACTACTGGAGGTGCCGACCCATTGCGCGCACAGGCGCAATTGCTCGACGCTGATCCCGCACAGCTGAGTGACCATCTGAGGCGTGTAGTCATGTACCAGGCGTTTCAGCTCGGCCAGGCCGTCGGTATGCGCCTGGATAAAGTCGCGGTCGACCCAGTCTTCCCACAGCAGCAGATGCAAAATTCCATGGAACAGCGCGACGTCCGTCCCGGGCAAGATCGCCAGGTGCAGGTCAGCCAAGTCGCAGGTGTCTGTGCGCCGTGGGTCGATCACCACCACTTTCATCTGCGGCCGTTTCGTCTTGGCTTCCTCCAGGCGTCGGAACAGTACCGGGTGCGCGTAGGCCATGTTGCTGCCGACGATCATCACGCAGTCGCTGGTGTCCAGGTCTTCATAGCTGCAGGGCGGGGCATCGGCGCCCAGGCTGCGCTTGTATCCAACAACGGCCGAGGACATGCACAGCCGTGAGTTGCTGTCGATATTGTTGGTGCCCACCAACGCCCGTGCCAGTTTGTTGAAGCTGTAGTAGTCCTCGGTCAGCAATTGCCCGGAGATGTAGAAGGCAACGCTGTCCGGCCCGTGCGCGGCGATGGTCTCGGCAAACACCGTGGCTGCATGTTCCAGGGCGGTACCCCAGTCGATACGGGCGCGGGCCAGGTCTTTGCCCAACCGCAGCTCCGGGTACAAGGCGCGGGCGTCGAGGTCACCGGTCAGGTGCAGGCTGGCGCCCTTGCTGCACAGCTTGCCGAAGTTGGCCGGGTGGTCCGGATCGCCTTGCACGCCGAGGATCCGGGTGCCGTCATGCTCAATCAGCACGCCGCAGCCCACCCCGCAATAGCAGCAGGTGGACGCCGTCACCTGGCGGTTCATCACCCTGCATCCCGCAGGGCCAGCATCACTCGGCCGTTTTCCACGCGGGCGAGGTGATGATGGGCGCAGCCGATATCCGGCGCCTGGGCTTCGCCGGACGCCAGATCGATTTGCCAATTGTGCAGCGGGCAGGCCACGCGCTTGCCATAGATCAAGCCTTGGGACAGCGGCCCGCCTTTGTGCGGGCAGCGGTCATCCAGTGCGAAGACTTCATCGTCGCTGGTGCGAAAAATCGCAATGTCGCCCTTGGGTCCGTTGATGATGCGCGAGCCCAATGTGTTGATCTCTTCCAGGGCGCAGATATCCAGCCAGTTCATGCTGGCACCTCCAGTTGCTTGACCGGGATGACGTCGAATTCTTTTTTCAGCAGCGGCTGTTCCAGCCGCTCTTTCCACGGGTCTTGCTCGAACGACAGCGAAAACTGCAGGCGTTCGTTGAGGGCCTGGCGCCGAGCCGGGTCTTCCAACACGGCTTTCTTGATATGGTCCATGCCGACCCGCTGCAGGTAATGCACGGTGCGCTCCAGGTAGAAGGCTTCTTCGCGGTACAGCTGTAAGAAGGCGCCGTTGTATTCGCGCACCTCTTCGGCGGTCTTGAGCTTGACGAAGAACTCCGCGACTTCGGTCTTGATCCCGCCGTTGCCGCCGATATACATCTCCCAGCCTGAGTCCACGCCGATAATTCCCACGTCCTTGATACCCGCTTCCGAGCAATTGCGTGGGCAACCGGATACCGCCAGCTTGACCTTGTGCGGCGACCACATATTGAACAGGTCGTGCTCCAGCTCGATGCCCAGTTGCGTGGAGTTCTGCGTACCGAAGCGGCAGAACTCGCTGCCCACGCAGGTCTTCACGGTACGGATGGATTTGCCGTAGGCATGCCCGGACGGCATGTCGAGGTCTTTCCAGACGCCGGGCAAATCCTGCTTCTTGATGCCGAGCAAGTCGATGCGCTGGCCGCCGGTCACCTTGACCATCGGCACGTTGTACTTGTCGGCCACGTCGGCGATACGGCGCAGCTCCGACGGATTGGTCACGCCGCCCCACATCCGTGGGACTACGGAGTAGGTACCGTCTTTCTGAATGTTCGCGTGGGCACGCTCGTTGATCAGGCGCGATTGCGGGTCGTCCTTGGCTTCGCCAGGCCAGGTGGAGATCAGGTAATAGTTCAGCGCCGGGCGGCAGGTGGCGCACCCGTTGGGCGTGCGCCAGTTCAGGTAGCTCATGGTGCCGGCGATGGTCAGCAGGTGCTGGTCGCGAATGGCCTGGCGGATTTGCCCGTGGTTGAGGTCGCTGCAACCGCAGATGGCTTTTTCGCTCTTGGGTTTGACGTCGGCGGCACCGCCCACGGTGTTGATCAGGATCTGCTCCACCAGCCCCGCGCAGGAGCCGCACGAGCTGGCAGCCTTGGTGTGCTTTTTCACCTCATCGACGCTGAACAGCCCCTGTTCCTGGATCGCCTTGACGATGGTGCCCTTGCACACGCCATTGCAGCCGCAGACCTCGGCGTTGTCGGCCATGCTCATGGCTTTGTCCTGGCCTTGGTGGCCGACGTCGCCCAGCGCATTCTCACCAAACATCAAATGGTCGCGGATCTCGCCAATCGCGTGGTTCTCACGGATCTGACGGAAATACCAACCGCCATCGGCGGTATCGCCGTACAGGCAGGCGCCGACCAGGATGTCGTCCTTGATCACCAGTTTTTTGTACACGCCGCCGATGGGGTCGGAGAGGGTGATGGTCTCCGTGCCTTCGCCGCCCATGAAATCACCGGCGGAGAACAGGTCGATGCCGGTGACTTTCAGCTTGGTGGAGGTCACGGACCCTTTATAGGTGGCGAAACCCAACTGGGCGAGGTGGTTGGCGCAGACCTTGGCCTGTTCGAACAGCGGTGCCACCAGGCCGTAGGCAATCCCACGGTGGCTGGCGCATTCACCGATGGCGTAGATGCGCGGGTCGTAGGTTTGCATCGTATCGTTGACCAGAATCCCACGGTTGCAGGGGATGCCGGACTTTTCCGCAAGCTCGGTGTTGGGACGGATACCGGCGGCCATCACTACCAGGTCGGCGGGGATGATGTCGCCATTCTTGAACTGCACCGAGCCGACCCGACCGTTGCCGGCATCGTGCAGGGCCTGGGTCTGTTCGCACAGGCGGAACACCAGGCCACGGCTTTCCAGTTCGGTTTGCAGCAGTTGGCCGCTGGTCTTGTCCAGTTGCCGTTCCAGCAGCCATTCACCGATATGCACCACGGTCACGTGCATGCCGCGCAGCATCAAACCGTTGGCGGCCTCCAGCCCGAGCAGGCCGCCACCGATGACCACGGCGTGGGTGTGGGTCTTGGCGGTGTCGATCATGGCCTGGGTGTCTGCGATGTCGCGGTAGCCGATCACGCCCTGCAAAGTGTTGCCGGGAATGGGCAGGATAAACGGCGTGGAGCCGGTGGCGATCAGCAGGCGGTCGTACTCGGCTTCGGTACCGTCCTCAGCGATGACGCGACGCTTGACCCGGTCGATCTGCACCACCTTGCGGTTGAGCAGCAGCTTGACGTTGTTATCCAGGTACCAGTCCAGATCGTTGAGCACGATCTCTTCGAAGGTCTGCTCGCCGGCCAGCACCGGCGACAGCAGGATGCGGTTGTAGTTGGTGTGGGGCTCGGCGCCGAACACCGTGATGTCATAGAGCTCGCTGCTGAGCTTGAGCAATTCTTCCAGGGTGCGAACCCCGGCCATGCCGTTGCCGATCATCACCAGTTTGAGTTTTTTCATGTCGCTCTCCGACCAATCACGCGCAAACAAAAAAAGGCGTCCCCGCTAGTTACCTAGCGAGGACGCCTTTGTCCTGGTCCCGTTCTCTCGGGAAGCTCGATCCTTCGACGTTGAAGGCGCGGCTGTATGTGGGTTGTTGGGATAGCTAATGCAGCAGCTGTGCCAAGTGTGGATATCCCCTGTTTTATTGGGGTCTCAAGCGCAAAGCCGGGAAATTCTGCCCGTTAGTGGTGCAATAGCCAGAACAGCAGCACCAGATTGATCAGCAGCGAAACCGTCGCCAGGGTTTGCCAGACCTTGAGCGGTTCACGCTCCAGCAAGGGCCGTGGCCTCACGCTCAGCTCACGGCGGTCGGCCTGTTCCAGCACCAGCAACCATTCTTCGGCGGTTTCATAACGTTGCTGCGGGTGCGCGGCCACCGCCCGTTCGAGGCTTGCGGGCAGCCAGTCCGGCAAATCGGGACGGTAGCGGCTGGCGCTGACCGCATGGGTGAAGCGGGGGCGTTGGAAGGCTTCGATTTCGCCGTAGGGATAGTGGCCGGTGAGCAGGTAATAGAGCGTGACGCCGACGCTATACAAATCCTGTTGCGTCGTAGGACGTTCGCCGTTGAACGACTCCGGTGCGATAAAGCTCGGGGTTCCGGGCAGCACGCTGGCGCGGTCTTCGGAAAGCCCGGGGCAGTAGGCCAGGCCGAAATCCAGCACGCGCAGTTCGCCGTCGTCTCCCAGCAACAGATTTTCCGGCTTGATATCTCGATGCAGGATCTGCCGCCGGTGCAGCAGGCCGACCGCGCGCAGCAAGCGTTCGGCGATGGCCTGCCATTGCGCCAGGGGCAATGGGCCCTGGCGCTTGAACAGTTCGGCAAGGGTTTGCCCCGGATATTCACGCATCACGTAGTACAAATGCTGACGCCCACTGGCGGCATGCACTTCAGGGAAGGCGCGGCCGGCGACCCGGCGCAGGAACCATTCTTCCGAGAGTAAGGCCTGGGCGGCATCAGAATCTTCTTCGCGATTCAACGGCAAGGTTTTCAGCAGCCAGGGCCGCTGCTGATCATCCTGTACCCGATACAGCAATGACTGTCGGCTCTGCGCCAGCAGGCTTTGCACGTGCCAACCTTCGAAGCGTTGCCCGGCTTTGAGCAGTGGCGGCAGCGGCCACTGCTGCAACTGCACCAGTGCGTCACCAAGCGTGGCGGCGCCGAGGGCATCGATGCGCACCAGCAAAGCGCTGGCGTTGTCCTGGCTGCCTGCCAGGTGCGCGGCGGTGACCAGCGTGTTGACCGCCAGGTCCAGGTCGGTTTGCTCGCGCAGAATCGCGCTGATGCTGGGATCGCCCAAGGTGGCCCAGACGCCGTCACTGAGCAGCAGGAAACACTCGCCTGCGCGCAGTTCTCCGTCGAGAAAGTCCAGCACCAGGTGCTGGTCCAGGCCGAGGGCGCGCTTGAGCACATGCTGCATGCCCGGCTGCTCCCACACATGGTCTTCGCTGATGCGCTGCAACTCGCCGTCCAGCCAGCGATAGGCCCGGCAGTCACCGACATGGGCCAGGGTGAAACGCTGGCCGCGAAACACCAGGGCACTGAGGGTGGTCAGCAAAGGCTGGCCGCCGCCATTGGCTTGCAGCCAGCGATTCTGCGCGACCAATAAACGTTCCAGCGCCTGGGCCACGCCCCAGGTTTGCGGCGTGGCGTAGTAGTCCAGGGCCAGCGCCTGCAAGGTCGAGCGCGCGGCCAGGCCGCCGTCGGCGCATTGGCTGACACCGTCGGCCAGGGCGCACAGGTAGCCTTTGCTCGCGGCCAGTTCTGCCACGGGCGTGACCACCCGCAAGGCATCCTGGTTTTCCGCCCGTGGGCCGATCGCAGTGGCCTGGGCAACGCTCAGTTGCAGGCTCATCAGACGCGCGCGGCGGTCACGGCGGCCGAGCCCCAGGTGGTTCTCCAGCGGCGCTTGACGCCGTGCAGGCCAAACCAGGCCAGCACGCCCAGGCTGGCGAACAACCACAGGGCCAACTGGTAACTGCCGGTACTCTGTTTGATCGCGCCCATGCCGGCGGCCAGGGCAAAGCCGCCGATACCGCCAGCCATGCCGATCAGGCCGGTCATGACGCCGATCTCACTGCGAAAACGCTGCGGCACCAACTGGAATACCGCGCCGTTGCCGGCGCCAAGGCCGAGCATGGTGCACACGAAAAGCGCCAGCGCAGCGTAGGAACTGGGCAGGTTGAAACCCACCGCCGCAATGCAGATCACCGCCACGCTGTACATGCCGAGCAGGGTCTTGATCCCACCAAAACGGTCCGCCAGGGCGCCGCCCAGGGGGCGCATCAGGCTGCCACCGAAGACACAGGCCGCGGTGTAATAGCCGGCGGTCACCGGGCTCAGGCCGTACTGGTCGTTGAAGTAGCCGGGCAGGGCGCTGGCCAGGCCGATGAAGCCGCCGAAGGTCACGCTGTAGAAGAACATGAACCACCAACTGTCGCGATCACCCAGCGCCTTGAAGTAGTCGGCCATCGACTTGGCTTTCGGGCGTTGCGGAGCATTGCGCGCAAGCCAGGCGAACACGATCAGGGTGAGGATCAGCGGAATCAACGCAAAGCCGAACACATTGCTCCAGCCAAAGGCCGCCGCCAGTACCGGTGCCAGCAAGGCGGCAAACACGGTGCCGGAGTTGCCGGCGCCGGCGATGCCCATGGCTTTGCCCTGGTGCTCGGCCGGGTACCACTGGGAGGCCAACGGCAGGGCCACAGCAAAAGAGGCGCCGGCCATGCCGAGGAACATGCCCAGCAGCAGGGCTTGCTCGTAGCTGTGAATGCCCAGCTTCCAGGCGCAGAACAACGCGACGATGACAATGACCTGGCCAATCAGCCCGGCGGTCTTGGGTGACAGCTTGTCGGCCAGCATGCCCATCAGAAAGCGCAACACTGCGCCCGCCAGGATCGGCGTAGCGACCACAAGGCCACGCTGTTGAGTGGTCAGGTGCAGGTCGGCGGCAATCTGTACCGCCAGTGGGCCCAGCAGATACCAGACCATGAAGCTCAGGTCGAAATACAGGAACGCGGCAAACAGGGTCGGGGTGTGCCCGGATTTCCAGAAGCTTGATTTCATCACGCACCTCAACGGTTGGGGGTCTAAAACGAAAAAACGCCGCCACCGGGTTCGCGAGGGCAAACCGGGTGTGCGACGTCTTTGTCGTGGGTGGGGCAACCGCCGTTGGCTACCTGTAGAGGTTGTTTAGCAAGAGCCGCGCCAGATCAGCCGAGCAACTCGCTCATGGCAATAATCTGTTCGGCCACCTGAATCAGTTTCTGCTGACGGCTCATGGCCTGGCGACGCATAAGGGTGTAGGCCTCTTCCTCATTGCAGTCCTTCATTTTCATCAGCAGACCTTTGGCCAGCTCGATGCGCTTGCGCTCCGCCAACTGCTGATCGCGGGCGTGGAGCTGGGCGCGCAGGGCCTGGTCGCTTTCAAAGCGGGCCATGGCCACATCGAGGATCGGTTGCAGGCGCTGGGCCTGAATGCCTTCGACAATGTAGGCGCTGACGCCGGATTTGATCGCCTGGCGCATGACATTCGGGTCGTGCTCATCGGTAAACATCACGATAGGGCGAGGCTGGTCGCGGCTGACCAGCACCACCTGTTCCATCACATCGCGGCCGGGTGACTCGGTATCGATCAGGATCACGTCGGGGCGCACCGTTTCGACGCGCGCGGGCAGGTCGATGGTCAGGCCGGACTCATCGATCACTTCAAAACCGGCCTCGGTCAGCGCAGCCTTGAGTCGACCGACTTTGCGCGGGGTGTCATTGATCAACAGGATTCGCAGCATGGTTGTGCTCCTGTCAGCGCAGCGCTTGGCGTGTAGTGTTGTCCGCCATGGCGTGCAGGCGGAAGCTGCGGGCATAGCCGGCGGGGTCGGAGCCGTCCCAGACCTTGCCGTCGATCAACTGGCTGCTGCGCATGTCCTGGGCACTGGTTGCCACGCCCACGGCACTGGCGGCTTGACGATATAAGTCCAGTTGTTGCACCTGGCGCGCGACGGCAAGGTAGTCCGGGTCTTCGCGCAGCAGGCCCCAGCGGCGAAATTGGGTCATGAACCACATGCCGTCGCAGAGGTAGGGCAGGTTGACCGCACCATCGGCGAAAAAACGCAGCGCGTGCGGGTCTTGCCACTGGTTGCCCAGGCCATCGTCGTAGTTGCCCAGCAGGCGTGGTTCGATGCAGTCCAGCGGTGCATCGAGATATTCACGGGCGCTGAGCAGTTGGGCGGTGGAGCGACGGTTTTGTATGCTCGCCTCGATAAAACGACTGGCCTCGAGAATGGCCATCACCAATACACGGGCCGTATTGGGGTATTGGTCGACGAAGGCCTGGGTGCAGCCCAGGACTTTTTCCGGATGATTCGGCCAGATCGACTGGCTGGTCGCCAGGGTGAACCCCTGGTTCTGCTTCACTGCGCTGGCGCACCAGGGTTCACCGACACACAGGCCATCGATACGGCCCGCTTGCAGGTGCGCAACCATTTGCGGCGGAGGGACCACCACGCTGTCCACGTCCTGCAGCGGATGGATGCCCTGGCTCGCCAGCCAGTAATACAGCCACATGGCGTGGGTGCCTGTCGGAAACGTCTGGGCGAAGGTGAGTTTTGTGCGGCTTTGGTGCACGTGACGGTCCAATGCCTCAGGAGTGGTCACGCCTTGCTGTTGCAGCCCACGGGAAAGGTTGATGCTCTGCCCATTCTGGTTCAGCCCCATCAGCACCGCCATCGGGCTCGGAGCAACGCCGCCGATGCCCAGGTGCACGGCGTAGATCAGCCCGTAGAGGCTATGGGCGGCGTCCAGCTCGCCGCTGACCAGTTTGTCGCGCAAGTTGGCCCATGACGACTGACGCTTGAGGTTCAGCGTAAGTCCGTAGGGTTGTGCAAACCCCTGGGTGGCTGCGACCACCACCGAGGCGCAATCGGTCAAGGCCATGAACCCCAGATCCAGGCTGCTTTTTTCCGGGGCGTCACTGCCGTTCACCCAGGCCAGCGCAGGGCTCACCGGGCTGTTGCCGACCGAATCGTTCATCAATACCTACCTATTCTCTGAAAAAAAAACGTCGTTTCCTCGGATGGCGATACCGGCCATTACAGGGAAACGACGCCTTTGTCCGTAGGCCCGCTCCGTCGTTGGCGCGCGCCCTGATAGAAAGCGCATAGCAAGGCACATGCCACGGGGACGCCGTCAGCTTTCCATCATGATTGAAGTTCGCCCGCCTTTCAGTATGGCCGCTCTTTTGCGTTCTACCGCCCCAGGAAAATCCAAGGTGCCTGCTGATTCCGCCAATACGACGAACCACTACTGGCTCGGTAGCACGCTGCTTTGGGGCGCGCTGTTGCTGGTCAGCTGTGTCGCGTGGGGCGAGCCGTATGAGGCCAGGGACGAAAGCCTGGACAGTTTTTTCACTGCGCTGGCGGTGCCTTTGGGAATGCCTGTGGTGGTCAGCCGGGAAGCAGCGCACAAGCGTGTCAGCGGAACATTCGATTTCGAGGCGCCGCAACAGGTGCTCGAAGCGCTGGCCCGGCAGGAAGGCCTGATCTGGCACAGCGACGGGCAGGCAGTGCACCTCTACGACGCGGCCGAAGCGAGAACCTCTGCCGTGGCGCTGCGATACATTTCGGTCAATCGGCTGCGCGGCATCATGCGCCGCACGGGGCTGGATGAGTCACGCTATCCGCTGCGCGACAGCGGGGTGCGCACGTTCTACGTGTCCGGGCCGCCCAGCTATGTCAACCAGGTGCTGCGGCTGGCGCAATTGACCGATCGGCAACGCAGTGAGTTGCGTGTGGGGGCGCATGCCTTTGGCGTGGTGCAGGTGTTCAACACAAGCGTCGAGGATCGGCAGTATGGGACCGGTGCAAACAAGGTCAGCGTGCCGGGAATCGCATCCATCATCCGAGGCCTGCTGGCCAGTGAACAAAAGGGCCCGCTGGCGGACAAGAACCTCACGTTGATCGCTTATCCGGATACCAACAGCCTCCTGATCAAAGGCAAGCCTGCTCAGGTCAGCCTGATCGAAAAACTGGTAGAGGAATTGGATGTGCCCAAGCAACTGAATGAAATCTCGTCATGGCGGGCGGAAGTGAGCCGTGACGAATCGAAGCCCCCGGCCGGGCCGCCGCTGTTGACGGCTGCGCAATATGAACGCGTGCAACGTGCGTTCGTAAGACTGGGCCGCGAGCGTTCCCCCTGAATAAAGGCGTTTGCCTATGTACCTGGAAATACTGCTGCAGGAGCAATTGATCAGCCGCAAGCGTCTGGCTGCGTTTGCGCCGGGGAAGGTGTTGCCTTTGGCGCCTGAGGTCATCCATTGCGTGGAAGTACGGGTCAACGGGCAACTGATGGCGCTGGGCGAGTTGGTGCAGTTGGAGGACCGGCTAGGGGTTGAACTGCATGAGGTGTATCAGGATTGGATGCCTCATTCGGGCTAAGCCTCGAATTGTCTTACAACAAAAAGCTGAAAAGCGCTGACTGAATAGGGCTTTTCCTAGCGTGATGGGCGAGACAGGTTTTTATAGTCACAGCATCGGGCGAGTGCGCCGTCACGGGTAAAAGGGATTTGAATGTCAGCAGTCGAATGTACAGGTGCTCCATGGCCGTAGGGATTGAAGAGTCGCCAAAGCCCCTCGTTTTCGCTCACTGGACCTTGCAGGGCGATGGTCGGCTGACAAACAGGGAAGTCGATATTCAACTGCCACCAAAAGAGGGTCGCGTGCTTCGGCTGTTGCTGGCTTCCGGCGGTTCGTTGATGACCAAGGACCGGCTGTTGGCGCTCGCTTGGCCCAGGGGCGAGGTGGCTGATGAGTCATTGACGCGTTGCATTTACGCGTTGCGCAAACACTTGGGAGCCGACAAAGGCTTTATCAAGACCGTATATGGCAAGGGCTATCGATTTACCTGCCCCGTGCAGGTTGAAGACCCTGAGCCAAAGCAAGTCATGCACCTGTGTTCGGCGTGTGGGCAGGTCAGCAGTGTCTAAGGGATGGGGCAAGGCCCTGATACTGAGCGCGCTGATTAATAGCAACCAGGCCCTCGCCTACTGTTGGGATGAAGTGGCGCGTCGCTATGACTTCGAGCCGGAGTTGTTGCAGGCCATCGCGGCGGTAGAGTCGGGGTATCGTGCGCAAGCGATCAACTATGCCAACGGGAACGACACGCATGATATCGGTTTGATGCAAATCAACAGCAGTCACTTGCCTCGCTTGCTCAAGCTGGGCATTACCGAAGAACGGCTGTTGAACGAGCCGTGCTTGTCGGTGGAAGTCGGCGCCTCGATTCTTGCCGGGCTCGTTCAGCGTTTCGGCTATAACTGGACGGCGGTGGGTTCCTACAATGTGGGGCCGGGCGCCGGGCCGCAGCGCGACGCATTGCGCATGCGCTACGCCGAAAAAGTCTGGGTACGCTACGAGGCCTTGATGGCTCATCGTAATTGACGAATGGGCGGCACGCCTCGCATGCAGCCCTTCTCCCCGGCTATAATCGCGCCACCTTTCGCCGCCATCCGAGTCTAGCCCGCCCATGTATACCCTGGCCCGCCAGCTGTTGTTCAAACTCTCCCCGGAAACCTCCCACGATCTGTCCCTGGACCTGATCGGCGCCGGTGGCCGCCTGGGGCTCAATGGCCTGGTATGCAAGGCTCCGGCAAAAATGCCGGTGTCGGTGATGGGGCTCCAATTCCCCAACCCGGTCGGGCTGGCTGCCGGCCTGGACAAGAACGGTGCGGCCATCGACGGGTTTGCACAATTGGGTTTCGGTTTCGTCGAGATCGGCACTGTCACCCCCCGACCGCAACCGGGCAACCCCAAGCCCCGGATCTTCCGCCTGCCGGAAGCCGAGGCGATCATCAACCGCATGGGCTTCAACAACCTGGGCGTGGATCATTTGCTCACGCGGGTGCAGGCGGCGAAATACAAGGGCATCCTCGGTATCAACATCGGCAAGAATTTCGACACGCCGGTGGAGCGTGCGGTGGACGATTACCTGATCTGCCTGGATAAGGTCTACGCCCACGCCAGCTACGTCACCGTCAACGTCAGCTCGCCCAACACCCCGGGCCTGCGCAGCCTGCAGTTCGGTGACTCCCTCAAGCAATTGCTCGAAGCGTTGCGCCAGCGCCAGGAAGACCTGGCGGTGCGCCACGGCAAGCGGGTGCCGTTGGCGATCAAGATCGCGCCTGATATGAGCGATGAAGAAACCGTGCTGGTGGCCCAGGCCCTTGTGGATTCGGGCATGGATGCGGTGATCGCGACCAACACCACCCTCAGCCGCGTAGGCGTCGAAGGCCTGGCTCACGGTGACGAGGCCGGCGGTCTGTCCGGCGCGCCGGTTCGGGACAAAAGCACCCATATCATCAAGGTGCTCGCGGCCGAACTGGCGGGGCGCCTGCCGATCATCGCCGTAGGTGGCATCACCGAAGGCAAGCATGCGGCTGAAAAGATCGCGGCGGGCGCAAGCCTGGTGCAGGTGTATTCCGGCTTCATCTACAAAGGCCCCGCGCTCATTCGCGAATCGGTGGACGCAATCGCCGCCCTGCGCTGATGCGCCCAAAAAGCTACGAGACAGAGGCAATAAAAAGGGCTCCATAAAGGAGCCCCTGGGCCGAAGCCCGCCGCCCGGATAGGACGTGCGTGGTTAAGTCGTTACGTATTCAAGTTGATGTGTCGGAATTAAGTGCCCTGATTAGCCGACGGCGTGAAGTTCGTTGAGTCTGTGGATACCCGCAGTGCCAGTCATACCGTCCCAGTTGTCGCCGCGTCCTTCTCGCCAGCCATTGATCCAGGCTTGGCGTACCGACGGTAGAGTAAATGGGCAAAGCTCACGGGATTTTCCATGAACGCCATATTGATATCCGCGTAAAAATGCTCTTTCCAACGGATCACGCTTAAGTCTTCTCATAGGGTGTTTCCCTCACTTGTTGACTGTCTAGATATCCTTCGGCCTCGTGTGAGGCCGGGCAGAGTTTTTCTGCCGTTGGTGGGCTCGCTGCCGGCGTGGCGAGCCGATGTGTCGACGCCGTTACGGCGCCAACCTGTGTTGAGTTCTAACCAATAGGTCACATGGATTCAATGATCGTTTTGTCATAAGCACGTAACGATAACGATGCTATAGCCATAAGCTGGGACGGTTTTTCGCCCCTTTTACAGGGCAAAGCCAGTTATGATGTGCCCTGCGAAGCGCAACGGTTTAATCCTTTGGTGAGAATGCCCGCCTGTTGCAGTCGGTTATTATTCGACGAAGGGTCGGAATATTTCCTTTTGTTGCTTCACTTTCTTCTTCTGCCCCGTCAATAAAGGCCCAAGGGCCGGCCAGACGGAGTGGGACGGCACATTCGTGCCACGCGAGCACTCTTCGAGAAAAGTGCTTGATTGAAAACCGAGCCGGCGATGCGTCGCCCGCTCATTTATTGCTGAAAAGCCTGGAATGCCCCATGTCGGACCGTTTTGAACTCTTCCTCACCTGCCCCAAGGGCCTCGAAGGCCTGCTGATCGAGGAAGCCGTCGGGCTTGGCCTTGAGGATGCCCGTGAGCACACCTCGGCTGTGCGCGGCATGGCCGACATGGAAACTGCCTACCGCCTTTGCCTCTGGTCGCGCTTGGCCAACCGCGTGCTGCTGGTGCTCAAGCGCTTCCCGATGAAGGACGCCGAAGACCTCTACCACGGCGTGCTGGATATCGAATGGGCCGACCACATGGTCAGTGACGGTACGCTGGCGGTGGAATTCAGCGGTCACGGCTCGGGCATCGACAACACTCACTTCGGCGCGCTGAAGGTCAAGGACGCGATCGTCGACAAGCTGCGCACCCCGACTGGCGAGCGCCCCTCCATCGACAAGATCAACCCGGACCTGCGCATCCATCTGCGCCTGGACCGTGGCGAAGCCATTCTGTCCCTGGATCTGTCCGGCCACAGCCTGCACCAGCGTGGCTACCGCCTGCAGCAGGGCGCTGCGCCGCTGAAGGAAAACCTGGCGGCCGCGATCCTGATCCGTGCCGGCTGGCCGCGCATCGCTGCCGAAGGCGGCGCATTGACCGACCCGATGTGTGGCGTGGGCACTTTCCTGGTGGAAGGCGCGATGATCGCCGCCGACATGGCACCCAACCTCAACCGCGAACTGTGGGGTTTCACCACCTGGCTGGGACACGTCCCGGCGTTGTGGAAGAAACTGCACGCCGAGGCCACCGAGCGCGCCGCTATCGGCATGAACAAAACCCCGCTGTGGGTGCGTGGCTACGAAGCCGATCCGCGCCTGATCCAGCCAGCGCGCAACAACATCGAGCGCGCAGGCCTGAGCCACTGGATCAAGGTGTACCAGGGCGAAGTCGGCACGTTCGAGCCGCGCCCGGACCAGAACCAGAAAGGCCTGGTCATCTGCAACCCGCCCTACGGCGAGCGACTGGGTGACGAAGCCAGCCTGTTGTACCTCTACCAGAACCTCGGCGAGCGTCTGCGCCAGGCCTGCATGGGCTGGGAAGCTGCAGTGTTCACCGGCGCGCCGGACCTGGGCAAGCGTATGGGCATCCGCAGCCACAAACAGTATTCGTTCTGGAACGGCGCCTTGCCGTGCAAATTGCTGCTGATCAAGGTCAACCCGGATCAGTTCGTCACCGGCGAGCGCCGTACTCCGGAGCAACGCCAGGCCGAGCGTGAGCAAGCGGCTTACGATCAAGCCCCGGCCGAGCCGCAAGAGCGCCAGTACAACAAGAACGGCAACCCGATCAAGCCCGCCCCGGCCCCCGTGGTCGAACAGGCGCGCCTGAGTGAAGGCGGGCAGATGTTCGCCAACCGCCTGCAGAAGAATCTCAAGCTGCTGGGCAAGTGGGCCAAGCGTGAAGGTGTGGATTGCTACCGCGTGTACGACGCTGATATGCCGGAATATTCCATGGCTATCGACCTGTATCACGACTGGGTGCATGTGCAGGAATACGCCGCACCCAAGTCCATCGACCCGGAAAAAGCCTCCGCGCGCATGTTCGACGCGCTGGCCGCGATTCCCCAGGCGCTGAACATCGACAAGAGCCGCGTGGTGGTCAAGCGTCGCGAGCGTCAGAGCGGCACCAAGCAATACGAGCGCCAGAGCGCCCAGGGCAAGTTCACCGAGGTCAGCGAAGGTGGCGTGAAGCTGCTGGTCAACCTCACCGACTATCTGGACACCGGCCTGTTCCTTGATCATCGCCCGATGCGCATGCGCATTCAGAAGGAGGCGGCGGGCAAGCGTTTCCTCAACCTGTATTGCTACACGGCCACCGCCAGCGTGCATGCGGCCAAGGGCGGCGCGCGCAGTACCACCAGTGTCGACCTGTCCAAAACCTACCTGGACTGGGCGCGCCGCAACTTTTCCCTCAACGGGTTTTCCGACAAGAACCGCCTGGAACAAGGTGACGTGATGGCGTGGCTGGAAGCCAGTCGCGATGAATTCGACATGATTTTCATCGACCCGCCGACCTTCTCCAACTCCAAGCGCATGGAAGGCGTTTTCGACGTGCAGCGTGACCACGTGCAGTTGCTCGACCTGGCCATGGCGCGCCTGGCGCCGGGCGGCGTGCTGTACTTCTCGAACAACTTCCGCAAGTTCCAGCTTGAAGACAACCTCAGCGAACGCTATGCGGTCGAGGAGATCAGCGACAAGACCATCGACCCGGATTTTGCGCGCAATGCGAAGATCCACCGCGCCTGGAAAATTACCGCACGCTGATTGTCAGCAGGGAGCGAGCTCTGGTGGTGAGGGAGCTTGCTCCCTCACACAGCAAGCGCTCGCGGTATTTGCGCTGGTCAAACTCTCGACCGATGGCTATAACTTAACGTCCAGCCAAAGTGACACCCCCGCACGCTGGCGTTGTGAGTGTTGCCTATGCCGATGCAAGCCGTACGCCCGAAAATCCTTGGTTTTATCAGTGAACAGGCATCGGCTTGGCTGGTGGCAGTGGTGGTATTGGCAACCGGTAGCGCATTGACCCTGGTCATCGCATGGGCCGCTGCCGACCTCTATCAGCAACAGGTGCGCCAGCGCTTCCAGTTGCTGGTCAGCGAGCGCTACAACCGGATTCAGGAGCGCTTCGAAGACCAGGAACTACGCCTGGACAGCCTGCGCCGCTTCTTCGTCAATTCCGGCGAGGTCTCGCGCGCCGAATTCGACGGTTTCGCCCAACCCTTGTTATTGCATGCGCGTGCCTATGCCTGGGCGCCGCGGGTGTCTCGGGAACAGCGCAGCCAGTTTGAACAGGACATCTCGCGCCAGCGCGGCGCACCGTTCAATATCCGTGAACTGAATTCGGCGGGTGAGTTGGCGCCGGCTTCCGAGCGCAATGAATATGTACCGGTGCTGTACAGCCAGACCCAAAGTCTGTTGGGCTCGCCATTGGGCTTTGATCTGCTGGCCCAACCCCTGCGGCGCGCGGTGCTTGAACGTGCGCAAAAAAGCGGCAAGGCGGCGGTGTCCCAGCCCATGCAATTGGTGGGCGTGGAGCCGGCCTATGCCGCGGGAGTACTGCTGGTGGCGCCGGTCAGCAAAACTGTCGATGCGCAGCCGTACGGCTATGTCATGGCAGTGATCAGCATGCGCCAATTGGTGGCCGACGGCTTGCCCAAGCCAAACCGGGATAACCTGGCGATGCAGATCGTCGATACCTCCGACTCTCAGCAGCGTGTGCTGTATGCATCCAGCAATGCGCCCGGCGGCAGCAACCTGGTGGCCGCCCGGCGTCTTAGCCTCGGTGACCATGTGTACGCGCTGAGCCTGCGTGCCAGCGGGGTATTCGACAAGGCCAACCATTCCTCGACCAACACGATACTGGCCATGGGCGTGTTGCTGAGTGCACTGCTCAGCGCCTTGCTCTACGTGCTGGTCAGCCAACGCCAGCGGGCGCTGACCCTGGTAGAGCAGCGCACCGCTCAGTTGCGCATGCGTGAACAGGAATTACGGGGAACGCATGGTCAATTGCGCAGCGTGCTGAATGCCGCGACGCATGTCGCAATCATTGCCACGGATTTGCGTGGTGTCATCAACATGTTCAATGCTGGCGCCGAACGAATGCTGGGGTTCAAGGGCGAGCACGTGGTAGGTCGCCTGACGCTGGAAAGCCTGCACCTGGCCTCGGAACTCGAAACCCGCGCCGCGCGTTTGAGTGTGGCGCTGGGTAAGCGCATCGCACCGAGCCAGGCGATGCTGGTGGACAGTCCGGACAGTCAGCATGACGCCCGTGAGTGGACGCTGGTGCGTGAGGATGGCAGCCCCTTGACCGTCAACATGCTGGTCACGGTGTTGCTGGATGACCATGGCCTGTGGGTCGGGCACCTGGCCATTTACCTGGATATCACTGAGCAGAAGCGCGCCTACGAGGCCTTGGCCGCGCGGGATCGCTTGCTGAAAAAGCTCAGTGCCCATGTGCCTGGCGGCATCTTCCAGTTCACGCTGGAGCCCCACGACACCTGGCGTTTCATATACGCCAGCGAAGGCATGCGCGATATCTATGAAATCGAGCTGGGCGTGTTGCAGCAGGATGGGGGCAAGGTGCTTGAGCGTATTCACCCCCTGGATGTGGAGCGGGTACGCGCCTCGATACGTTTGTCGGCGTTGCAACTGAGCCACTGGCGCGAAGAATATCGCGTGCAGTTGCCCCAGCGCGGCCTGCGCTGGATTCGTGGCGAGGCTACTCCGGAGGAATTACCCGGTGGCGGTACGTTGTGGCACGGTTATGTGTCGGATATTTCCGATCTTAAGCGTGTGGAAGAAGAGCTGCGCACGCTGTCCATCACCGACTCCCTGACGGGCATCCACAATCGCCGCTATTTCCAGGACCGTATGAAAGCTGAACTGCTGCGCCTCAATCGGACGTCGGGGGCGCTGTCGGTGATCATGCTGGATATCGATCACTTCAAGCGGATCAACGACCAGCACGGGCATGGTGCCGGCGACGGCGTGTTGCAGGAGCTGTGCAGGCGCATCAGCCAGCGCCTGCGCCGCTCCGACGTGTTCTGCCGGTTGGGTGGGGAAGAGTTCGTGGTGTTGTGCCCGCACACCGATGGCGAGCAGGCATACCGCCTGGCGACGGAGTTGTGGCAGTCATTGCGCAGCGTGCCGATGGCGCCGGTGGGCATCGTCACCGCCAGCTTTGGGGTTGCCAGCTGGCGTGTCGATGAAGGCATCGACGGGTTACTGCTGCGCGCGGACTCGGCGGTGTATGCGGCCAAGCAGACGGGCAGGGACCGGGTGGAGGCCTGTGGCAGCGGCGTGCAATAGTTCTAGAGCACCGGCGCGGCTGCAACTGCCTTCGGCTGGCGATACAGGTCCAGCAGCACCTGGTCCAGCACCGATGACGCGCCCCACGGCTTGGAATCGTTGAGAATCGCCACCACCGCCCAGGTGTTGCCGTTGTTGTCGCGGCTGAAACCGGCGATGGCGCGCACGGTGTTCAAGGTACCGGTCTTCACATGGGCTTCGCCGCGCATGGCGGTGGTTTTCAGGCGTTTACGCATGGTGCCGTCGGTGCCGGCGATCGGCAACGAGCTGATGTATTCGGCGGCGTAGGGGCTTTTCCAGGCGGCTTGCAGCATGGCGGCCATCTCGCGCGCGCTGATCCGCTCGGCACGGGACAGGCCGGAACCGTTCTCCATTACCAGGTGCGGTGCGGTAATGCCTTTCTTCGCCAGCCACTGACGCACTACGCGTTGCGCAGCCTTGGCATCGTCGCCGTCGGCATCGTTGCGAAACTGCGCACCCAGGCTCAGGAACAGCTGCTGGGCCATGGTGTTGTTACTGTATTTGTTGATGTCGCGGATGATTTCCGCCAGGTCCGGCGAGAACGCACGCGCCAGCACCTTGGCATCCTTGGGCACTGGCGCCTGGATATCACGGCCCTGGATGGTGCCGCCCAGTTCCTTCCAGATCGCCCGCACGGCGCCGGCGGTGTAGGTGGCATGGTCGAGCAGCGACAAGTAGGTCTGCGAACTGCAACCGTCGGCCAGTTGGCCGCTGACCGTCACGGTCACACTGCCATCGGCGGCGGTTACCGGGCTGTAGCGCACGTCGCCGGTGCACTGTTTGGCGTTGGACACTTTCACCTGGTTGTCGATGCGAATGTTCGCAATCGGCGGCTCGACCGACACGATCACCCGGCCTGCATCATTGCGCGTCACGAAGCGCAGGGCCTTGAGGTTGACCAGCAGCGCATCGGGCTTGACCAGGAACGGCTTGTTCTCATCGTTGCCGTCGTCATTGAATTCCGGCAACTGCGGCTGCTGGAAGAAGTTGCGATCCAGCACCAGGTCCCCGGTGACCTGCTGTACGCCGTTGGCGCGCAGGTCGCGCATCAGCAGCCAGAGTTTTTCCATGTTCAGCTTGGGGTCGCCGCCGCCCTTGAGGTACAGGTTGCCACGCAACACGCCGCCACTGAGTACGCCGTCGGTGTAGAACTCGGTTTTCCACTGATGGTTGGGGCCGAGCATTTCCAGGGCCGCGTAGGTGGTGACCAGTTTCATGGTGGAGGCCGGGTTTACCGAAACATCGGCATTGAATACGGTCGGTGTACCGGGGCCGTTCAACGGCAACATCACCAGGGACAACGCCGTGTTTTGCAGTTTTGCTTTCTGGAGGGCCTGGGCAACGCTAGGGGGCAGGGTGTTATTGACGGGGGCGGCGGTGGCACAAACGGCCAGTGGCAGGAGAACGCCGGCGAGGAGAACAGAACGTAAAGATTTGATCATAAGAAATAAGACCCTACTGCAGGGAAGGGTGAAAAAGGTGAGGGGTATGCAAGAAAAATCCCTCATTGGTCATGAAAGTGTCGGCATTATGCCCCAACCCAAGCTTACTTGTAGCTGAACGATAGCGGGGAATCCGGGTTTTTTTATCGGCAAAGCGCCGCCCGTCCCAGAGAGTCGGGCAATTGCCGTCTTAAACTGCTAAAGTGCCGCCCGTTATTACTTATGAGGATTGTTCCAATGGCGACTAACCGTTCCCAGCGTCTGCGCAAAAAACTGTGCGTTGATGAATTTCAAGAGCTGGGTTTCGAACTGAACCTGGACTTCAAAGAAGGCCTGAGTGAAGAAGCTATCGACGCTTTCCTCGAAGCATTCATCAAAGAAGCCATGGAAGCCAACGGTCTGGGCTATGTCGGCGGCGATGACTACGGTCTGGTTTGCCTGCAGAAGCGCGGCTCGGTCTCCGAAGAGCAGCGTGCTGCCGTTGAAGCCTGGCTGAAAACCCGTTCCGAGCTGACCAAGGCTGAAGTCAGCCCGTTGCTGGACGTGTGGTATCCGGAAAAGCCGATCAACGCGGCCAAGTGATACTAAACAAAACGGCGACCTGAGGGTCGCCGTTTTTTTATGCCTTGCGCCAATTCAGGATCAGCAGCGTCAACACCCCCGCCACAATCCCCCAGAACGCCGAACCGATGGAAAACAACGTCAGGCCTGACGCGGTGACCATAAACGTGATCAGCGCCGCTTCCCGTTCCTTGGGCTCATTCATGGCGATGCTCAGGCCATTGATGATCGAGCCAAACAACGCGAGGGCCGCAATCGACAGCACCAGTTCCTTGGGCAACGCTGCGAACAGTGCCGCCAAAGTGGCGCCGAATACCCCGGCAATCCCGTAGAACACCCCGCACCATACGGCGGCGGTGTAGCGCTTGTTGCGGTCTTCATGGGCGTGCGGCCCGGTGCAGATCGCCGCGCTGATTGCCGCCAGGTTGATGCCGTGGGAGCCAAAGGGCGCCAGCACCAGCGAGGCGAGGCCGGTGGTGGTGATCAGTGGCGAGGCCGGCACGGTGTAGCCGTCGGCGCGCAGCACGGCGACGCCCGGCATGTTTTGCGACGTCATCGCCACCACGAACAGCGGGATGCCAATGCTGATGGTCGCCGCCAGTGAGAAATGCGGTGTGGTCCATACCGGTGTCGCGACTTCCAGGTGAAAACCGCTGAAGTCCAGCAGCCCCATCAAGCCCGACAGCAGGGTGCCGATCACCAGCGCAGCGAGCACGGCATAACGCGGCGACAGGCGCTTGATGATCAGGTAAGTGAAAAACATCCCCAGCACCAGGCCGGTGCGATGCTGCGCGGCGACGAAGATTTCGCTGCCGATCTTGAACAGAATCCCCGCCAGCAACGCCGCCGCCAGTGATGCGGGGATGCGCTTGACCAGTTTTTCAAAGCTGCCGGTCAGCCCGCAGATCGTTACCAGCACCGCGCAGGTGATGTAGGCGCCGATGGCCTCGCCGTAGCTGACCCCGCCCAGGCTGGTGATCAGCAGCGCCGCGCCGGGGGTGGACCAGGCAATGGTGATCGGCGTGCGATAGCGCAGGGACAGGCCGATGCTGCACACCGCCATGCCGATGGAGATCGCCCAGATCCACGAGGAGATCTGCGCCGTGGTCAAGCCCGCTGCCTGACCGGCCTGGAACATCAGCACCAGCGAGCTGGTGTAGCCGGTCATCATGGCGATGAAACCGGCGACGAGAGCCGACGGCGAGGTGTCGGCCAGCGGGCGCAAGGGCGCTTGGGTGGCGTCGGTCATGGGAAGATGTTCCTTGTGTCAGGCTTTCTTGTAGGAGCGAGCTTGCTCGCGAAAAACGTCAACGATAACGCGAGCTTCCTGAATAACCGTGGCGTTCTCAGGTTTTTCGCGAGCAAGCTCGCTCCTACAAAAACGGCGTGGGAAATCGTGGAATCAAGCCTAAACTCAAACGTAACGTCCCATTGCAATACAGCCGACGCCGCAAACAGCCGTACAGTGTGTTGGCCCATTGGGTTGTGTACAATGTGCCCTGTTTTTAGGTGATACTTGCCAGCGACCCGCTGTTGCCGTATTACCGTTAATTCGCCGCCGTTCTCCAAACCCGAGTGCCCATGAACGAACAGTTGCAACCTCTCAAGAAACAACCGCGAGCCGGCAAGGCTGGTCGCAGCGGAACCCAGGACGATATCGTCTACGCGCATATCTTCGAGGCGATCCTCGAACAACGCCTGGCACCCGGCACCAAATTGAGCGAAGAGGCACTGGGCGAAATTTTCGGCGTGAGCCGCACCATCATTCGCCGCGCGTTGTCGCGCCTGGCCCATGAAGGCGTGGTGTTGCTGCGGCCCAATCGTGGCGCGGTCGTCGCCAGCCCCAGCGTTGAGGAGGCGCGCCAGGTATTCATGGCCCGGCGTCTGGTGGAGCGGGCGATCACCGAATTGGCGGTACAGCACGCCACCGCTGAGCAACTGGCCGAGCTGCGCCAGATGGTCAACGACGAACGCGACAGTTTCTCCCGTGGCGACCGGGGTGCCGGCATCCGCCTCTCTGGCGAGTTTCACTTGAAGCTGGCTGAAGCGGCGAAGAATGCGCCGCTGATCAGCTTCCAGCGTAGCCTGGTGTCCCAGACCTCATTGATCATCGCCCAGTACGAAAGCGGCAACCGCTCGCACTGTTCTTACGATGAACACACCCAGTTGATCGACGCGATCGAAGCGCGCGATGCGGTACTGGCGGTGGATTTGATGATGCATCACATGGATCACATCGACAGCAAGCTCAACCTCGATGAGGAAAGTGCGTCGGACGACTTGCATGCGGTGTTCTCGCATTTGCTGCAGACCAAGAAGCCTGGGCGCTCTTCGGTAAAACTGTAATTTCCCTGGCTCACCTGGGATAAAAAATGTGGGAGGGGGCTTGCCCCCGATGGCGGTGTGTCAGTCAACTGAATCAGTGACTGATACTCTGCTATCGGGGGCAAGCCCCCTCCCACATTGGTTTTGTGGTGTGGCTGGGATCAGCGCTGGTGCACCAGTTGGCCGGCGGCGTAGGCCTGCAACACCGTCCGATCATCTCCCAGCGTCATCAGCACGAACAACGTCTCGGCAATGTTATTGGCCTGCTTCAGGCGATAGCTCAGCAGCGGCGTGGCGTTGTAGTCCAGCACCAGGAAGTCCGCATCCGTGCCCGGTTGCAGGGTGCCGATCTTGTCTTCCAGGCGCAGCGCTCGCGCCCCGCCCAGGGTGGCCAGGTACAGTGATTTGAAAGGGCTCAACCGCGCGCCTTGCAGTTGCATGACCTTGTAGGCTTCATTCAGCGTTTGCAGCAGCGAGAAGCTGGTGCCGCCGCCCACGTCCGTGCCCAGGCCTACATGCAGTTTGTGCTTTTCGGCCATCGGCAGGTTGAACAGGCCACTGCCGAGGAAGAAGTTCGACGTCGGGCAGAACGCCACGGCCGAGCCGGTCTCGGCCAGCCGTGCGCATTCCTCGTCGCACAGGTGCACGCCATGGGCAAACACCGAGCGTTCGCCGAGCAGTTTGTAGTGGTCGTACACGTCCAGGTAGCCGTTGCGCTCCGGAAACAGCGCCTTCACCCACTCGACTTCCTGCTTGTTCTCACTGATGTGGGTCTGCATGTACAGGTCCGGGTATTCCCCCAGCAGTTGCCCGGCCAGGGCCAGTTGCTCCGGCGTGCTGGTGGGGGCGAATCGCGGCGTGACGGCGTAATGCAGGCGGCCCTTGCCGTGCCAGCGCTCGATCAGCGCCTTGCTTTGCTCGTAGCCCGATTGTGGGGTGTCGGTCAGGTAGTCCGGCGCGTTGCGGTCCATCATCACTTTGCCGGCGATCATGCGCAGGTCGAGTTTTTCGGCGGCTTCGAAGAATGAGTTCACCGATTGCGGGTGCACGCTGCCGAATACCAGCGCAGTGGTGGTGCCGTTGCGCAGCAGTTCCTTGATGAAGATATCCGCCACTTCGTCAGCGTGCGCCTTGTCGGCGAACTGGCTTTCACACGGGAAGGTGTAGGTGTTGAGCCAGTCCAGCAGTTGCTCGCCATAGGCGCCCACCATGCCGGTCTGCGGCAGGTGGATGTGCGTATCGATCAGGCCGGGGGTGATCAGCGCGTCCTGATAGTGGGTGACCTCGATATCGGCGGGCAGGGTCGGCAGCAGGTCGCCGGCGTGGCCAACCGCGCTGATCTGGCCGTTGTCGATCACTAGCAGGCCGTCTTCGAAATACTCGTAGGACGCGTCGATGCCGACCTCGGCGGGGTCGGCGATGCTGTGCAGGATGGCGGCACGGTAGGCTTTGCGAGTCAAAGGCATGGTTATCTCAATTCTTGGCTTGGCTGCGGCGTGACACCGGCAGCAATTTGGCAATCGGTTCAGCGCTGGCGGCGTGCTGGCCGAACTGGGCGTTATAGGTGGCGATGATTTCGCCGGCGATGGAAATGGCGATCTCCACTGGCAATTTGCCCTTTACCTCGGTGAGGCCCATCGGGCAGCGCATGCGTTGCAGTTGCGCGGGGTCGAAGCCGCGATCACGCAGGCGGTGTTCGAACTTGACGCGTTTGGTCCTGGAGCCGATCAGGCCGAAGTAGGCAAAATCATTGCGCTTGAGCAGGGCGGCGGTCAGTTCCAGGTCCAGGGCGTGGTTGTGGGTCATGACGATGCAATAACAGCCCGCCGGCAAGTCGGCTATTTCGTCGACCGGCTCTTCGCTGACGATTTTACGCACGCCCTGGGGGATCTGCTGCGGAAACTCCTGCTCGCGCGAATCGATCCAGCGCACGCGGCACGGCAGGCTCGCCAGCAACGGCACCAGCGCACGCCCCACGTGGCCGGCGCCGAACACGGCAATCTGCGCCTGCACCTGGCCCATGGGTTCGAACAGCAGCACCGTCACGCCGCCGCAGCACTGGCCCAGGCTCGCGCCGAGGCTGAAGCGTTCCAGGTGGGTGTTGTGCTGGCCACTGGCAAGCATCTCGCGGGCGATGTGCGTCGCCTTGTATTCCAGGTGCCCGCCGCCGATGGTGTCGAAGGTGTGGGCGGCGCTGATCACCATCTTGGAACCGGCGTTGCGCGGGGTGGAGCCGAGTTCTTCGATGATGGTGACGAGCACGCAGGGTTCGCCTTGGTTCTGCAGGTCGGCGAGGGCGCTGATCCAGTTGTTCATGGTCACCTCTTGTGGTGTCTGTCAGGCCGTCATCGGGGGCAAGCCCCCTCCCACATGGGAACGCATTCCAAATGTGGGAGGGGGCTTGCCCCCGATGGCAGCGCCTCGGTCTAGAGCGAAGCTGTCTCGGTTTCAATCTCAACGGCTGGCGCCACCTGTAACCGCCGCATCTGCTCACACCCCCACAACACCCGCTCCGGCGTTGCCGGCGCGTCGATCCTGGGCTGATGGCGATAGTCACCCAGGCTCGCCACCGCATCCTTGATCGCGCACCACGAGGCTATCCCGAGCATGAACGGCGGCTCGCCCACGGCCTTGGAATGGAACACCGTGTCTTCCGGGTTCTTGCGGTTTTCCACCAGCTTGACCCGCAGGTCCAGCGGCATGTCGGCCACGGCCGGGATCTTGTAGCTGGCCGGGCCGTTGGTCATCAGCTTGCCTTTGTTGTTCCACACCAACTCTTCCATGGTCAGCCAGCCCATGCCCTGGATAAACCCGCCTTCGACCTGGCCGATGTCGATGGCCGGGTTCAGCGAGGCGCCCACGTCGTGCAGGATGTCGGTGCGCAGCATCTTGTATTCGCCGGTCAGGGTGTCGACGATCACTTCGCAGCACGCCGCGCCGAAGGCGAAGTAGTAGAACGGCCGCCCGCGTGACTGGCTGCGGTCGTAGAAGATTTTCGGGGTCTTGTAGAAACCGGTGCTCGACAGCGACACCTGGGCGAAATACGCCTGCTGGATCAGCGCCTCGAAGCTCAAAATCTGTTCACGCACGCGCACATGGCCGTTGCGAAATTCCACGTCCGCCTCGCTCACGTCGTACTTGCGCGCGGCAAACTCCACCAGGCGCTGCTTGATGGTTTCGGCGGCATTCTGTGCGGCCTTGCCATTCAGGTCGGCGCCGCTGGAGGCGGCTGTCGGCGAGGTGTTGGGCACCTTGTCGGTGTTGGTGGCGGTGATCTGCACGCGGTCGATGTCCACCTGGAACACTTCGGCCACCACCTGGGCGACCTTGGTGTTCAGGCCCTGGCCCATCTCGGTGCCGCCGTGGTTCAGGTGGATGCTGCCGTCGGTGTAGATATGGATCAGGGCGCCGGCCTGGTTGAGAAAGCTCGCGGTGAACGAAATACCAAATTTGACCGGAGTCAGCGCCAGGCCCTTTTTCAGGATCGGGCTGTGGGCGTTGTACAGACGCACCGCTTCGCGGCGCTCGGCGTATTGGCTGCTGGCTTCAAGTTCGGTGGTCATTTCTTCGAGCATGTTGTGCTCGACGGTCTGGTAGTAGTGGGTGACGTTGCGCTCGGTCTTGCCGTAATAGTTGGCCTTGCGCACGGCCAACGGATCCAGCGCCAGGTGGCGAGCGATGGCATCCATCACTTCCTCGATGGCGACCATCCCTTGCGGGCCACCGAAGCCACGATAAGCGGTGTTGGACGCGGTGTTGGTCTTGCAGCGATGGCCATTGACCGTGGCATCGCCCAGGTAATAGGCGTTATCGGCGTGGAACATCGCGCGGTCGACAATCGAGTTGGACAAGTCCGGCGAGCAGCCGCAGTTGCCCGCCAGTTCCAGGTTGATGCCGTGCAACCGGCCGTTGTCGTCAAAGCCCACGTCATATTCGATATAAAAAGGGTGGCGCTTGCCCGTCATCAGCATGTCTTCGACCCGCGGCAGGCGCATCTTGGTGGGCTGGCCGGTGAGGCGCGCCACCACCGCGCACAGGCAGGCGGGGCTGGCGGCCTGGGTTTCCTTGCCGCCGAACCCGCCGCCCATGCGGCGCATGTCGACGACGATTTTGTTCATCGACACGTCGAGCACTTCCGCCACCAGTTTCTGCACTTCGGTGGGGTTTTGCGTGGAGCAGTAGACGATCATGCCGCCGTCTTCGGTGGGCATCACCGACGAGATCTGGGTTTCCAGATAGAAGTGTTCCTGGCCGCCAATATGCAGCGTGCCCTGGATACGGTTTTTCGCCGTGGCCAGCGCACTGGCCGAGTCACCGCGTTGATGGCTGTGGCTGTCGAGCACGAAGTGTTTGTTGCGAAACGCCTCGACCACATCCAGTACCGGCTCCAGGTCTTCGTACTCGATCACCGCTGCCATCGCGGCCTTGCGGGCCGTTTCAAGGTCACGGGCGGCCACGGCCAATACCACCTGGCCGACGAACTGCACGGTGTCGATGGCCAGCAGCGGATCGCCCGGCATCAGTGGGCCGATGTCCTTGAGGCCCGGTACGTCTTCGTGGGTGATCACGATGCGCACGCCGTCGAAGGCATAGCAGGGGGCTGTGTCGATGCTGAGGATTTTTGCGTGGGCGCGGTCGGACATGCGCGCGTACAGGTGCAGCTGATTGGGGAATTCGAGGCGGTCGTCGATGTACTGCGCCTCACCGCTGACATGCTTGGCGGCGCTGTCATGCTTGACGCTGCGCCCGACCCCGCAAGTGAGGTCGCGGGCAAACAGTTCGGCCAGTTCGGCCTGGGTTTTTTCCACGGCGTGATGGTTAGACATAAGCGGTCACCCGAGTCTCGATGTGCGGCGTTTGCAGTTCGATGAAGTATTTGCGCAGCAGGTTTTGCGCGCTGAGCAGGCGGTATTCCTTGCTGGCGCGGAAGTCCGAGAGCGGGGTGAAATCCTCGGCCAGGGCGGCACAGGCTTTCTCCACGGTGGCTGCGTTCCAGGTGGCGCCAATCAGTTGCGTCTCGCAGTGCCTGGCGCGCTTGGGGGTGGCGGCCATGCCGCCGAAGGCAACGCGGGCCTCGCTGACCACGCCGTTGTCGAGTGTCAGGTTGAAGGCGGCGCACACGGCGGAAATATCGTCGTCCAGGCGCTTGGAAACCTTATAGGCGCGAAACAGCGAGTGGCCCTTGGGCACGATGATCTTCTCGATGAATTCACTGTCCTGGCGGGCGGTGACGCGGTAATCGATGAAGTAGTCCTCCAGCGCCAGAGTACGGCGGGTATTGCCCTTGCACAGCACAATCTGCGCGCCGAGGGCGATCAGCAACGGCGGCGAATCACCAATCGGCGAGGCGTTGCCGATATTGCCGCCCAGGGTGCCCTGGTTGCGGATCTGCAGCGAGGCGAAGCGATGCAGCAGTTCGCCGAAGTCGGGGTATTCGTGGTGCAGCGCGGCGTAGCAGTCGGAGAGGGCGGTGGCGGCGCCGATTTCCAGGCGGTCGTCGAAGGCTTCGATGCGCTTCATCTCGGCAATATTGCCGACGTAGATCATCACCGGCAGGGTGCGATGGAACTGGGTGACTTCCAGCGCCAGGTCGGTGCCGCCGGCCAGCAGGCGGGCTTGCGGGTAGGCGTCGTAAAGGTCGGCCAGGTCGGCGACGGTCAACGGTACCAGGCAGCGCTTGTCGCCACTGTTGAGTTCGCCGGTTTGGGTCGGCGCGATGGCTTTGAGGCGGGCAATGGTCTCGGCCTGGCGGCTGTCGAACTGGTCCTGAGGCTTGTTGCAGCAGGCTTGTTCCGCAGCCGCCAGAATCGGCCGATAGCCGGTGCAGCGGCACAGGTTGCCGGCCAGGGCTTCGTGGGCCTTCTGGCTGTCGGGCCTGTCGCTGTTCTTTTGCAGGGCAAACAACGACATCACGAAACCTGGGGTGCAGAAGCCGCACTGCGAGCCATGGCATTCGACCATCGCCTGCTGCACGCTGTGCAGTTGGCCCTGGTGCTTGAGGTCTTCGACGCTGATCAGTTGCTTGCCGTGCAGCGACGAGACAAAGGTCAGGCAGGAATTGAGGCTGCGATAGCGAATCTGCTCAATGCCTTGATCGTCGCTGTGCAGTTCGCCCACCACCACGGTGCACGCACCGCAGTCGCCGCTGGCGCAGCCTTCCTTGGTACCGGGTTTGCCCACATGCTCGCGCAAGTAGTTGAGCACGGTAAGGTTGGGGTCCAGGGCGTGCTCGCTACGGAGTTCCTGGTTAAGTAAAAACTGGATCACGGAAGGCCTCGCAGACTCATTATTGTTGTTAACCGCTTTGCGCCGAATCTAGTCATGTCTGACTTTTCGGTCAATGGTTTTCTGACCTAAGGGTCAAGAAAATGCGGTCACAACACTTACTATTATGGTTCAGTCTTCTGGAACCGGCGTTTTCAGGGGCTTATGGCTTTTCAGGCTTGCGTGTTTCATGCCAAATTCGCCACGGTGGGCGTAGCGCCATCAGCGGGCCAATGCGCTACACTGCCGCGTTTGTACCGATAGCAGATTTTGAAGGGAAAACATGACGTTCAAGGCGCCGGACAGTCTCGCCGAGCAAATCGCTCACCACCTCGCCGAACGTATCATCCGCGGCGATCTCAAGCCTGGGGAGCGGATCCAGGAACAGAAGGTCACGCTGGCGCTGAATGTCAGCCGTGGCTCCGTGCGCGAAGCCTTGCTGATCCTCGAGCGCCGGCACCTGATCGCGATCCTGCCGCGCCGTGGCGCCCACGTCACCGAACTCACCGCACACAAGGTGCAGAGCCTGTGTACGTTGATGGGCGAGATGTACATCCTGCTCGGCAATGCGGTGGCCGAAGGCTGGCAGACCCAGGCCGACATGGCGCCCTTCCTGCAAATCCAGCAGCGCCTGATGGGCAGCTATGAGCGTCAGGACATCCGCGCCTTCGTCGAAGAAAGCTTCAATGTGATGCGCGCCGCGTACCCCTTCGCCAACAACCCGTATCTGCAGGAAACCGTAGAGAACCTGCAGCCGGCGATGAACCGCGCCTATTACCTGGCCCTCGAGCAGCGCAAGGCGGAAATGAGCGAATACCTGACGCTGTTCGAACAGTTGCTCGCTGCCGTGCTGGCCCGTGACCTGGCGCAGATCCGTCTGGTGCTGTCGGCCTACTGCCAGCGCAGCAGCTCGCTGGTGATCGCAGCGTTGGCGGACGCCTAAGCGTGCGGCTCAAGTGCATCAAGCTGGCGGGGTTCAAATCCTTCGTCGACCCGACCACGGTAAACTTCCCCAGTAACATGGCGGCGGTGGTCGGGCCCAATGGTTGCGGCAAGTCGAATATCATCGACGCCGTCCGCTGGGTGATGGGCGAGAGCTCGGCGAAAAACCTGCGCGGCGAGTCGATGACCGACGTCATCTTCAACGGCTCCACCAGCCGCAAGCCGGTGAGCCAGGCCAGCATCGAGCTGGTGTTCGACAACTCCGATGGCACCCTGATCGGCGAATACGCGGCCTACGCGGAAATCTCCATCCGCCGTAAAGTCACGCGTGACAGCCAGAACAGTTACTTCCTCAACGGCACCAAATGCCGTCGACGCGACATCACCGATATCTTCCTCGGCACAGGCCTGGGCCCGCGCAGCTACTCGATCATCGAGCAGGGCATGATCTCCAAGCTGATCGAAGCCAAGCCTGAAGACCTGCGCAATTTCATCGAAGAAGCGGCCGGCATCTCCAAATACAAGGAGCGGCGCCGCGAGACCGAAAGTCGCATCCGCCGCACCCATGAAAACCTCGCCCGCCTGACCGACCTGCGCGAAGAGCTGGAGCGCCAGTTGGAGCGCCTGCACCGCCAGGCCCAGGCCGCCGAGAAGTATCAGGAATACAAGGCCGAAGAGCGCCAGCTCAAGGCACAGCTGTCGGCCCTGCGCTGGCAGGCGTTGAACGATCAGGTCGGCCAGCGCGAGGCGATCATCGGCACCCAGGAAGTCAGCTTTGAAGCGCTGGTGGCCGAGCAGCGCAATGCCGACGCCAGTATCGAGCGTCTGCGGGACGGGCACCATGAGCTGTCCGAGCGCTTCAATCTGGTGCAGGGGCGTTTCTATTCGGTGGGGGGCGACATTGCCCGGGTCGAACAGAGCATCCAGCACGGCCAGCAGCGTCTGCGCCAGCTGCAGGACGATTTGAAGGAAGCCGAGCGCGCGCGCCTGGAAACCGAATCGCACCTGGGCCACGACCGCACCTTGCTGCTGACCCTGGGCGAAGAGCTGGACATGCTCACCCCCGAGCAGGAAATCACCAGTGCCGCCGCCGAAGAAGCGGCAGCGGCCCTGGAAGAAGCCGAAACCAGCATGCACGGCTGGCAGGAGCAGTGGGACACCTTCAACCTCACCTCCGCCGAACCGCGGCGCCAGGCCGAGGTGCAGCAGTCGCGCATCCAGCAGCTGGAAACCAGCATGGAGCGTTTGGCCGAGCGTCAGCGCCGCCTGCAGGAAGAGCGCGTATTGCTCGCCGCCGACCCGGAAGACGCCGCGATCCTGCAGTTGAGCGAGCAACTGGCCGAAAGCGAAATGACCCTGGAAGAGCTCGAAGCCAGCGAAGAGCAGCAAGTGGAGCGCCTGGAGCAATTGCGTCAGCAACTGCACACCGCGACCCAGGCGCAGCAGCAGGCCCAGGGCGATTTGCAACGGCTCAACGGGCGGCTGGCATCACTTGAAGCCTTGCAGCAAGCCGCGCTGGACCCCGGCACCGGCACCGCCGAATGGCTGCGCGACCAGCACCTGGCCGAGCGCCCACGCCTGGCCGAAGGGCTGAAAGTGGAGGCCGGTTGGGAACTGGCGGTGGAAACCGTGTTGGGCGCCGACCTGCAAGCGGTGCTGGTGGATGATTTTGGCGGCTTCGACCTGGCCGGTTTTGCCCAGGGTGACTTGCGTCTGCTCAGCCCGGCTGCAGACGGTACGCGCGTGCCGGGCAGCCTGCTGGACAAGGTCGAGGCGGCGATTGACCTGTCGCCGTGGCTGGGCCAGGTCAAGCCGGTTGAATCGCTTGAGCAGGCCCTGGCCCAGCGCGGTCAGCTCGGTGCTGGTGAAAGCCTGATCAGCCGCGACGGTTACTGGGTCGGTCGCCATTTCCTGCGCGTGCGGCGTGCCAGCGAAGCCGAGAGCGGGGTATTGGCCCGTGGCCAGGAAATCGTCAACCTGAGCGCCGAGCGTGAAGAGCGCGAAGCCACCCTGGAAAGCCTGGAAGCCGAGCTGCAAACCCTGCGTGCTACCCAGCGCCAGCAAGAGACCGGCCGCGAACACCTGCGCCGCCTGTTACAGGACGAAGCGCGTCAGCAAGGCGAACTCAAGGCCCAGCTGTCGGCGAGCAAGGCCAAGGTCGAACAACTGACCCTGCGCCGCACCCGCCTCGACGAAGAAGTGACCGAGATGGGCGAGCAGCGCGCCCTTGAGCACGAACAGATCGGCGAAGCGCGCCTGCAACTGCAGGAGGCCCTCGACAGCATGGCCCTGGACACCGAGCAGCGCGAATTGCTGCTGGCCCAGCGCGACAGCCTGCGCGAACGGCTCGACCGCGTGCGCCAGGAAGCCCGCCAGCACAAGGACCACGCCCACCAGTTGGCGGTACGCCTGGGCTCGTTGCGCGCCCAGCACGCTTCCACGGCCCAGGCGCTCGAGCGCCTGGAGATGCAATCGGAACGTCTCACCGAGAAACGCGAGCAACTGAGCCTGAACCTGGAGGAGGGCGAAGCGCCCCTTGAAGAGCTGCGCCTCAAGCTTGAAGAGTTGCTCGACAAACGCATGAGCGTCGACGAAGAACTCAAGACCGCGCAGATCGCCCTGGAAGATGCCGACCGCGAACTGCGCGACGCCGAAAAGCGCCGCACCATGGCCGAGCAGCAATCCCAGCTGATTCGCGGCCAGCTCGAACAGCAACGCATGGAGTGGCAAGCCCTGACCGTGCGCCGCAAGACCCTGCAGGACCAGTTGCTGGAAGACGGTTATGACCTGCACGGCGTACTCAACACGCTGACCGCCCAGGCCAACGAAAAAGACGCCGAGGAAGAACTTGAGCGGATTGCTGCGCGTATCCAGCGGCTCGGTGCGATCAACCTCGCGGCCATCGATGAGTACCAGCAGCAGTCCGAGCGCAAACGTTATCTGGACGCCCAGGACGCCGACCTGGTGGAAGCCCTGGATACGTTGGAAAACGTGATCCGCAAGATCGACAAGGAGACCCGTAACCGCTTCAAGGATACCTTTGATCAGATTAATGGCGGTTTACAGGCGTTATTCCCAAAAGTTTTCGGTGGCGGCAGCGCCTACTTGGAACTGACGGGCGAAGATCTACTCGATACAGGGGTAACGATCATGGCGCGGCCACCGGGCAAGAAGAACAGCACCATCCATTTGTTGTCCGGCGGCGAAAAGGCGCTGACCGCTCTGGCACTGGTATTTGCCATCTTCAAGCTGAACCCGGCGCCGTTCTGCATGCTCGACGAGGTTGACGCACCGCTGGATGACGCTAACGTTGGACGCTACGCTCGGCTGGTCAAGGAGATGTCCCAGACAGTGCAGTTCATCTACATCACCCACAACAAGATCGCCATGGAAATGGCCGATCAGTTGATGGGCGTGACGATGCATGAGCCCGGCTGTTCGCGTTTGGTGGCGGTGGATGTGGAAGAAGCCATGGCAATGGTTGAATCCTGAGATCAGTCAGGAAGGATTTTTTACAGCACGCTGTAGGGCGATTTACCTATGTGGCAAAAGTGGCAAATGGACATATTTGTTCAAGGCATTTTGACAGACGGTGTAAAGTTATCTTTGGTCGTGCTAGTTTAATGTCAATTTTTCGTATGCGTGGGCAAAACGCCAGTCAGAACATAGAGTTGGCGCCACGTTTTAAAGCGGTTTGCACGGTGCTAAACCCCTTATTTTTCAGCATTTTTTATAGAGGCACGGGATTACATGGAAATCGGTCTGCGCGAGTGGCTGATCGTCATCGGCATTATTGTCATTGCCGGTATTCTTTTTGATGGCTGGCGCCGCATGCGCGGTGGCAAGGGCAAGCTTAAATTCCGCCTGGACCGAAACCTGTCCAACCTGCCGGACGATGACGGCAGCGCCGAGCTGCTGGGGCCGCCCCGTGTGCTGGACACCCACAAGGAACCGCAGCTGGACGAGCACGACTTGCCGTCGATGAGTGCGCCGGTGCGTGAAGCCCGTGAACCCTTGTCCAAGCGTGGCAAGCGCGGCAGCGCTGCATCGGCTGAGCCGCATCAGGGCGACTTGAACCTTGATGTCGACGAAGGCCCGAGCTTCAGCAGCCGCGACGACGATTTCCCGGACGAAAACGCCGGCAAGAACGCGGCGCGCCAATCGGTCAACGATCAGCCGGCCGCCGAAGAAGTGCTGGTGATCAGTGTGATCTGCCGCGACGCGGGTGGCTTCAAGGGCCCGGCGCTGTTGCAGAACATCCTTGAGAGCGGCCTGCGCTTTGGCGAGATGGATATCTTCCACCGCCACGAAAGCATGGCCGGTAATGGCGAAGTACTGTTCTCCATGGCCAACGCGGTCAAGCCGGGCACCTTCGACCTGGACGATATCGACCTGTTCAGCACCCCGGCGGTCAGTTTCTTCCTCGGCCTGCCAGGCCCGCGTCACCCCAAACAAGCGTTCGACGTGATGGTGGCCGCGGCGCGCAAGCTGTCCCAGGAACTGAACGGCGAACTCAAGGACGATCAACGCAGCGTCCTCACTGCCCAGACCATCGAGCATTACCGTCAGCGCATCGTCGAGTTCGAGCGTCGCGCCCTGACACAGAAACGCTGAGGATTGCGCTTCGGCGTTGTCAGTAGAATAAGCGCACTAACATATTGAGCAGCTTCGGCTGCTCTTTTGCTTTATGAGAGAACACCCATGACCGCCGCCCATACCCGCATCCTCGAACTGCGCGCTGAGCTGGATCAGCACAACTACCGCTACCACGTCCTCGACGAGCCGAGTATTCCGGACGCCGAGTACGACCGGTTGTTCCATGAGCTCAAGGCGCTGGAGGCCGAGCACCCGGAGCTGGTGACGCGTGATTCGCCGACGCAGCGGGTCGGCAGTGCGGCGCTGTCGGCGTTTACCCAGGTCAGGCATGAGATCCCGATGCTCAGCCTGGGCAACGCCTTCGATGAAGCGACCATGCTCGAATTCGACCGCCGGGTGACCGAAGGCCTGGACCTGCCGGCCGGTGACCTGTTCGGCAGCGTCGAATACAGCTGCGAGCCGAAGCTGGACGGCCTGGCGGTCAGCCTGTTGTATCAGGACGGCGAACTGGTGCGCGGCGCGACCCGTGGCGACGGCACCACTGGCGAAGACATCAGCGTCAATGTGCGCACCGTGCGTAACATCCCGTTGAAGCTGCACGGCAGCGGCTGGCCGGCCACTCTGGAAGTGCGCGGTGAAGTGTTCATGTCCAAGGCCGGTTTCGAGCGCCTGAACGCCTCGCAACTGGAAGTCGGCGGCAAGACCTTCGCCAACCCACGCAATGCGGCGGCCGGCAGCCTGCGCCAGCTGGATTCGAAGATTACCGCCAGTCGCCCGCTGGAATTCTGCTGCTACGGCATCGGCCAGGTGACGGCGGATATCAGTGACACCCATATCGGCAACCTCAAGCAATTGCAGAAGTGGGGCATGCCGATCAGTCATGAACTGAAGCTGGCCAAGGGTATCCAGGAATGCCTGGACTATTACCGCGATATCGGCGAGCGGCGTAACAGCCTCGGGTATGAAATCGACGGTGTGGTGTTCAAGGTCAACAATATTGCCTACCAGCGCGAACTGGGTTTCCGCGCCCGCGAGCCGCGCTGGGCCATTGCGCATAAATTCCCGGCCATGGAAGAGCTGACCGAGTTGCTTGACGTGGAATTCCAGGTCGGCCGCACCGGCGCCGTCACCCCTGTGGCGCGTTTGAAGCCGGTCAAGGTCGCTGGCGTCACCGTGTCCAACGCCACCCTGCACAACATGGACGAAGTGGCGCGCCTGGGCCTGATGATCGGTGACACGGTGGTGATCCGCCGCGCCGGGGATGTGATCCCGCAGGTGGTGTCGGTGGTCACCGAGCGTCGCCCGGAACACGCCCGTGCGGTGCAAGTCCCCGAGAGCTGCCCGGTATGCGGCTCCCATGTGGAGCGCACGCAACTGGTCAAGCGCAGCAAGGGCAAGGAAACCGTCAGCGAGGGCGCGGTGTACCGTTGCGTCGGGCGCCTGGCCTGTGGCGCGCAGCTCAAGCAGGCGATCATTCATTTCGTCTCGCGCCGCGCCATGGACATCGACGGCCTGGGCGACAAGACCATTGAGCAACTGGTGGACGAAAAACTCATCGGTTCGCCAGCCGACCTCTACAAGCTCAAGTACGAACAGATCATCGACCTGGAAGGCTTCGCCGACATTTCCAGCAAGAAGCTGATCGCCGCCATCGAAAACAGCAAGACGCCCACCCTGGCGCGGTTCATCTACGCCCTGGGTATTCCCGATGTGGGCGAGGAGACCGCCAAGGTGCTGGCGCGCTCCCTGGCCTCTCTTGAGCGTGTACAAAAAGCGCTGCCGGAAGTGCTCACCTACTTGCCGGATGTGGGCCTTGAAGTGGCGCACGAGATCCATAGCTTCTTTGAAGACCGCCATAACCAGGACGTGATCGGTGCGCTGCTGTCGCCGCAGGAATGCGGCCTGCAATTGCAGGAACAGGCCGAGCTGAGCGCCGAATTCGCCGCCAGCACCACCCTGGGCGGCCTGCTCGACAAGCTGCACGTGCCCACTGTGGGGCCGGGCGCGGCGCAAAAACTGGCGGACAAGTTCGGCAGCCTCGAAGGCGTGATCCAGGCCGACTGGCTGGACATGCGCCAGGCCCTGCCCGAGAAGCAGGCCAAGGCCGTGCGCGAGTTCTTCGACAACCCCGACAACGCCCGCCACGCCCTGGCCATCGAGCAGCAGCTCAAGGACTTCGGCATGCACTGGCAAAGCGAGAAAAAAGTCGTCGAAGGCTTGCCGGAAGCCGGGCACACCTGGGTGCTCACCGGCTCCCTGGAGCTGATGAGCCGCGATGTGGCCAAGGACAAACTGGAAAGCCTCGGCGCCAAGGTGGCCGGTTCCGTTTCGGCCAAGACCCACTGCGTGGTGGCCGGGCCGGGCGCCGGTTCCAAACTGGCCAAAGCCAGCGAGCTGAGGGTAAAGGTGCTGGACGAGGAAGCGTTCGTCGCCTTCCTGGCCAAGCACAACATAAGCGTGTGAAACATTGTAGGAGCGAGCTTGCTCGCGAAGAGCCGGAGTGCGCCGCGTTGAATCAGGCACCCCGCGTTATCGTTGATGACCTTCGCGAGCAAGCTCGCTCCTACAGGGGGCAGGGGTGCTGATCCATCCGAGTGGAACGATCCTGCGAGGGAAATGATCTAGTCTCAGTCACCCCCTGGGAGAGATCGCCATGTTCCGCTACTTCGACCAACTCAGCTCGCGTATCGCGGCACCGTTCATGGCCGGCTCTTCGCGTAACAGCAAGGTCTGGCAGTGCCGCTGTGGCCAGTCCTTGTTCTTTCGCAACAGCCAGTGCCTGGCCTGCTCGGCGCTGCTGGGCTACCACCCCCAACAAAGTCGCTTGTCCTCGCTGCAACCCGGTCCCGTGGCCGACACCTGGCTGATGGATGACAACCTCGACGCCGGCGCCTTCCGCCGCTGCGCCAACCTGGACACACCGGCTGCCTGCAACTGGCTGATCCCGGCGCACAGCACCTTTCCCTTGTGCGTGGCCTGCAGCCTGAACCGCACCATTCCCGACTTATCGGTCCCGGAAAACCCCGAGCGCTGGCGCAAGGTGGAAACGGCCAAGCGCCGACTGGTGGCGCAGCTGATCAGCCTGGGCCTGCAGGTGGTGCCCAAGCGCGTCGACGAAGAGACCGGCCTGGCATTCGATTTTGTCGGCATCGACCTGGCAGGCAATGCGCCCACCACCGGTCACGCCAACGGCCTGATCACCCTCGACATCAAGGAGGCCGACGACGCCCATCGTGAAAAAGTTCGCGTGCAGATGCGCGAGCCCTACCGGACATTGCTCGGCCACTTTCGTCATGAAGTCGGCCACTACTACTGGGATCGCCTGATCGCAGGCAGCCACTGGCTGGAACCCTTTCGCAACCTGTTCGGCGACGAACGCGCCAGTTACGCCGACGCGCTCGACCAGCACTACCAGAACGGGCCTCGCCCGGACTGGCAGCAAACCTGCGTCAGCGCCTACGCCACCATGCACCCCTGGGAAGACTGGGCCGAAACCTGGGCTCACTACCTGCACATGATGGACGCCGTCGACACGGCCCTGGGCTTTGGCATGAGTGCGCGGGAGATGGACCTGGACTACCAGCCGTTTCCCCTGACCACCTTGTACGACCCCGAACACCCTGGCGGTGCGGCGTTTCTCTCCTTCGTCAACGCCTGGATCGAGCTCGCCGGCATGCTCAACGAATTGTCGCGCAGCATGGGCCAACCGGATTTCTACCCCTTCGTGCTGCCGCCGGCAGTGATTGCCAAGTTGCACTTCATTCACCTGGTGATCCAGGAAGAGGGCGGCAAGGCGGATAAAGTCCTACAGGCCCAATGATGAAAAAATGTGGGAGGGGGCTTGCCCCCGATAGCGGGGTGTCAGCCAACAAATTTATTGGCTGGTTCACCGCCATCGGGGGCAAGCCCCCTCCCACATTGGATAGCGTCATTGTTGGAGGCCATGGCAAGTACTTGAAGCTTCTCATTTTTTACGGTTGTAACTTCCGATGAGATCGGTACAATGGCCCCGCTTGCCGAGAGGCCAGCGTCGTTATGGTGACCCCATCGGTCCCCCCGCAACGATTACCCGTGAACCTGGTCAGAGCCGGAAGGCAGCAGCCACAGCGGGAACATTGTGTGCCGGGGTGTGGCTGGTGGGGTTGCCTCCATAACGCTCCCTCCTGTAACACCCATCAAAAATCCAAATACCCAGCCAGTCATCTGTGACGTTTATTGCACAGTGCATGACGGCCATTTCACGACTAGTGGCATACTCCCAAGCGTCTCTTCCCCTGGCTATGAGGCTGTATGCACTCGGAACATTTTGCGTTATCCAGCCCGGTATTCCTGCCGATCACCGACGAAACCTGCGCCGGGTTGTTGAGCGCTGACGCTGCGGCTGCGCTCGCTGCGCTGAGTGAGCCGGAGCTTGCAGCGGTGCTGGTTATCCAGAATCTGGCGCAAATGCCGGAACACGAACTGAGTGCAGTGGGCGCTGAACGGGTGTTGGCCAAGCTCATTGGCTGGGCGGCAGAGGCCAGGCATTCTGCGGCCGTGAGCCTGCTGTCGGAAGCGCAGCGGCTGTTTGACACGCGCAAGCTGTACTTCGGCCTCAATGTGGTCAAGAGCCTTGGATTGCGTTTTCTGCTGGCCGATGAAGTGTCGGCCCGGGACTATCTATTGCCCGACGGCAAATGGGACGTCGAATACAAAGTTCGTCACCTCAAGGCCAACAATCCGTTCCGCCAGCAGATGGTCACGCCCCGGCACCGCGAGCGCTGGTTGAGTGCCGAGCAAGACAAGCTGGTCCGAACCTTTCGCGCCAACCTGAACGAAGACCTGCATGTCCAGGGGTACGCGGGCATCGGCAAAAGTCACCTGCTGGTGGCGCTGATGGAGCATCTGCGCCCCGAGAAGACCTTGCTGCTGGCCCGTACGCCGGCCAAGCTGGAAACCCTGCGCGCGCGTATGGTGGGCACGCGGGAAAGAAAGGCCGGGCAGACCTTCCAGGCGTTCGCCCATGCCTTGCTGCATGGCCCGAGGCCGCAGCCGGTGAATACGCAAGTGCGTGTCCCGAGCAAGCAGGCACTGGCCCAGGAACTGAATATCTTTGGTTTTCGTCGCCTGGAAGGGCAGGCAGTGCTGGAGGTGTGCCTCAAGGTGTTGGAAAGCTACTGCCGTTCCTGGGACTACAGCCTGTCGGCCAAGCACTTGCCGCATTTCAAGCAACCGTTGTCGGCGGTTGATGCCCAGGCGCTGCTCGAATATTCCAGCCGGGTGTGGGGTTACCTTGAGGCGAATGCGGCCTGGAGCAGCCACACAGGCTTCGAAGCCTTGTTGATGATCAAGCGTGCAGCCCTTGCAGGCAGTGTGGTGCCTGAACGCTATACCCATGTGCTGATCGACGAGAGCCAGGATATTCCGGCGCCGCTGCTGCAAATCATCGAGCGCGGCCGCCAGGTGCTGATCACACTGGGCGATGAGTATCAGCAGGCCAGTGGCGTGATGGTCAAACGCGCCCGTGAGGTTCGCCACACGGACGTGGGCTATTCGGTGCGTTCCGGGCGCAATGTCGAGCGCCTGGTCAATCCGCTGATCAGCCAGCACTCCGAAAAAAGCAAAGTGCTGTTCGAGGGCGCGCGGGATGCTGACGTCGGGATCGAGCTGTATCCCCAGGGCTTTGTGCCGCCGCCAGGTTGTGTGGTGCTGACTGCGTCCGCCTGGGACAGCATGAAATGGCTCATTGAACTGAGCGAAGCGCGTTGTGCCTGTGCCTTTGCCAGCCATGAAGCGCAGCAGGACCTCAAATACTTCATGGACACCGTCATCGCCCTGTTCAAGCCAGAGTTTTATGGCAGCGAGTACAGTGACCGTGGGCCTCATCCGTTTTTCAGCGATATGACCGACTGGCAACAGGTGCGTGACGCGTGCCGGTTCGACGAGGCGTTTCTGTGGGTCGAGGCCAGGCTGGAAAAAGGTTTCAACGTGGCCGATGTAACGCGTTTGAACAGGCTGAGCGGCGACCCGGCCGAACGCTGTCTATTGATGCTGGCCCAGGACGCTGGCGGCATGGAATTCGATCAGGTCTTGCTCACCCCTGAGCTGCTGACCAATGTGAAATTCAAGGACGCCTATGCGTTCGACCAACGGTTGTGCGCGGTGTATATCGCGATTTCCCGGGCCAGAACGCAGCTTTATCTGCCCTACGACGTGGTCGAATGGATCGATTACCACCAGTACCAGAAGACCCGTGAAGTGCATGGCTACTGAGTGATTTACTCTGGCTGATTCACAACTTTCGAAACCCCTTGTGGACAAGCCCAAACCGCCTTGTTAGCGTGCGCCGGCCACTTGTTTCAGAACATGAAAAGGGCGCGGATTTGATATTGAAGTGCTATCACTTCTTTAACTAACAAGGATGTCTGTCATGAAAAGCCTGCAAGGGTTGCCTCGTCTTATCAGTGCCTCGGTCGGCACCCCCGGTAAAGCCCGCAACCTGCCCGCCGATGTGCAGTGCATCCAGTATCTGTTCAACCTGATCATTCCCAAACTGGGGTTCCCCCTGCCTGAAAATGGCAAATGCGACGGCCAGTTGGTGCAGTGCATCAGCCAGTACCAGTTTCGTCATCTCAAGTACGCCCATCCCGATGGCGTGATCGACCCTACCGGCCGTACCTTCAACAGTTTGATCGAAGAGGCGGTGAAGGTGCCGGTGCAGGCCTTCCCGACGATGCGTATACCCACCTTTCTGAACGCCTTCGGCAATAACAATGCCGATGCGGTGCAGGCCACCGTCAACGTGTACCTGAACCAGGTGCGTGCGGTGATCGAGGCCGAACGGCGCAACCGGCAGTTGATGATGCAGGCTACCTGCGACGGTGGCACGACGCTGAGCGAAACGGACTTCCAGAATGCTGCCAAGCAACTGGGCAACGGGATCTCGGTGAATGTCATCAAGGCATTCGCCACCGTGGAGTCGGGCGGCAAGGTGGGCTTCGGGCCGGCCAAGTTGCCGATCATCGCCTTCGAAGGTCATCAATTTCGCAAGTACACCAAGCATATCTACGACCAGGCGCACCCGTTGCTGTCGTACATCTACAAGAAAAAAGCCGGCCCGCAATGGCAGACCAACAACAAGGATCAGGTCAAGGCCTGGGAAACCATGGCCACTGCGTTCGCACTGGATCAGGAAGCAGCGTTGATGTCGGCCTCGTGGGGCATGTTCCAGATCATGGGGTTCAATTTCGCGTCGTGCGGGTTCAAGACTGTGTTTGAGTTCGTGGCGTCACTGAAAGTGAATGCCGGCAATCAGCTCAAGGCCTACCTGGCCCTCTGCGGTAACAACACTGCGTTGATGAGTGCGATGAAAAACAAGGATTTTACCGCCATGGCCCGCAATTATAACGGTGATGACTATGGCAACTACGACGTGCTGATGAAGCAGGCCTACGACGTACTGGAAGGGAAGAAATAAGATGATTCGTTTGCTGGTGGCAGGTGTGTTGTCGCTGTGCGCCGTGGTGCCTGCCTTTGCAGGTTCGGCCGCGTTGCAGTCGGGCAAGTACGAAGGGCTGATGCTGGCGGTGACGCCGCAGCATCAGGTCGAAGGGTTCTACGCCGAAGACATGGGCGAGGGCGTGAAGCGGGGCTGTAGCTTTTTTCTGCAAGGCCCGCCCGAGGCGCTGACTACCTGGCGCGATGTGGCTTATCCCGGCAGCGTGGCGGCATCGTCCGATGGCGTGACCCTGACCGTGGCGCAAGGGCGTCAGCATCCCGGCTGCATCAATGTGTTGATGCCGGAAATAGCCACCGGTCTGGAACTGAGCCAGACCGCCAGGAAAAAATGGATCGGCCTGGTAACGGTATCGGCCGACAAGGCTTACCTGCTGAAAATCCCCGGTGCGAAAGCCGCCAAGCGTCCCTACATCGTCAAGAATGACGTGGTAGGGGTGCTCGCCTTCAAGGACGGTTGGGCACAGGTCGAATTCATCAATGCCGATGACCGCTCGTTCACGGGCTGGATCAGTCAGGAGCAATACGCACGGTTGGCTGCGCCGAAGCGCTGATCCTGTCAGGCGCGAGGATCGCTCCCACGCTCCCGCATGGGAATGCAGCCCGTGACGCTCTGCGTCAGCTCAGCCCGATCAGCCGAAGGTCTCGCGCAACAGCTGGGCAAACGCATCCCGTGCCAGGTGCCGCTGGCTGTCTGGGTTCCAGAACAGCAGGTTATCAACCGGCGCCAGTTCCTCGAATCGATACGACGCCAACTGATCGACCTGTTCATACCGAGCCAGGATGCCTTCCGGCGCCAGGGCCACGCCGATCCCTGCGCTGACGCAGCCAATGATCGTGCCCCAGCTGGCGTAGCTGGCAATGGCGGGCGTGAGGTCATGGGGCTTGAGCCAGTTCTCCAGGGCGGCGCGATACGGGCAGCCCACTGGCCAGACCAGCAAGGTGCGGCCCGCCAGATCTGCGGCGCCCTGGATCGGCGCGCTGGCTGCACTGGCGATCAGCACCAGGCGTTCGCGGTACACCACGCTATGTTCCAGCTTCGTGCGGGAATTGGCTGACGCCACCAGCGCCACGTCGAGCCGATGGTGCTGCAGGTCGTCCAGCAGCTGCGCCCAGGCGCCGGTGACCAGTTCCAGGCTGACGTCGGGATAGCGCCGATGATATTCAGCCAGCAGCGGCGGCAGGCGCCCGCTGGCGCTGGACTCCACCGCGCCGATGCGCAGGGTGCCGCGAGGCATCGCGTTGGCCTCCACCGCGCGTCTGGACTCGTCCACCAGCGCCAGGATGCGCTCGCAATAATCCAGAAAAACCTCCCCGGCGGCACTGATCGCCAGGCCGCGTCCTGCGCGAATGAACAACGGCGTGCCCAACTCGCTTTCCAGCTGCTTGATGCGCGTGGTGATGTTGGACGGCACGCAGTGCAATTGCAGGGCGGCCTGGGCCACGCTGCCGGTTTGCGCCACGGCTCGCACCATTTTCAGTTGGGCCAGTTCCATTGCTCAGTTCCAGTGATCTCAGAAGTCAGAAACGCTTAATTGTGCTGCGCCTGGCGCGGGCCAAGACTGACGGCATTCCTTCTCAGTGCCCCGGATGCCGTCGATGAATGCCCCATCCCCCGTAAAGCTAACGCTAGTGGTTGCCGCCGTCATCCTTTGTTGGGCGTATTCGCCGATTGGTGTGCACCTCGGGCTGCACAGCTACAGCCCTGGCCAACTGGCGCTGCTGCGGTTTTTGATCGCGTCGGTGTTCATGGGCGCGTTGGCGCTGGTGATGGGCATCGGTCGGCCACGCCTGCGGGATCTGCCGTGGCTGCTGGTACTGGGTTTTTTCGGCGTGTTCCTGCACCACACCAGCCTTAACAGCGGCCAGCAATGGGTGACGGCGTCGGCGTCCAGCGTGCTGGCGCAGTCGGCGCCGTTGTTCAGCGTGTTGATTGCGTTCTTCTGCTTGAAGGAGCGGGTCAGCGCCTGGCGCTGGGGGTGCGTGCTGCTGGGGCTGTGTGGTGTGCTGGTGGTGATCCGGGGCGATCAAGGCATGGCCGACCTGGATCCACGCGGCTTGCTGATCCTGCTGGCTGCACTGTCCTGGAGCGTGTATTTCGCGGTGCAGAGGCATTACGCGCACCGCTACAGCCCGCTGACCCTTGCCTGCTACATGGTGTGGTTCGGCACCCTGATGCTGGGCGTGAACCTGCCGGGCCTGCCTGCTGCGGTCATAAGGGCGCCGATGTCGGTCAACCTGGCGGTACTGGTGCTCGGTGTCTTTCCCAGCGCCCTGGCGTACCTGGCCTGGGGCTATGTGCTCAAGCATGTCGAGGTCAGCCGCGCCTCGGTGGCGATGTACCTGGTGCCACCGGTTGCGATGGCGATGGCGGCGCTGCTGCTCGGTGAACACATCGGCCTGCAGTTGGTGCTGGGTGGGCTGATGGTGCTGGCCAGCGTGGCCGCTATCAGTCTGGAGACACGCTGGGTGCGTTCTCCCCGGTGTACAGCTGGATGATGTCGTCGATTTCGCCGGACTGCTTCATGCGCAACAGGGTGCGCAGGATCTGTTGCACCGGCACGCTGGGATCGTTGCGCACGATACAGCCCAGGAATTGTTCTTCGATCACGGCGACTTTATGCAGGCGACGGTCGATCGGCAGTTGCTGATTGAAGCGATCCAGTATCCATTCGTTGCTCACTGCATAGGCATAACGCCCGGCCACCAGCTTTTGCAGCACCTGCTCTTCGCTGCGCGCGTCGTCGCGGGTCAGCCGGCCATCGGCAAATAATGGGTCGAGGAGGGGGTAGCGGTAGTTGAGCACCGTTCCTACCGCCTGCGGCAACAGCCTGGCTACCGGCATCAGTTGAGGGTGGATGCTGGTCAACACATTGCGCTGCATCATCAGCGGTACGCTCCAGAGGTAGTCGCCGGGTACGTTGTCGAACCACTCCCGGGCGACGTAACAACGCACATCGATTTCCCCATGGCCCATGGCATTGGCCAGGCGCGCACGGGCCAGCACCTGGAACTGGGCGGGCTGGCCGACCTGAGTGGCCAGGCTTACCATCACGTCATACAGGATGCCCTGGGTCGGGCGGCCGTTCTCAAGGTGCACCATGGGCATCGCCCAGCTGTCGGAAATCGAGAAGCGCAACGGCGCGGGTGCCGCCAGAAGGGTCGTGGCTATCATCCATAAAGCGCCCAGGACTACGCGCATATGCTCTCCGGGTTCAGGCCTTGGCGCAGCCTTTGAGGTCAGCTTAGTCAGATTAGACGAGCGTGCCGGATGCAATTTCCCCCTTGCTCCGCTAGCATTACCGGCTTCCGCTTCCCAGTTGCGACGGTTTTCGATGAGTTATCAGGTTCTTGCACGTAAATGGCGCCCGCGCTCGTTCCGCGAAATGGTCGGCCAGACCCATGTGCTCAAGGCTCTGATCAATGCCTTGGACAGCCAACGGCTGCACCACGCCTACCTGTTCACCGGTACACGCGGGGTGGGCAAGACCACGATTGCGCGCATCATCGCCAAGTGCCTGAACTGTGAGACGGGTATCACATCGACACCTTGCGGCACCTGTTCGGTCTGCCGCGAGATCGACGAAGGGCGTTTCGTCGACCTGATCGAGATCGACGCCGCGAGCCGCACCAAGGTCGAAGACACCCGCGAGCTGCTCGATAACGTGCAGTACGCGCCGAGCCGTGGCCGCTTCAAGGTCTACCTGATCGACGAAGTGCACATGCTTTCCAGCCATTCCTTCAACGCACTGTTGAAAACCCTTGAAGAGCCGCCGCCCTACGTCAAATTCATCCTGGCGACCACCGACCCGCAGAAACTTCCTGCGACGATTTTGTCGCGCTGCCTGCAGTTCTCCCTGAAGAACATGACGCCTGAGCGGGTAGTCGAGCATCTGACCCACGTGCTTGGCGTCGAGAACGTACCGTTCGAAGACGACGCGCTGTGGCTGCTGGGCCGCGCCGCCGATGGCTCGATGCGTGATGCCATGAGCCTCACCGACCAGGCCATCGCCTTTGGCGAAGGCAAGGTCATGGCCGCCGATGTGCGCGCCATGCTCGGCACGCTGGACCACGGCCAGGTGTTCGACGTGCTGCACGCGCTGATCGAGGGTGACGCCAAGGCGTTGCTCGAAGCCGTGCGCCATTTGTCGGAGCAGGGCCCGGACTGGAATGGCGTGCTCTCGGAAATCCTCAATGTGCTGCACCGCGTCGCCATCGCCCAGGCATTGCCTGAGGGTGTCGACAACGGCCATGGCGACCGCGACCGCGTATTGGCGCTGGCCCAGGCGCTGCCGGCTGAAGACGTGCAATTCTACTACCAGATGGGCCTGATCGGGCGCCGCGACCTGCCCCTGGCGCCGGACCCGCGCGGTGGCTTCGAGATGGTGTTGCTGCGGATGCTGGCGTTCCGGCCCGCAGACTCGGCGGATGCGCCGAGACAGCCGCTAAAGCCAGTGGGGATCAGCCAGGCCACAGTTGATTCCGCCAAACCAGTGGCTGGCGCGGCGGTAGTCGTGCCAGTAGTGGCTGCGCCCGCAGCGGTTCCCGAGCCTGTCGTTGCCGCTGCGGTGGCCGAGCCTGAACCGGTTATCGAGCCAGAGCCCCAACCCGAAGTTGCCCTGGTGGTCGATCTGCCCTGGAATGACCCGGTTGAAGCGCCCGTCGAGCCCGAGCAACAGCCCGCCGTGGAGCCGGTACTGGAGACCACCGGCGAGCAGCCGGAATTGACCCCGATGCCCACGCCGACCCCGGACAGCGTGGTGCCGGATGCCCCTGAGTGGGTATCCGCGCCTGTGCCGGAGCCGACCGTGGCCCAGGTTGAAGCCGCCACCCCCGGCATCGACCTCGACGACGAGCCGCCGCTGGACGAAGACTACATCGAGCCGGACATGGATTCGGCCTACAGCTACCTGGACGAACTGGCCAGCGAGCACACCGCCGAGCCGGCCCCCGAGCCGGAGGTAGAGCCCGCCGCCGCCCCGGCCACCGGCCTGGCCCTGCAGTGGCTGGAATTGTTTCCGAAATTGCCGATCTCCGGCATGACCGGCAGTATCGCCGCCAACTGCACGCTGATCGCCATCGACGGTGACCACTGGCTGCTGCACCTGGACCCGGCCCACAGCGCCCTGTTCAATGCCACCCAGCAGCGCCGGCTCAACGATGCGCTCAACCAGTACCATGGGCGCACGCTGACCATCGCCATCGAGCTGATCAAGCCCGAGCAGGAAACCCCGGCCCAGGCGGCGACGCGTCGGCGCCTGGGCCGTCAGCGCGAGGCCGAGGAGTCGATCCAGGCGGATCCGCTTATCCAACAAATGATGCAACAGTTCGGTGCGGTCGTCCGTCACGATACTATTGAACCTGTCGAAGCCCCGACGCCCCAGGCGTCATGAACCGGGCGACTAATTTGATCCACGTACTTTTGAGGTGATTCCCATGATGAAAGGTGGCATGGCCGGCCTGATGAAGCAGGCGCAGCAGATGCAGGAAAAAATGGCCAAGATGCAGGAAGAACTGGCCAACGCCGAAGTCACCGGTAAAGCCGGTGGCGATATGGTCAGCGTGGTGATGACCGGTCGTCACGACATCAAGCGCGTCAGCATCGACCCAAGCCTGCTCGAGGGCGTCAGCGATGACGACCGTGAAGTGCTGGAAGACTTGTTCGCCGCGGCTGTCAACGACGCCGTGCGCAAGATCGAAGCCAACAGCCAGGAAAAAATGGGCGGCGTGACCGCTGGCATGCAACTGCCACCCGGTATGAAGCTGCCGTTCTAATCGGTCGGTTTTCAACTGCACTCCAATGCCAGGCCTCGTGCCTGGCATTTTTGTTTGTGCCTATCGGATCTGAACCCTGGCGCTGCAATCGGGGTCTGCACCCTATACTCATGCATTCCCCAAGGGAGCCCCTGATGCCTCAAGAACCGACGCTCAACCAACGCATCGTCCTGGTCTCACGCCCGCAAGGCGCGCCGACTCCGGAAAATTTCCGCCTCGAACGCGTCAACCTGCCAGAGCTGGCGGACGGTCAGGTGTTGCTCAAGACGCTGTACCTGTCGCTGGACCCCTACATGCGCGGACGCATGAGCGACGCGCCGTCCTACGCCGCGCCGGTGGAAATCGACGAGGTGATGACCGGTGGCGCTGTCAGCCGCGTCGAGCAATCGCGCAATCCGAAATTCGAGGTGGGCGACCTGGTGGTCGGCTCCACCGGCTGGCAAAGCCACAGCATTTGCGATGGCCGCAACCTGATGCCAGTGCCCAACGGTTTGGCGAGCCCATCGATGGCGCTCGGCGTATTGGGCATGCCAGGCGTGACCGCCTACATGGGCCTGATGGACATTGGCCAGCCCAAGGCCGGTGAAACTCTGGTCGTAGCGGCGGCCTCCGGTGCGGTGGGCTCGGTGGTAGGCCAGGTCGCCAAGCTCAAGGGCTTGCGCGTGGTGGGGATTGCCGGCGGTGCGGACAAGTGCCGCTACGTGGTGGATGAGCTGGGTTTTGATGCCTGTATCGATCACAAGGGCGCAGATTTCGCCAGTGAGCTGGCGCTGGCCTGTTTCAACGGCGTCGACATTTATTACGAAAACGTCGGTGGCAAGGTGTTCGATGCGGTGATGCCGCTGCTCAACCCCAAGGCGCGAGTCCCCCTGTGCGGACTGATCGCCGGGTACAACGCCCATGAAGCGCCAAGCGGCCCTGATCGTCTGCCGGCGCTGCAACGCACCTTGCTGACCAAGCGCGTGCGCATCCAGGGCTTTATCGTTTTCGATGACTACGGTGATCGCCAGCCCGAGTTCCTGAGCGCCATGGCGCCGTGGGTGCGCGACGGCAAGATCAAGTTCCGCGAAGACGTGGTCGACGGCCTGGAGCAGGCGCCTGAAGCCTTCATTGGTTTGCTCGAAGGGCGCAACTTCGGCAAGTTGGTGGTGCGCGTCGCACAGGATTGAGCATTTGACGCTAATCCGGGGCGCGGGTATAAACCGCGTCTCGTTGTTTTGTCGGACCCTACGCCCATGAGCTTCAGCCCTCTGATTCGCCAACTGATCGACGCCCTGCGCACCTTGCCGGGCGTCGGCCAGAAAACTGCCCAGCGCATGGCGCTGCAATTGCTGGAACGTGATCGCAGCGGCGGTACCCGCTTGGCCCAGGCCCTGAGCCAGGCCATGGAAGGCGTAGGCCACTGCCGCCAGTGCCGCACCCTCACCGAAGAAGAACTCTGCCCGCAATGCGCCGACCCACGTCGCGATGACACGCTGCTGTGCGTGGTGGAAGGGCCAATGGATGTATACGCGGTGGAGCAAACCGGCTACCGCGGGCGTTACTTCGTGCTCAAAGGTCACTTGTCGCCGCTGGATGGCCTGGGGCCGGAAGCGATCGGCATCCCGCAACTGGTGGCGCGGATTGAAGAGCAGGGCACCTTCAGTGAAGTAATCCTGGCAACCAACCCGACGGTGGAAGGCGAAGCGACGGCGCATTACATCGCCCAGTTGCTGACCAACAAGGGGCTGATCACTTCGCGCATCGCCCACGGTGTGCCGCTGGGTGGCGAGTTGGAGCTGGTCGACGGCGGCACCTTGGCGCACTCGTTCGCTGGCCGCAAGCCGATCGCCCTCTAAAAGCCACCGCAAAACCTAATGTAGGAGGGGGCTTGCCCCCGATAGCGGAGTGTCAGTCAACAAATTCGTTGCTGGTGCACCGCAATCGGGGGCAAGCCCCCTCCCACATTGGTTCTGTGATGAAGCCTACATTTCATCTGCCTTGATAACCAAGCAAGCGCTTGGTAAGTTCGCTCCATCTCGCCATGGAGCTTGCCGATGTCTGCCTATCAGGACTACTTCGACCCCAGCCACCAATTGGTTCGCGACAGCGTGCGCCGTTTTGTCGAGCGCGAAATACTGCCGGGTGTCGAGCAATGGGAGGAAGCGCACAGCTTCCCCCGCGAGTTGTACCTCAAGGCTGGCGCGGCGGGGATCCTCGGCATCGGTTATCCCGAAAGCCTGGGTGGCAGCCACGAGGGCGATGTGTTCGCCAAGGTGGCGGCCAGTGAAGAGCTGATGCGCTGTGGCTCGGGCGGCGTGGTGGCGGGGCTTGGTTCGTTGGATATCGGCCTGCCCCCTGTCGTCAAATGGGCGCGGCCCGAGGTGCGCGAGCGTGTGGCTCCGCAAGTGCTGTCGGGCGAGAAGATCATCGCCCTGGCCGTGACCGAACCTGGCGGTGGTTCCGATGTGGCCAATCTGCAGACCCGCGCCGTTCGCCAGGGTGATTATTACCGCGTCAGCGGCAGTAAGGCTTTTATCACCAGTGGTATCCGTGCCGACTTCTATACCGTTGCCGTACGCACCGGCGGGCCTGGGTTCGCCGGCATCAGCCTGTTGCTGATTGAAAAAGGCACCCCCGGCTTCACGGTCGGCCAACCGCTCAAAAAAATGGGCTGGTGGGCGTCGGACACGGCCGAATTGTTTTTTGACGACTGCCAGGTGCCGGTAGGCAACCTGATAGGCGCCGAGAACATGGGCTTCGCCTGCATCATGGGTAATTTTCAGAGCGAGCGCCTGGCCCTGGCGTTGATGGCCAATATAACGGCGCAATTGGCACTGGAAGAAAGTCTCAACTGGGCGGCCCAGCGCGAAGCCTTCGGCAAACCCATCGGCAAGTTCCAGGTGCTCAAGCATCGTCTGGCGGAGATGGCTACGGCGGTTGAAGTCTCGCGGGAATTCACCTATCGCCAGGCGGCGAAGATGGCGGCGGGCAGGAGTGTGATCAAGGAGATTTCCATGGCCAAGAACCTGGCCACCGACACCGCCGACCGGGTGACCTATGACGCGGTGCAGATCCTGGGTGGCCAGGGCTATATGCGCGGCAACCTGGTGGAGCGGTTGTATCGTGACAATCGTATCCTGTCGATTGGTGGCGGGACGCGGGAAGTGATGAACGAGATCATCAGCAAGCAGATGGGGTTGTGATGTGCAGTGCTCTTTCGGGCCTCATCGGGGTGTAGAACCGTAGACATCGTTTACATCTGAAACCGGGGACATCGTTTACACATTTGAGGCCTGGACGCGGGTCATACCTCGCCCAAGCCTCCCCAGGGGATAATCACACAGGTACAAATCCCAAACATCATCTTCAACTTCTTTGAGTCCTATCCTTTCCCCAGATAGTGCCTCGCTGACAAATAACAACTTGCCGTTCCATTTGATCGATCCGTCCTGTCTGACGCTGCGAACCCTCATTTCTGCGGGATACTCCACATCGGGCAAACAGCCTGGGTAAAGTCGGGTAGACGGCACATATAGGTCTCCCGGACGTTTCATGCCGAGGGCTTCATGAGGGCGTACGTAATTGAACTCATGCCTGAAATGCTCCAGCAAAAGCTGCTGCTCGACTAAGTTTTTCCCTATGGGCAGCTCAAGTTTCAAACTACGGTGCATTCGCTCATGGCGACCATTCTGGGCGGGTCTTCCTGGCATGGTGCGCTCCGGATAGATGCCCAGACGAATCCACCAAACTGCCAATGTGGACATTCTTGCCAGACCCGGAGAGGCGAACGGAACCCCGTTGTCCGAACGGATAACTTCCGGCATGCCGTACTCCTGAAAAAGCCTTTCAAATGCTTGTTTTACTGGCTGGGTCTTGATCTGGGGATGGGCCCTGCACGCCAGAATCATCCGGGACGCGTGGTCTGTAACGGTCAAAGGGAAGCACATCTGCGCGTCAAGCATCTTGAATTGCCCTTTGTAATCAGCGCACCAAGTCTTGTTAGGTTCGTTGGCCTCTCGCATTTCTGCCTGGGAAATACTGTGCCGGCGCTTGAAACGTCGTTTGTTGACGAGCCCAAGTCGTTCAAGCCACTGGCCCGCTGTACTTGGAGAAGGCCAGGCGACGGAAGGATCTTCAAGCCGTAATAGTTCGAGAAGCTTCTTAGGCCCCCATTTATCGTGGGCCTCCTTCATCGCCACCACACGAGCCAAGATCTCGTCGTCGGTTTTATTTGGGCTGTTGTGAGGTCGTCGGGACAGCTCGGATAAGGACTTTAAATCGCCGTTGTGCCGGGCAATCCATTTGTCGACCGTAGGCCGACTAACGTCAAAGCGACGTGCCAACTGGCTTTTGGTGTAGTTGCCAGAAAGCCAGTCGGCAACCAGTCTGATTCGTTGATTCATCGGAGACTCTTGGTTCCAGGGCATGATCAGTTACCTCCTGATCATGCGTATTAACCTGTAAACCATGTCCCCGGTTAGAAATGTAAACGATGTCCCCGGTTTGTACCGGAGCAAGCCCCCTCCCACAGGTTTGACTGGGTTCACAATCAAACTGTGGGAGGGGGCTTGCCCCCGATGAGGCCAGCCAAGGCAATATTTATCGCTCGGTCAGCGCAAACTGCGTCAGGCAAAAAGTCGGTATGCCCATATCCTCCAACCGCTGCGACCCACCCAGCTCCGGCAAATCGATAATCGCCGCCGCCTCAAAGATGTTCGCGCCCATTCGCCGCACCAGGTTCGCCGCAGCAATCAGGGTGCCGCCGGTGGCGATCAAGTCATCGAACATCAGCACTGAATCACCTTCACACAGGCTGTCGGCGTGGACTTCAAGGAAGGCTTCGCCATATTCGGTCTGGTAACCCTCAGCCAGCACGTCAGCCGGCAGCTTGCCTTGCTTGCGAAACAGGATCAGCGGTTTATTGAGCTGGTAGGCAATGATCGAGCCGATCAGGAAGCCTCGGGCATCCATCGCGCCGATATGGCTGAAGTCGGCTTCGACATAGCGCTGGGCAAAGCTGTCGGCGACCAGGCGCAGGGCGCGGGGCGATTGGAATAACGGTGTGATGTCACGGAAGATCACCCCAGGCTTGGGGAAGTCGATGACGGGGCGGATCAGGGATTTGATGTCGAACGAATCGAAGGTCATCGTCGAAGAGTCCTGGGCGAAAAGAGGACTCGAAGTATACCTGCGGCCTCGCGGGTTCGCTTGGCCGCAGGTCCTGGATCACACTTCCAGGGAACCGCCGGCCAGGGCGCAGAGCTGGATGGGATCGAGGATATGCACTTCTTTGCCCTCGGCGGCAATCAACGCGTTCTGCTGAAAGCGGGTAAACACGCGGGACACAGTTTCCACCGCCAGGCCCAGGTAATTGCCGATTTCATTGCGCGACATGCTCAGGCGGAACTGATTGGCAGAAAACCCACGGGCGCGGAAACGTGCCGACAGGTTGACCAGGAAGGTCGCGATGCGCTCGTCGGCGGTTTTTTTCGACAGCAGCAGCATCATCTGTTGATCGTCACGGATCTCGCGGCTCATCACGCGCATCAATTGACGGCGCAATTGCGGCAGCTGCAAGGCCAATTCGTCCAGGCGCTCGAAGGGAATTTCGCACACCGAGGTAGTCTCCAGTGCCTGCGCCGACACCGGATGCATCTCGGTGTCCATCCCGGACAGCCCGACCAGTTCGCTGGGCAAATGGAAGCCGGTGATTTGTTCTTCGCCGCCGTCGCTGAGGCTGAACGTCTTCAACGCCCCTGAACGCACTGCATAAACGGAATCGAACTTGTCGCCCTGGCGAAACAGGAACTCGCCTTTTTTCAGTGGGCGGCCGCGTTTAACGATGTCGTCCAGCGCATCCATGTCTTCCAGATTCAATGAAAGTGGCAGGCAGAGGGGGGCCAGGCTGCAGTCCTTGCAATGGGCCTGGCTGTGAGCGCGCAGTTTGACTGGCTCGGACATTTCTTAAATCCTTGTGGGAAATCACACATAAGACGTAAGGGTAACGCACTGGAGGCCGGCGAGGCCAGCCTCTAGAACAAACCGCCGCTTGTCTAAAGATCCCGATATTGAGGTCGATAAAGGGGCATATCCTTTAGACGGAGCTCGGATAATGTCTGTTATCAGTGCCTACAACCCTACTGTGCGGGTCCCGATTGTGCCCGACGCGAAGCCGGCGACCGAGGCCAATGAAAAAGTACCTGCGGTTGAAAAGAGCACTGAAACCAAAGCGGTTGAAGGTGTGACGGTGACCGTTTCCGCTGCGGCTTTCCAGGCTGCAGGTAAAGCCAAGAGCAGCAATGCGGATATCGACGACAGTGGCCTGGATGACAACGTCAAGCAGGTACTGAAAATGATCCGCCAGTTGAAACAGCAGATCGCCGAAAAACAAGCCGAACTGGCGGCGGTAGCCATGGCCAATAACCTTTCCCCTGAAGAGGCACGCGCCAGGACCAGCGCATTGCAGGGCGAGATCAGTTCGCTGCTGGCGGGCCTGATGTCGGCTCAGATCTCGCTGGCCAAGGCGATGAAAGGCATGAGCGGCGACGATGCAATGAAAGCGGCCTCGCTGTCGATGTAATCAGATCACCCGCGAGAAACGCTGCCGGTTCTGGTGCTCAAGGTACGCATCGAACACCATGCACACCGAGCGCACCAGCAGGCGCCCGGCCGGCAGCACGCGGATGCCCAGCGCGTCCAGCTCGATCAAACCGTCGGCGGCCATCGTTTGCAATTGCGGCCACAGTTCGTCGAAATAGCCGCGAAAATCGATGTTGAACGCCCGCTCGATGGCCTCGAATCCCAAGCTGAAATTGCAGATCAACTGCTGGATCACCGCCCGCCGCAAGCGGTCGTCGGTGGTACAGATCAGGCCGCGACTGGTGGCCAGTTGCGCGCCTGCCAGGGCGTTCTGGTACTGGTTGAGGTCGCTGCTGTTCTGGCAGTACAGATCGCCGATCTGGCTGATCGCTGAAACCCCCAAGCCAATCAAATCGCAATGCCCGTGAGTGGTATAGCCCTGGAAGTTGCGTTGCAGGGTGCCTTCTTCCTGGGCGATGGCCAGTTCGTCGTCCGGCAGCGCGAAATGGTCCATGCCGATGTAGCGATAACCCGCCTGGGTCAACTGCTCGATGGTGGTTTGCAACATCAATAGTTTTTCTGCTGGCGAGGGCAGGTCGTCGGTATGAATGCGCCGCTGGGGCATGAAGCGTTCCGGCAGATGCGCGTAGTTGAACACCGACAGGCGGTCTGGCTGCAGGCTGATGACTTCTTCCACGGTGCGCGCAAAATTGATCGGCGACTGCTTGGGCAGGCCGTAGATCAGGTCGATATTGATCGAGCGAAATTGCAGGGTGCGCGCCGCGTCGATCACCGCGCGGGTTTCTTCCAGGCTTTGCAGGCGGTTGACCGCCCGTTGCACCTCGGGGTCGAGGTCCTGTACGCCAATGCTCACGCGGTTGAAGCCCAATTCGCGCAGCAGGCCCATGGTTGCCCAGTCGGCTTCGCGAGGGTCGATTTCGATGCCGTAGTCGCCCGAATCGTCGTCCAGCACATTGAAGTGCTGGCGCAGGTGTGCCATCACCTGGCGCAACTCGTCGTGGCTGAGAAAGGTCGGCGTACCACCGCCGAAATGCAGTTGCTCCACCGGCTGTTTCGGGTCGAGGTGGCAGGCCACCTGCTGGATCTCTTGCATCAGGCGCTGCAGGTAGGCCTGGGCGCGACCGCGGTCCTTGGTGATCACTTTGTTGCAGGCGCAGTAGTAGCAGATGTTGGCGCAGAACGGCACGTGCACATACAGCGACAACGGCCGGGTGGCTTTGCGACTGTCGCGCAACGCATGCAGCAGGTCGAAGGTGCCGACCTGGCTGTCGAATTGTACGGCGGTGGGGTAGGACGTATAGCGCGGCCCCGCCAGGTCGTAGCGGTGAATCAGGTCTGTGTCCCAACGAATGGCGTCGAGCATGCGGGCGGTCCCCCGGATTGGCAAGTGGGCCGAGTCTAGGGGCAGGGTGGGGAGGGCATGTTGATTTGCGTCAACGGGGAGCGGCGCTATGCCACAGGCGGGTCAGTGGCCCATCAGCCAGTGCTGGTGCGGCCCCGGCAAGGTCCAGAGGCCGAACAGCACCACCAGCAAACCACCGGCCCGGCGCACGCTGCGCTTGCGCAATAGCGTGGTGACGCGTTCGGCGGCCAGCCCGGTGGCCAGCAACACCGGCCAGGTGCCCAGGCCGAACGCCAGCATTAGCAAGGCGCTGTCCAATGCATTGCCCTGGCTCGCGGCCCACAGCAGGGTGCTGTAGACCAATCCGCACGGCAACCAGCCCCACAGCGCGCCCAACAGCAAAGCGCGGGGCAGGCTTGAGACCGGCAGCAGGCGGTTGGCAATCGGCTGGATGTGCCGCCACAGGCCGCGGCCGAGGCTTTCGATACGGGTCAGGCCGCTCCACCAGCCGGCCAGGTACAGGCCCATGCTGATCAGCAGCAACCCGGCCAGTACCCGCATGAACATCGCCGCCGGACTGTTGGCGACCGCCCACCCGGCCAGGCCGATCAGCAATCCGGCAGTGGCGTAACTGACGATGCGCCCCAGGTTGTACGCCAGCAGCAGACGAAAACGGCGGCTGCGCTGTTCCTTGGGAATCGCCAGGGTCAGCGCCCCCATCAACCCGCCACACATGCCCAGGCAATGGCCACCGCCGAGCAGGCCGAGGATCAGCGCAGAGACCAGCAAAGGCGCCAAATCAAGCATGCGGCGGCGCTTTGGGTGGCGGCTCGGCGCGGTTGGCTTCGTCGATGGCGGCCAGGTGATTGGGGTCCTGGTCGTCGAACAGCACGCTGTGGGCCGGGCCGTCGAGGTCTTCGTACTGACCGCTGTCCACCGCCCAGAAGAAAATGTAGATGGCCACGCCCACTAACAGCAGCGCCGCCGGAATCATCACGTATAGAGCTGGCATCTGCACTCCATGCCCGCGCGGCTCAGGCCGGCAGCGGGCGATTGATCAAGGGGGCACTGGCGGCCGGCGCACTCGGCAGGCGAGTCAGGCGCAGGGCATTGAGCACCACCGTCAACGAACTGAGGGACATGCCGATAGCCGCCCAGATCGGGGTGATCCACCCCAGGGCGGCGAACGGCAACATCAGGCCATTGTACAACCCGGCCCACAGCAGGTTTTCAATGATGACCCGGCGTGTGCGACGCGCCAAGGTAAAAGCCTGTACCAGCGCTTCCAGGCGGTTGGACAGCAGCACCGCATCGGCGCTGGTTTTGGCCAGGTCCGTGGCCGAGCCCATCGCCACGCTGATATCGGCGGCGGCCAGTACCGGCACATCGTTGACACCGTCGCCGAGCATCAGCACCTTGCGGCCTTCTTTGTGCAGGCGTTGCAGCACGTGCAGTTTGTCGTCGGGACGCAAGCCGCCGTGCGCTTCATCGATGCCTAATTCGGCAGCGACGCTGGCGACCATCGGCGAGCTGTCCCCCGACAGCAGCAGGGTACGCCAGCCACGGGCCTTGCACGCGGCGAGCAAAGCTGGCGCATCGCTGCGCAGGCGGTCGTCGAGCACGAACCAGGCGAGCGCACCGCGCTGGTCGCCCAGCAGCAGCCATTGCCCTGCGTCGTCTGGAGATGCCGGGACCGGGCTGGCGCTCAGTTCACAGACAAAACCGGGTTGGCCGATGCGCAGCAGGCGCTCGCCCACACGTCCTTCCAGGCCCAGACCGGGGCTGCTCAACACGTCATCGGCAGCCAGTGGCGCGCGCCCGAAGGCGCGGGCAATCGGATGTTCGGAGCGGTTTTCCAGCGCCGCGGCGAGGCCCAGGCACTGGTCGCTGTCCAGTTCGCCCAGGGGCCTGATGGCGCGCAATGCCAGGCGCCCTTCGGTGAGCGTGCCGGTCTTGTCGAAAATCACCGTGTCGATCTGGTTCAGGCCTTCCAGCACATGACCACGGGTCAGCAGCAAGCCGAGAGTGTGCAGCGTGCCGGTGGCGGCGGTGAGGGCGGTGGGGGTAGCCAGGGACAGCGCGCAGGGGCAGGTCGCTACCAGCATTGCCAATACAACCCAGAACGCCCTCGATGCATCAAGCCCCCACCACACCAGGCCGATCACCGCAGCCGCCAGCAGGGAGCCGAGCAGAAACCACTGCGCGGCGCGGTCGGCGATTTGCGCCAGGCGCGGTTTTTCGGCCTGGGCACGCTCCAGCAGGCGCACGATGGCAGACAGGCGCGTGTCGTGGCCCAGGGCACGCACCTGGACGGTCAGCGCACCTTCGACGTTGAGCGTGCCAGCGGTGACGGCATCGCCGGCGCAACGTGGCTGCGGCAGGTATTCGCCGGTCAGCAGGGATTCATCGACGCTGGACTGGCCTTCCAGAATTACGCCGTCCGCTGGCAGCACCGCGCCAGGATGCACCAGCACCCGATCACCCACGATCAGTTCGCCGAGCAGGATGCGTTCGCTCTGCCCGTCCGCTGCCAGGCGCAGGCACGAGGCGGGCAGCAGGTTGACCAACTGCGCGGTGGCGGCGGCGGTGCGTTCGCGGGCACGCCGCTCCAGGTAGCGCCCGGCCAGCAGGAACAGCGCGAACATGCCGACCGCATCGAAATACAGCTCGCCAACGCCGGTGATCGCGGTCCAGATTCCCGCCAGATAAGCCCCGCCAATGGCCAGGGACACCGACACGTCCATGGTCAGGTGGCGTGTGCGCAGGTCGCGCAGCGCTCCTTTGAAAAACGGCGCACAGCTGTAGAACACGATGGGGGTTGTAAGAAACATCGCGACCCAGCGCAGGATCACATGCAACTCGGGGCTGAGGTCGATATTGAATTCAGGCCAGGTGGCCATGGTTGCCATCATGGCCTGGAACCACAGTAGCCCGGCAACGCCCAGTTGGCGCAGGGCCAGGCGATTCTCGCCGGCCAGTTGTTCGGCGGCACGGTCGGCTTGATAGGGGTGGGCGGCATAGCCGATATGGCGCAGTTCACCGAGCAGTTGGCTCAACGGTAACTGGTCGTCGGCCCAGCGCACATGCAGGCGGTGGTTGGACAGGTTCAGCCGCGCCTCGGCCACCGCCGGCAGGCCGCGCAGGTGTTTCTCGATCAACCAGCCACAGGCCGCGCAACTGATGCCTTCCATGAGCAGGGTGGCTTCAGCGAACTCGCCGGTGTGGCGCACGAACGGCTTTTGCACATCGGCGCGGTCGTACAGCGCCAGTTCGTCCACCAATTGCACCGGCAGCGCCTCGGGGTTGGCCGAGGCTTCGCTGCGGTGCTGGTAATAGCTTTCCAGCCCGCCCGCCACAATCGCCTCGGCCACTGCCTGGCAACCCGGGCAGCAGAGCTCGCGACGCTCGCCGAGGATGTCGGTGGTGAACCGGCTGCCGGCGGGGACGGGCAGGGCGCAGTGGTAGCAGGGGGTGGTCATGGTCGGGATCTTTGGTGGCTGGAAGGGCCTCAGCGCGGGCAAGCCCACTCCCACAGGGGATACGCGTTCCAATGTGGGAGTGGGCTTGCCCGCGAAGCGCGATCTTTTACTTCTTCAGGTCTTCGGCGCCTTGCAACGGTTCGTCTCCGAGCAGCAAATCCTTGTCGTGGCTGACCTCTTCTTCTTCGAACAGGCGCCAGGTCTTGTCGCCTTCCACACCGAGCAGTTCCACGAAGCGGCGGCCCTCGACCTTGTCGGTGACCTGGCCGATGTAGCGGCCGGGTTCGCTGTCGCTGCGGGTCAGGTTGATCTTGCGATCCTTCTCTGGCTGGGTTGGCGAGATCAGGTTCAGTTCCAGCGTGTTCGGGTTGCTGTAGCCGGTCAGATGCAGCTCGACTTCACCGGTCAGCTCGTCCAGGTGCAGCTTGCCGCGCAGTTGCAGGGTCTGGGCCAGACGTTCGCGGTCCAGGGAGCGGTTGATGCCTTTGCCAGCCTCGTAATAGTTGTCGTTGACCAGGTTGTCCGGGTGGTTCACGGCGATGGTCACCATGGACAAGGTCAGCGTCACCGAGCAGGCCAGGATCCCGATGATGATCCAGGGCCATAGGTGCTTGTACCAGGGGCTTGCGGCAGTGGTGGCGGGCATTCTTGTGTTCCCTGTTTAACGAACTTGGGGGCCGATGAATCGGCTCTTGGCTTCAATGTGAACGCTGGTGTCGTCGGCATCTTCGAGGATGAAGGTCACCTCGTTGGTGCTGGACGGCAGCTGTTCGGGTGCACTCGACAACTCGACCGGCAGGCTGACGATATCGCCGGCGGCCACCTTGATTTCGCGCCGGCCCTGCAGCTTGAGATCGGGCAGCCCGGCGGCGTCGAGCACGTAGGTGTGGTCACGCTGGTCCTTGTTCATGATCTTCAGGCTGTAGACGTTTTCGATGCGTCCTTCGGCGTTTTCGCGGTACAGCACGCGATCCTTGCTCACGTCGAAGCCCACCAGCGAGCGCATGAAGAATGCGGCCACCAGCAGGCTGATCATTGCCAGCAACACCAGGGCGTAACCGATCAGGCGCGGGCGCAACGTGTGGGTTTTCTGCCCGGACAGGTTGTGCTCGGTGGTATAGCTGATCAGGCCGCGGGGGTACTCCATCTTGTCCATGACGTTGTCGCAGGCGTCGATGCAGGCGGCGCAGCCGATGCACTCGATCTGCAGGCCGTCGCGGATGTCGATACCGGTGGGGCACACCTGCACGCACATCGTGCAGTCAATGCAATCGCCCAGGCCCTGGGCCTTGTAGTCGGCCCCCTTCTTGCGCGGGCCACGTACTTCGCCACGACGTGGGTCGTAGGAAACGATCAGTGTGTCTTTGTCGAACATCACGCTCTGGAACCGCGCATAGGGGCACATGTAGATGCACACCTGCTCGCGCAGCCAGCCGGCGTTGCCGTAGGTGGCGAGGGTGAAGAAGCCCACCCAGAAATACGACCAACCGTCGGCCTGGCCGGTGAAGAAGTCGAACACCAGTTCGCGGATCGGCGAGAAGTAGCCGACGAAGGTCATGCCGGTGACGAAACCGATCAGCAGCCACAGCGTGTGCTTGCTGAATTTGCGCAGGAATTTGTTGGCGCCCATCGGTGCCTTGTCCAGCTTGATGCGCTGGTTGCGGTCGCCTTCGGTGACCTTTTCGCACCACATGAAGATCCACGTCCACACGCTTTGCGGGCAGGTATAACCGCACCAGACGCGCCCGGCGTACACCGTGATAAAGAACAGGCCGAACGCCGCGACGATGAGGATGCCCGACAGCAGGATGAAATCCTGCGGCCAGAAGGTTGCGCCAAAAATGAAGAACTTACGCTCCGGCAGGTTCCACCACACCGCCTGGTGGCCGCCCCAGTTCAGCCACACCGTGCCGAAGTACAGCAGGAACAGACCGGCCCCGCCAAGCATGCGCAGGTTGCGAAACAGCCCGGTGAAGGCGCGGGTGTAGATTTTCTCGCGTGCGGCGTAAAGGTCGACGGTTTTGGCAGGCGGGGTAACGTCGTGTACCGGTATCTGGTCGCTCATCATTGCATCCCACGGCGGTGGAGATTTGCCTCGGCCAGTACGTGCCAACCGGGGTCAAAATAAGGGTGTTGCAGTGGCCCAATGATACGCCCCTGGTGGTAGGTGAAGGCTGCGACCTTTGGTCGCATTGGGGGTGATCAAATGATGGTGTATGTGATCTGGATCAATTGACTTGTGAAGTATGGATGGTTTTCGCGGGTAAGCCGATCATTCGCCCCATGGATTGATCAGAGGCACGCCGCTGGACCTGAAGTCGCTGACGTTGCGTGTGACAACGGTAAGCCCATGAACCAGCGCCGTAGCGGCGATCAGCGCATCACTTTCATTGGCTCGATCTGGCACATGCAGATGGGCGCAGCGCAGCGCAACCGCAGCGTCTACGGGCAGGATTCGCGCATCGAAAGCGGGCATAACATGACGTTTGAGCCAGGTCCGCAATACCTTCCCCTGCGCCGGGTCTCGGCGCTCGATGCGCAATACGCCGGTTTCCAGTTCTTTCAACGTAATCGCAGAAATAAACATTCGTGGCGCACTGACGCTTCTGGCCCAGGCGACGACGTTTGCGTCCGCCTGGGTTTTACGAAGTTCGGAAATAACGTTGGTGTCGAGTAGATACATCAAGACAAGTCCACGGGGCGATGAGTGATCAGGGCACGTTCGGTTTCGAAGTCGATATCGGCCGCTTCCGGCATTACCAGCAGGTCAACGATGTCGGCCTTCAGGCCTGTAAGTTTCTGGTAGTCCTCAATGCTTAGCAGTACATGGGCAGGCTTGCCGCGATCAGTGATAAATACCGGCCCTTGGCGTGCGGCTTTTTTGGCACCACTTGTGTCTTGGTTGAATTCGCGGCTGGAAATGGTCGTGATGGTCATGGGACGACCTCTTCGTAGAATTTGATGTAGTTACGTTACTACTTTGCGATTGCGCGTAGCAAGTACGAGGCTACGAGCGGTAGCGCGGTTCTATTTTGGGAGTTTGAAAGCCAGAAAAAAAAGCCCCGTCAGCATTCGCTACGCGGGGCTTTATGTACTCAACGATCTACTGCTCTTCAGCCTTCTTGTCCCCATGGGACAAACTGTAAACATACGCCGCCAGCAAGTGCACCTTGTCGTTGCCCTGCAGTTGTTCCTGCGCCGGCATCTGGCCCTGGCGGCCATAGCGGATGGTCTGCTGCAGTTGGGCGAAGCTCGAACCGTAGATGAACGCACCCGGATGGGTCAGGTCCGGCGCGCCCATGGCCGGGGTGCCTTTACCCTGTGGCCCGTGGCAGGCCACGCAGTTGGCGGCGAAGAGTTTTTCGCCGTTGGCGACGTCGGCCTTGGCGCCTTCGGGCAGCTTGCGGCCGTCGAGCTTGGTCACCACGAAGGCGGCGACGTCGGCCACGCCTTGCTCGCCGATCACTTCAGCCCAGCCTGGCATCACCGCATGGCGGCCTTGCAGGATGGTTTGCTTGATGGTCGCCGCATCGCCGCCCCAGCGCCAGTCGGCGTCGGTCAGGTTGGGAAAGCCGTAGGCGCCCTTGGCGTCGGAGCCGTGGCACACCGAACAGTTGGAGGCGAACAGGCGGCCGCCCATCTTCAGCGCTTGCGGGTCCTTGGCCACTTCTTCAATGGGCATCGAGGCGAACTTGGCGAAGATCGGCCCGAACTTGGCCTGCGACCTGGCCATTTCCTTTTCCCATTCATGCACGCCGGTCCAGCCGGTCTGGCCGTTGGCAAATGCGGTTTGCTTGTCGTTGTCGAGGTAGTTGTAACCCGGCAGCAGGCCTTTCCAGTTGCCCAGGCCTGGGTAGAGCACCAGGTAGCCGAGGGCGAAGACGATGGTGCCGACAAACAGCATGAACCACCATTTTGGCAGCGGGTTGTCATATTCCTCGATGCCATCGAACGAGTGGCCGACGGTCTCGTCCGTCTGCTCGGCGCGCTGGCCCTTGCGGGTCGACAGCAGCAGCCAGGTCAGGGCGAAGATGGTACCCAGACTGAGGACTGTGACGTACAGACTCCAGAACGTAGTCATTCTTTGTTACTCCTAGACGCTTGCTCGACGTGCTTGATGGCTTCGGGGTCATCTGCAAAAGGCAGCATGGTCGCGTCGTCAAATTCCGATTTGCGCCGTGGGCTGAACACCCAGAGCGCCAGGCCGACAAAGGCCACCATCACCACGACGGTACCCAGGCCACGAATCATCCCGATATCCATGCCGGTCACCGTTTGCTTTTGATGATGGTGCCAAGGCCCTGCAGGTAGGCCACCAGTGCGTCCATTTCGGTCTTGCCCTTGACTGCGGCAGCCGCACCGGCGATGTCTTCGTCGGTGTAAGGCACGCCCAGGGTGCGCAGGACTTCCATTTTTTTCGCGGTGTCCTTGCCGTCGAGCTTGTGTTCCACGAGGAACGGATACGCCGGCATTTTCGATTCAGGCACTACGTTGCGCGGGTTGTACAAGTGCGCCCGTTGCCAGTCATCGGAGTAACGCCCGCCCACGCGCGCCAGGTCCGGGCCGGTGCGCTTGGAGCCCCACAGGAACGGGTGGTCCCACACGCTTTCACCGGCGACCGAGTAGTGGCCATAGCGTTCGGTTTCGGCGCGGAACGGGCGGATCATCTGCGAATGGCAGCCCACGCAGCCGTTGGCGATGTAGACGTCACGGCCTTCCAGTTCGAGGGCGGTGCGCGGTTTCATGCCTTCGACCGGCTTGTTGGTCACGTCCTGGAAGAACAGCGGGACGATCTGGGTCAGGCCGCCGATACTCACGGCAATGACCATGAAGAAGGCCAGCAGGCCGATATTCTTCTCGACTACTTCATGCTTCATCAGTGGGCTCCCACGACGGCGATCTTGGCGGCGGCTTCAGCTTGCTCTGGATCGGAGGCACGCACGGTGCGCCAGACGTTGTAAGCCATGAACAGCATGCCGGCGGCGAAGAACGCACCACCCAGCGCACGGACGATGTAGCCCGGATGGCTGGCTTGCAGCGCTTCGACGAAGGAGTAGGTGAGGGTGCCGTCATCGTTGATCGCACGCCACATCAGGCCCTGGGTAATGCCGTTGACCCACATCGAGGCGATGTAGAGCACGGTGCCGATGGTGGCCAGCCAGAAGTGAGTGTTGATCAGCCCGACGCTGTGCATCTGCGCGCGGCCGAACAGCTTGGGGATCATGTGGTACAGCGCGCCGATGGAGATCATCGCCACCCAGCCGAGGGCACCGGCGTGTACATGGCCGATGGTCCAGTCGGTGTAGTGGGACAGCGAGTTGACGGTCTTGATCGCCATCATCGGGCCTTCGAAGGTCGACATGCCGTAGAACGCCAGCGATACCACCAGAAAGCGCAGGATCGGGTCGGTGCGCAGCTTATGCCAGGCGCCCGAGAGGGTCATCATGCCGTTGATCATGCCGCCCCAGCTTGGCGCCAGCAGGATGATCGACATCGCCATGCCCAGGGACTGAGCCCAGTCCGGCAGCGCGGTGTAGTGCAGGTGGTGCGGGCCGGCCCAGATGTACAGGGTGATCAGCGCCCAGAAGTGCACGATGGACAAGCGATAAGAGTAGATCGGACGCTCGGCCTGCTTCGGCACGAAGTAGTACATCATCCCGAGGAAACCGGTGGTCAGGAAGAAGCCGACGGCGTTATGCCCGTACCACCACTGGATCATCGCATCCGTCGCGCCGGAATAGGCCGAGTAGGACTTGAACAGGCTGACCGGCAGGGACGCGTGGTTGACGATGTGCAGCATCGCCGTGACCAGGATGAACGCGCCGTAGAACCAGTTGCCGACGTAGATGTGCTTGGTCTTGCGCTTGACGATGGTGCCGAAGAACACCACGGCGTACGTCACCCACACGATGGCGAGCAAAATGGCGATCGGCCATTCGAGCTCGGCGTATTCCTTGGTGGTGGTGTAGCCCAGGGGCAGGCTGATAATGGCGCCGACGATGACCGCCTGCCAGCCCCAGAAGGTAAAGGCGGCGAGGCCATCGGAAATTAGTCGCGTCTGGCAGGTGCGTTGCACGACGTAGTAGGAGGTGGCAAACAAGGCACATCCACCGAAGGCAAAGATCACCAGGTTGGTGTGCAGCGGGCGCAGGCGGCCGAAGGTCGTCCAGGGCAGGTCGAAATTCAATTGCGGCCAAACCAGTTGCGAGGCGATGAACACCCCGAGCCCCATGCCAAGGATCCCCCAGACCACCGTCATGATGGCGAACTGGCGGACTACCTTATAGTTATAAGCAGTCGGACTGATTGCTGTGCTCATTCTAAGGTTCCACGGTTTAGGTTTTTTTATAGGTAAAATCGGCCGCAAGTATGTAGAAAGCGAGGGGCCATTGCAACGCAATGGCTGACCTGTATCAATGCGTTCCACGCCAGATTCTGCGCCCTTTCCATGTTTGGCGTAAGGATAAAATCCGAAATCAAAAGCTGATCAAGTGGACAAGAAAATTTCGAGGCCTCGACAGCGCTTGTCGCGTACGCCGAAATCGCTTCGCTTGAAAGCAAGCGTAGACCCGAATCCGGGGTGGGGAAAGTTGGATCTGGGAAGGGTGCGACACTTGGTCGCGCAAGCAGTGGCGAACCGTGGCGAGGGAGCTTGCTCCCGCTGGAGTGCGGAGCGCTCCCAGATTTTTGGGGCCGCTTCGCTGTCCAGCGGGAGCAAGCTCCCTCGCCACAGCTAATGGTTATTGAGGTTGGCTTTCCGGCGTTGCGCCGTCAGCGTTATGAGAAAGGCTGTAGACATAGGCCGCCAGCAGATGCACTTTGTCATTGCCTTGCAGCACTTCCTGCGCCGGCATCTGGCCTTGGCGGCCGTGGCGAATGGTCTGTTGCAGCTGCGCCAGGCTAGTGCCGTAGATAAACCCGGCTGGCTCGGTCAGGTTCGGCGCGCCCATGGCTTGCACACCATGGCCCTGCGGGCCGTGGCAGGCGACGCAGGTGGTGTTGAAGGCAGCTTGGCCCGCCGCCAGGTCGGCCGTGCTGTCGGCCGGCAAGGGCAGCTTGGCCAAGTCATGGCGTACGTAAGCGGCGACATTCTTCACCCCGTCTTCGCCCAGCACTTCGCCCCAGGCCGGCATCGCCGCGTGGCGACCGCCCATGATGGTCGCCTTGATCGCTTCGGCCGAACCGCCCCAGCGCCAGTTGCTGTCCGCCAGGTTGGGAAAGCCATACGCGCCCTTGGCATCCGAGCCGTGGCACACCGCGCAGTTGGAGGCGAACAGGCGACCGCCCATTTTCAAGGCCTGCGGGTCCCTGGCCACGTCTTCCACTGGCATGGCCGCGAATTTGGCGAAGATCGGCCCGAACCGGGCGTCGGCCTTGGCCATTTCCTTGTCCCATTCCTTGGCCTGGGTCCAGCCGCCTTCATAGCCCGGCAATATGCCTTTCCAATTGCCCAGGCCCGGGTAGAGGACCAAGTAGCCGACAGCAAACACCAGGGTGCCGGCGAACAGCATGAACCACCACTGGGGCAGCGGGTTGTCGTATTCCTCGATCCCGTCGAAGGCGTGGCCCATGGTCTGGTCGACGCTGCCTTTGGTTTCGCCCTTGCGGGTGCCGACCAACAGCCAGGTCAGGCCGACCAGGCTGCCCAGCGTCAGTACGCAGATCCATGTACTCCAGAAGGTGGTCATGGCCGAGTGCTCCTTGTTGCAGGCTCTTCTTGAGCGTCCGGTGGAGAAGGTTCATCGGCGAACGGCAGCAGGCGCGCCTGCTCGAACTCCGCATTGCGCCGGTTGTTGAACACCCACAGCGACAGGCCGATAAAAGCAATGGCGACCACCAGCGTGCCAAGGCCGCGGATGGTGCCTGCATCGAATTCAAATCCCATGGCTCACCTCTTGCTCTTGATGGCAGTGCCGAGCACTTGCAGGTAGGAAACCAGCGCGTCCATTTCGGTCTTGCCCTTGAGGCTGGCCACCGCGCCACTGATGTCGTCGTCGGTGTACGGCACGCCGAGGGTGCGCATCACCTTCAACTTGGTCTCGGTGTGGCTGCTGTCGACCTGGGCGGTGACGAGCCACGGGTACGCCGGCATTTTCGACTCCGGCACCACGTTGCGCGGGTTGTACAGGTGTGCGCGGTGCCAGTCGTCGGAGTAGCGTGCGCCAACCCGGGCCAGGTCCGGCCCGGTGCGTTTGGAGCCCCACAGGAACGGGTGGTCCCACACGCTTTCGCCAGCCACCGAGTAATGGCCGTAGCGCTCGGTCTCGGCGCGGAACGGGCGGATCATCTGCGAGTGGCACTGCACACAGCCCTCGCGGATGTAGATGTCGCGGCCTTCCAGTTGCAGCGCGGTGTAGGGCTTCATGCCTTCGACCGGTTTGTTGGTCACGTCCTGGAAGAACAGCGGGACGATCTGGGTCAGGCCGCCGATGCTCACCGCAAGCACCATCAGCAGCATCAGCAGGCCGACGTTCTTTTCAATCGTTTCGTGTTTCATTAAGGACTCCTCAGGCCATCTGCACAGAAGCGACGGCCGCGGCCGGTTGTGCCGAACGCACGGTGCGCCAGGTGTTGTAAGCCATCAGGAACATGCCGCTGAGGAACACCGCACCGCCTACCAGTCGCACGATGTATCCCGGGTGGCTGGCCACCAGGGTTTCGACGAAGGAGTAGGTCAGGGTGCCGTCTTCGTTAATCGCACGCCACATCAGGCCCTGGGCGATGCCGTTGACCCACATCGAGGCGATGTAGAGCACGGTGCCGATGGTGGCCAGCCAGAAATGCGCGTTGATCAAGCCGAGGCTGTACATCTGCTCGCGGCCGAAGACTTTGGGGATCATGTGGTACAGCGCGCCGATGGAAATCATCGCCACCCAACCGAGTGCGCCGGCGTGGACGTGGCCGATGGTCCAGTCGGTGTAGTGGGAGAGGGCGTTGACGGTCTTGATCGCCATCATCGGGCCTTCGAAGGTCGACATGCCGTAGAACGCCAGGGACACCACCAGAAAGCGCAGGATCGGGTCGCTGCGCAACTTATGCCAGGCGCCCGACAACGTCATCATGCCGTTGATCATGCCGCCCCAGCTCGGCGCCAGCAGCACCAGCGACATCACCATGCCCAGTGACTGCGCCCAATCCGGCAGCGCGGTGTAGTGCAAGTGGTGCGGGCCGGCCCAGATATACAGGGTGATCAGCGCCCAGAAGTGCACGATGGACAAGCGATACGAATACACCGGGCGTTCGGCCTGCTTGGGCACGAAGTAGTACATCATCCCGAGAAAGCCGGCGGTGAGGAAAAAGCCTACCGCGTTATGCCCGTACCACCACTGCACCATGGCATCCGTCGCACCGCCGTACAGCGAGTAGGACTTGGTCAGGCTGACCGGGATTTCCAGGTTGTTGACGATATGCAGGATCGCCACGGTGATGATGAACGCACCGAAGAACCAGTTGCCCACATAAATATGCTTGGTGTTGCGCTTCATGATCGTGCCGAAGAACACGATGGCGTAGGCCACCCAGACGATGGTGATCAGGATGTCGATCGGCCATTCCAGCTCGGCGTATTCCTTGGAACTGGTGTAGCCCAGCGGCAGGCTGATCGCAGCCAGCAGGATCACAAGCTGCCAGCCCCAGAAGCAGAACGCGGCGATTTTCGGCGCGAACAGCTGCGTCTGGCAGGTGCGCTGCACCGAATAGAAGGAGCTGGCGAACAGTGCGCAGCCGCCGAAGGCAAAAATCACCGCGTTGGTGTGCAGTGGGCGCAGGCGACCGAAGCTGGTCCAGGGCAAATCGAAGTTGAGCGCAGGCCAAACCAATTGGGCCGCGAGAAAAACCCCGAGCCCCATGCCGACGATGCCCCACACCACCGTCATAATGGCGAATTGGCGGACCACCTTGTAGTTATAGGCGGTACTTAAAGTAGTGTTCATGGTTCCCCATCCACGGTTCAACCCAAGCCAATGCGGCGCTTGGGCTGGAGTTATAGGCAGACTAAAAAGCGAGGCAAGCATGGGCAAAGAGCACAAGGCCAGTATTGACGGGGATCAATGGGCGCAGTGTGTGCGCGAACGCGGCTGGCTGTGGGATGTCGCGGCGGATGGGAAGTGCGGCAACCCCGTCACGTTGATCCTGGCCCACGGCGCCGGTGCACCGATGGACTCGGCGTTCATGAACGACATGGCTGCGCGCCTTGCCGGGCATGGCGTCAACGTGGTGCGCTTCGAGTTTCCCTACATGGCCCAGCGCCGACTGGATGGGGGCAAGCGCCCACCGAACCCGGCGCCGAAACTGCTGGAAGCGTGGCGTGAGGTGTACGCCCAGGTGCGACGTCATGTCGCTGGGACAGTGGCGATTGGCGGCAAATCCATGGGGGGGCGGATGGCCAGTTTATTGGCCGATGAACTGGGTGCCGATGGCTTGGTGTGCCTGGGTTATCCGTTCTATGCGGTGGGCAAGCCGGACAAACCTCGGGTGGAGCATCTGGCCGCGCTGAAGACGCCGACGCTGATCGTGCAGGGCGAGCGTGATGCGCTGGGCAATCGAGCGGCGGTGCAGGGGTATGCGCTGTCACCGAGCATCGAGGTGATGTGGCTGGTGGCGGGGGATCATGATTTGAAACCGCTGAAGGCTAGCGGGTTTACCCATGAGCAGCATCTGGAGGAGGCTGCGGTGAAGGTGGCTGGGTTTCTGTTAGGGCCCTATCGGGGGCAAGCCCCCTCCCACACTTGACTGCATTCACACATAGAAATGTGTGAACCCAATCCAATGTGGGAGGGGGCTTGCCCCCGATAGCGGTTTACCGGTTAAACCGTTCCACCAGCGAATACTGCGTATTGGCCGTATGCGTCAACTCTTCACTCAACTGTGCCGAGTTCATCGCCTGCTCCGAGGTCTGATCCGCCAACAGCGCAATCGTGCTGATATTGCGGCTGATCTCTTCAGCCACCGCGCTTTGCTCTTCAGTCGCGGCGGCGATCTGAGTGGTCATGTCGGTGATATTGGCCACCGCCTCACTGATCCCCACCAACGCCTGATCCGCTTCCATCACCCGTGCCACACCTTCTTCGGCCTGGCGGTGCCCGGCGTCCATGGTTTGTACGGCGGCTGCGGCAGTCTGTTGCAGTTTGGCGATCAGGGTGTGGATCTGCCCGGTCGATTCTGCGGTGCGTTGCGCCAACTGGCGCACTTCATCCGCCACCACCGCAAACCCACGGCCCATCTCACCGGCGCGCGCCGCTTCGATGGCAGCGTTCAAGGCCAGCAGGTTGGTCTGGTCGGCAATGCCTTTGATCACATCGACCACGCCGCCGATTTCATCGCTGTCCTTGGCCAATTGCGTGACGGTGACACCGGTTTCGCCCACCGCCACCGACAGGCGCTGAATCGCCTCGCGGGTTTCCCCGGCGATATCGCGGCCGCGCCCGGTCAGGCGATTGGCTTCCTGGGTGGCGTCTGCCGTGCGCTGCACATGGCTGGCGACTTCCTGGGTGGTCGCAGCCATCTGGTTGACCGCGGTGGCCACCTGTTCTGTCTCCACGCGCTGGCGTTCCAGGCCGCTGGAGCTGTTGTGCGCCAGGGTGTTGGACTGCGCTGCCTGGTCGTTGAGGTGTTCGGCGGTGTCCTGCAGGCGGGTGAGGCAGGTCTTCAGGCGTGCTTCCTGGCTGAGGATCGACATTTCCAGCCGCGCCTGGGCGCCACGGCTGTCGGTATACATCTGCGCGATCAACGGGTCGGAGGTGGTCTGCTCGGCCAGGCGCAGCAGACGCTTGAGGCCGCGCTGCTGCCAGCTCAGGCCCAACAGGCCCAGCGGCACCGACAGCCCAGCCGCCAGGGCAAAACCCCAGTGGGAGTTGAGAGTGGCGCCGATCATGAAGCTCAACTGGCTGACCAGGATAAACGGCAGCCAGTCCTGCAACACCGGCAGCCACTTGTCCCGCTGGGGAACGGCCGACTTGCCCTGGTTGATGCGTTGGTAGAGCGCTTCGGCCCGGCGGATCTGCTCGGCGGTGGGCTTGATGCGCACCGATTCGAAGCCGATCACCTGGTTGCCGTCGAACACCGGTGTTACGTAGGCGTTAACCCAGTAGTGATCACCGGTCTTGCAGCGATTCTTGACAATGCCCATCCATGGCAAGCCTTGTTTGAGCGTGGACCACATGTGCGCGAACACCGCCGCCGGAACGTCAGGGTGACGCACCAGGTTGTGCGGGGCACGAATCAGTTCGTCGCGGGTGAACCCACTGATTTCGACGAAAGCGTCGTTGCAGTAGGTGATCACACCCTTGGCGTCGGTGGTGGAGATCAACCGTTGCTGAGCGGGGAAGGTACGTTCGCGCTGGGTAATGGGTTGGTTATTACGCATGATTGTTCAATCCGCAAGGCTTTCAGGGGTTATCGGCCATGCAGGGCATTTATTTAACTTATTTTTTGCAACAATCCCTGGAGAACGCTGCGGCAGATCAACCGGCCAGCATTGGGTAGGTAAACAAACCGAAGTGCAGCAGGTTCAAGCCAAAATGCGTGGCAATCGCCGCGCCCAGGCCGCCGAATCGATACGCCAGGCCGTAACCTGCGCCCGCAATGCTCGCCAACAGCACCCATTGCCAGCCCGCGCCTAGATGCACCAGGCCGAACAGCAGCGAGGCCAGCAGCAGTGCGAGGTTGTCGCCGTAAGGCAGGTGTTTGAAGCGCTGGCTCAGGCCGCCCTGGATATAGCCGCGGAACAGCGCTTCTTCCACCAGCGTCACCAGCAGCAGGTTGTTCAACACCCACAGCCACGCCGCGTCCGGCCATTTCGGTGCCCAACTGATCATCCCCAGCAGCGCTGCGCCACCCAAGGCTGCGATGGCCGTCAGGGTCACGGCCAGGGCGGTGACGCACATCGACAGGCGCAGTGAGCGCCGCGCCACGATCCATGGGCAGGCCAGCAGCAACCAGAAGCCAATCAGCGGTTTGTCCTGGTTCAGGTACATCGAGAACGGTACGGCATCGGCGGTAAAACGCTGCGGCTCAATGCCCCGGCCATTGTAGAAACCCGGCAGCCAGTGCATCGCCAGGCCCAATGCGAGCACGATGAACAAACCATGGCCGAGGTAGCGTGCCCACGGGTTGCGTTGCTGGCGCACGGCATACCCGGCGATCAGCAACAGCGCCACGGAAACCGCCGCCAGCATCCCCAGTTGCCCGTGGATCAAGGCCACGACGTAGCCAATGGAAAGCAGCGCAAGGTACAGCCAGGGCAGAGCAGTCATGTCAAATCCTTCGAAAAAAACCGGGCGCATTATAGCGAGCGGTCTGGTTCGATGGCATGAAAGCTCCGTTATTGTAAGACGCTTGCTAGTTTCTGCGGCCGCAACACCAGCCACAACGCCCCGGCAATCAGCACTCCGCCATACAGATGCGCCAGTGACAGCGGCTCACCCAGCAGCAACGCGCCCCACAACACGCCGAATGGCGGGATCAGGAAAGTCACGGACATCGACTTGACCGGGCCGATCGATGACAGCAGGCGGAAGTACAAAATGTAGGCGAATGCCGTACACACCAGGCCCAACCCCAGCAACGACAGCCACACCGGCCAGCCACCCCAGCTCGCCGGTGGCTGGCTGATGGCGCTGTACGCGAATAACGGCAGCAGAAACAACGTCGCGCCCAGCATGCTACCCAGTGCCGACAGGCGGCTGTCCAGCCCGCCGCGCTGATCCAGCCAGCGCCTTGCGAGAAAGCCGGCAAAGCCGTAGCACGTGGTGGCCAGCAGGCAGGCCAGCGCGCCCATCAACAACTGCATGTCAAACGCCACCGGCCCTGCGCGGGTCAGCACGCCCACGCCGAACAGGCCAAGGCACACCCCGGCGATTTTCGACGGGGTCAGGCGCTCACTGAAAAACATGCTGCCAATCAGCACGCCCATCAATGGCGTGGTGGCGTTGAAAATTGCCGAGTAACCCGCCGGCAATACCTGCGCGGCCACCGAATACATCGTGGCCGGAACCCCCGAATTGATCACGCCGAGCAGCAGGACGGTCTTGAACTTGCCCTGGAAATCCCAGCTCACGCCCATTAGCGCCAGAATCACCAACAAGCCGGCGGCAGCGATCGACACGCGAAAAAACGCGGTCGGCACGCTGCCGATTTCCGGCGCGATGATGCGCATGAACAGGAAACTCGCGCCCCAGATGGCGGCCAGTCCCAGCAAGTACAGGGTGTCTACAGGTCTCACGGAAAACTCCTACGCAATCAGGCGGCGGAGTGTTGCCCAGCGTTCCGGTCGACACAATCGCTAAGTACTGTGGTCGGTAAAAAATCCTTCTTCTCCTGTCTCGGTTGACTGGCTAAGCTCAGGGCTTCCCGATACCCGTTCGAGGTTTTTCCGCATGTCGCAGCCTGCCCTCGCTATCGCCCGGATGATCCTCGACGGTTTCGACGACTACCGTGAGCACTTTCGCCAGATCACCGATGGCGCTCGCGAGCGCTTCGAAAAGGCCCAGTGGCAGCAAGGGCAGGCCGCTTCGGCGGCGCGCATCAACCTGTATGAAGAGAAGGTGGGAGAGGTCACGGCGCGTCTGCAGGCCGCTTTCGAGGCAAGTGTGTTGCAGGACATTGACCTGTGGCCACAGGTGAAAAGTGCCTACATCGGCCTGATTGACCTGCGCTTTGACGATGAGCTGTCCGAAACCTGGTACAACTCGGTGTTCTGCAGCCTGTTCAGCCATGACCTGATCAGCGACGGCTGCATGTTTATCCACACCACGCGCCCCAGCTTGCGTCGGGCGCGGGCGGCGCAAACCCGCACCTACACGCCTGCCGGCAAGATCGCCGACATGCTCGAGCAGGTATTCGCCGATTATAGCTTCAGTGAGCCCTACGCCGACTTACCTGCCGACCTGCGCCGCCTGGAAGCCCAACTGCGGGAAAACCTGCCGGATTGGGTGTGCAAAGACCCCGATTTAAACGTCGAGCTGTTTTCCTCGGTGCTTTACCGCAACAAGGGCGCCTACCTCGTAGGGCGTATCTACACCCGCGACGAACAGTGGCCGTTGGTGATTCCATTGCTGCACCGCGAAGGCCAGGGGATCCAGATCGATGCGTTGATCACCGATGAAGCCGAGGTGTCGATCATCTTTTCCTTTACGCGCTCCTATTTCATGGTCGACGTGGCCGTGCCGGCGGAGTTCATCGACTTTCTCAAGCGTATCCTGCCCGGCAAGCACATCGCCGAGCTGTACACGTCCATCGGCTTCTATAAACACGGCAAGTCGGAGTTCTATCGCGCACTGATCAACCACCTCGCGACTACCGATGACCAATTCATCATGGCGCCCGGCGTGCGCGGCATGGTCATGAGCGTATTTACCCTGCCGGGCTTCAATACCGTGTTCAAGATCATCAAGGACCGTTTTTCACCGTCGAAAAACGTCAACCGCGCCACGGTGATCGAGAAGTACCGCCTGGTCAAAAGCGTCGATCGGGTAGGGCGCATGGCCGACACCCAGGAATTCGCCGACTTCCGCTTCCCCTTGAGCAAGTTCGAGCCCGACTGCCTCGCCGAGTTGCTGGAAGTGGCCGCAGGCACCGTCGAAGTGGAAGGGGGCACCGTGTTGATCCGCCACTGCTGGACCGAACGGCGCATGACCCCGCTCAACCTCTACCTGGAAAACGCCAACCCCGCCCAGGTACGCGAGGCCCTGGAAGACTACGGGCTGGCGATCAAGCAATTGGCGGCGGCGAATATCTTTCCCGGTGACATGCTGCTCAAGAACTTCGGCGTTACCCGCCACGGTCGAGTGGTGTTCTATGACTACGATGAAATCTGCTTTCTGACCGAAGCCAACTTCCGCCACATCCCCGCACCGCGCACGCCCGAAGACGAAATGGCCTCCGAGCCCTGGTATTCCATCGGCCCACTGGATGTATTCCCGGAAGAGTTTCCACCCTTCCTGTTTGCCGATGCCGGCCAGCGCAGGCTGTTCGATGAGTTGCATGGCGAGTTGTATAACGCCGATTACTGGAAGGGCCTGCAGGAGGCGATACGTGCAGGGAAAGTGATCGATGTGTTTCCGTATCGACGCAGAGAGAACGCTCACTCATAGAGAACGAGCGTTGCGCTGGATGCTGTTGAAGTGCGGGGGAGCCTAAATGTTCTGGTCAAGTTTTTCCGGACACCGATTACGGTGATTAAGCCGCCTCCTGCTCCATGGCTATTGGCGACAGGTAGTTGTTGTAGCTGTGGAGCCTGATTCGGTTGTATCGCATGAAGAAGCGGGTCATATCCTGCTTGGCTTCTTCAACTGTCGTATAGCCTTTGGTGGGCACCCACTCTGATTTGAGCGTCCCGAAGAAACGCTCTGTTGGCGCGTTGTCCCAGCACTGCCCCCTGCGGCTCATGCTTTGCGTTATTCCATGCTCCAGCAGCTCGGACTGAAAGAGCTGGCTGGTGTATTGGCAGCCTTGATCCGAATGAAACATCAAGCCTGCATGTTTGCCTCGAACCTCTACCGCCATTCTCAGCGCCTTGCTTACCAGGTTGGCGTCATTGATCAGAGAAAATGCCCAGCCAACGATTCGGCGGGCGAACAGATCGATCACCGCTGCCAAGTGATACCAGCGTTTCCCAACCATCAGGCTGGTAACGTCGCCGCACCAGACCTGATTAATTGCGGTTGGCTCGAAGTTACGCTCGAGCAGGTTCTTGGCCACAAATGCTTCGACGCCTCTAGAACGATACTGATGGCGGCGGCGCTGTTTGCTGGCCAGATTTGCCTCCGCCATGAGCTTTGCAACTAAATACCTTCCCACCTTGATCTGCTGGGCCTTCAAGCGCTGAGAGATCATCCGCGCGCCTGCACTTTCCCGGCTTTCGACATGCAATTGCACGACTTTTGCTCTAAGCGCGTCACGCTCGGCATTCGGCGCTGAGCGACGCTTAATCCAGTCATAAAACGCGCTGCGAGAAACGCCTAGCGCACTGCAAAGCAGGCTGGTCGGATATGAACTCGACTCCCTCAGTTCCTCGATCAGGAAAAACGATCGGGATCCGACATCAAGAGAGCCGTAGCCTTTTTTAAGATTTCAGCCTCAGTCTCCAGGCGCTTGACCTTGGCTCGTAGCTGTTGAAGCTCTCGCTGTTCGTCGCTGATAGCTTTGGTACCTGCCACTGGCTGCCCTTTGTGACGCTCTTTACGAACCTGATCAACCCAGCGGCGCAGAGCCGTAGGGCCAACGTCCATCGATGCACAGACGTCGGGAACTGAGCAGTTATCATCAAGAACCATGCTTGCAGCACGTTGCTTGAACTCGCGGGTATAGGTCTTTCGCTGTTGCATTTGGAACCTCCTGATTGGGCGAATCATATCGCCCTTAAGAGGTGTCCGGGATCATTAGGCCAGTTCAAAACGCCTCCTTTGCGGTTTTCTTTGCGTACTTGTTCCAGCCAGGGCTGTCCTTTTCCCAGCACCGTCAGTTGGTCGGTGACATTGCTTGCTCGGTTCTTGTCGGTTTGGTTGGTGCCGTTGGTCTGAACGTCACGCGCTTGTTTGTACAACGTCACCATTTCTTTATTGAACGCTTTATCGGTTTTTTTATCTTCTCGATAATGACTCAGTTTCGTCAGCGGGTTACTGGTTTCAGAGCGAGCTTCAAGATTTTTGATCCGCTGTTCCAAGAGGTTGATAGGGGCTTGGTAAGCCGTTTTGGGTAAGGCCGGCGTTGGGAAGTCAGTCGGTAATTTTTCCAGGGCGGCTTTGGTCGTATTGGCCTGGTCAAACTGTTGTCGATTAGATGGGCCCATCGTGGAGTAGGGTAGATTGCTGACTAGCGGTGTCGATGAATTGGAACTGCTAGACGATTGTCTCCAGGAACCTTGCGTCGAACTGGTTTGCGGCGCAATGCTCTGGTATTTATCACCGTATCGATCGGAATAGTTGTTGGAATGGCTGGAGTAGTGACTGGAGTCAATTGGCATAGGAAATCCTCTGATATGAAATTGGAACGCTCATGTTGAAGATGGCTACGCGATGTAGGGCGGAGCGAATTCATAACGCGGTGGTAGCTGCGTTTCTACCGAGCACGGTTGGGCCCACATGGATTCATGGTGGGTCGGCAGGTGCGGAGTAACTGAATCGATTGGCATTTCAAGCTCCATGTTCAATGGCAGACGTTCTGATTGGCCAGACGTATCTGGAGACCTATTGAAACGTAGGTATCTCATCCATCAAATCGGATTTTCACTTCTCAATAGTGCGAGAAGGCTCAAAAGGATGTACTAAAATTCGTTATTTGCTTGAGTACGGGAGACCATCGCAAAGTGAGGGGACACCTCATGACGGGTCGAAATCTGCGACAGTCCTCGCCTGCTTACTAAAAGACTGTTTTCGCCCTGATGACTGACCAATCGCCCACGATTGACCAACTGCTGAAAAACTTCGATCACGCCATGCTCGCCGATCGTCAGCGCTTACGGCACCAGTTGCTCGAGCTGCGCAAGAAGCCTGACGAACATCGGCCCACTGGAGTATTTCCGGAAGAGTTTCCACCGTTCCTGCTTGCCGATGCGGGCCAGCGCAGGTTGTTCGATGAGTTGCATGGCGAGTTGTATAACGCCGATTACGGGAAGGGCCTGCAGCAGGCGATACGTGCAGGGAAAGTGATTGATGTGTTTCCGTATCGACGCAGAGAGAACGCTCACTCATAGAGAACGAGCGTTGCGCTGGATGTTGTTGAAGTGCGGGGGAGCCTAAACGTCGCCTTGCGATTCTCTTCAAGTGTTTGCTCCAGCCGGGGCTGGCTTTTTCCCATCGCCCCTAATTGGTCGTTGATACTGTTTGCACGGGGCTTGTCGGTTAGGTTCGTGCCCTTGGTTTGCAGCGCGATGTTCTTGTGTTTGCAGTCGTATCGATCGGCATGGTTTCGCGTGCCGTTGGCATAACTCGACTTTGGCATCGGGTCATCGTGAGTTGCTGGCTCCAGAGGGAATCGGGAGCACAGCATCCGGGATCATCTGACCGCGTTGAATGTCGGGTTCATGGAGCGGTTACGACCTATTGAAGCGTCAAGATTCATTAGGCCCGTTCAGCAAGGTTTCATCTTGCAATTCGGTCATCGGGGTTCTCCGATCATTGCTAGTGCGTTTCCTGCAGGCTGGTACGCAAAACGCAGGGCCGTCAAGTTTGTTGCGCTCCCTTGCTCCGTTCGTCTGTTATCAGTAGAAGGAGGTTTTTGTGAATAAGGCGGTGGGAATTCATAGCTGGGCGGTGGCCATGATTCGCGGGACCGCGGTTGAGTTTGCATGGATTCTTGGTAGCTCGGCAGGCGTGGTGTGACGGAATCGATTGGCATTTTAAACTCCGGTTTCAATAGGCAATGTGTTGATCTTCTAGACGTATCTAGGGCTTCATTGAAACTCGCGTATTTGGTCTATTACATCGGATTTTCGCTTTTCAACCAGCAGAAACGGGATTAAGGATTTGTAGTAAAAGTCGCTGTCGAGGTAGGTGAGAGACCGAAGTGATGGAGCGTCACCCCCAATATTTTATTGCGCCAGTTGCTCGCGCGGTTGCGGTCCATTTTGGCTGATGGTGAAGTCGGAAAAAGCTTGGGCAGACTTCTCAGCGTTTCAATCGATAACTGCTGCAACCCTACGAAGCCGCCGTATTACGCTGACGAAAGGGCCTGGTTAGTTCACAGGGGTAGAAATCTGCGACAATTGCCGCCTACGTCACCGCAGGCTTACCTGCCTCATTAAAAGACCTTTGCGTACCTGATGACTGACCAAGCGCCCGCTATCGACCAACTGCTGAAAAACCTCGACCACGCCATGCTCGCCGACCGTCACCGCTTGCGGCGCCAGTTGCTTGAGCTGCGCAAGAAGCCCGATGAGCAGAAGCTGGCGCAGTGGGTGGCGCGCATGCAGGCGTCCTGTGCCCAGGTCACGGCGCGGCGGGCCAGCCTGCCGGTGATTCGTTACGACGACAGCCTGCCGATTGCCGCCAAGCGCGATGAAATCAAGGACGCGCTGAACAAACACCAGGTGCTGATCATCGCCGGTGAGACCGGCTCGGGCAAAACCACCCAGCTGCCGAAGATCTGCCTGGAAATCGGGCGCGGTCAATACGGCCTGATCGGTCATACCCAGCCACGCAGGATCGCGGCGCGCAGCGTGGCCAGCCGCGTCGCTGAAGAATTGGCGACGCCCTTGGGCGCACTGGTCGGCTATCAGGTGCGTTTTGAAGACCAAAGCGATTCCAACACCCTGATCAAACTGATGACCGACGGTATCCTGCTGGCGGAAACCCAGAACGACCGCTACCTGGAACGCTACGACACGATCATCGTCGACGAAGCCCACGAGCGCAGCCTGAACATCGACTTCCTGCTGGGTTACCTCAAGACCCTGTTGCCGCGTCGCCCGGACCTGAAAGTCATCATTACCTCGGCAACCATCGATCTGGAGCGTTTCTCCAAACATTTCGACGATGCGCCCATCGTGGAGGTGTCAGGCCGTACCTTCCCGGTGGAAACCTGGTACCGCCCGCTGACCCTGGAGCAGGACGAGGAGGGCAACCGCGTCGAGGACGACTTGACTGTCGACCAGGCGATCCTCGCCACTCTCGACGAAATCGCCGCTTATGAACGCAGCGAACGGCGTAGCCCCGGCGATGTGCTGGTGTTCCTGCCCGGCGAACGCGAAATTCGCGACGCCGCCGAGATGTTGCGCAAGGCGCAGCTCAAGCACACGGAAATCCTGCCGCTGTATGCGCGCCTGTCACCGGCCGAGCAGCAGCGCATTTTCCAGTCACACCCCGGCCGTCGCGTGGTACTGGCGACCAACGTTGCGGAAACCTCGCTGACGGTGCCGGGCATTCGCTATGTGATCGACAGCGGCACTGCGCGCATCAGCCGCTACAGCTACCGCGCCAAGGTGCAGCGCCTGCCGATCGAGGCAATTTCCCAGGCCAGCGCCAACCAGCGTAAAGGCCGTTGCGGCCGTGTCGAGCCGGGCATCTGCATTCGCTTGTACAGCGAAGAAGACTTTATCGGGCGCCCGGAATTTACCGACCCCGAGATTTTGCGCACCAACCTCGCGGCGGTGATCCTGCAGATGCTGCACCTGCGCCTGGGTGAAATCACTGACTTCCCGTTCATCGAACCGCCGGATGGCAAGGCCATCAGCGACGGTTTCAACCTGCTGCAAGAGCTGTCGGCGGTGGACCGCAACAGCCAGCTCACGCCGTTGGGTCGCCAACTGGCGCGCCTACCGGTGGACCCGCGCATGGGCCGCATGCTGCTCGAAGCCGCCAAGCTGGGCAGTCTGCAGGAGGTGCTGATCGTGGCCAGCGCCATGTCCATCCAGGACCCGCGCGAGCGCCCGCCGGAACGCCAGCAGGCCGCCGACCAGGCTCATGCGCAGTGGAAAGACCCGGACTCGGACTTCGCCGGGCTGGTTAATCTGTGGCGCGGCTTTGAAGAGCAGCGCCAGGAACTGACCGCCAGCCCGCTGCGCAATTGGTGTCGCAAGAACTTCCTGAACTACCTGCGCCTGCGCGAGTGGCGCGATTCCCATCGCCAGTTGAGCCTGATCTGCCGCGACATGCAGCTGACGATCAACAAGGAACCGGCGGATTTCCCGAAACTGCACAAGGCGGTGCTGTCCGGCTTGCTCAGCCAGATCGGCCAGAAGACCGAGGACGGCGACTACCTCGGTGCCCGTCAGCGGCGCTTCTGGATTCACCCCTCTTCGGGCATCGGCAAAAAGCGCCCGCAATGGCTGATGACCGCTGAGCTGGTGGAAACCACCAAGTTGTATGCGCGCATGGTGGCCAAGATTGACGCCGACTGGATCGAACCGCTGGCCGGGCACCTGATCAAGAAAAACCACTTCGAACCCCATTGGGAAAAGAAGCGCGGCCAAGTCGTGGCCTTTGAGCAGATCACCTTGTTCGGCCTGATCGTGGTCGGGCGCCGGCCGGTGCATTACGGGCCGATCGACCCGGTGGTGTCCCGCGAGCTGTTTATTCGCGAAGGCCTGGTGCGCGGGGAAATCCAGTCTCGCGCCAAGTGCCTTGCGGCCAACCAGCAGTTGCTGGAGCAGCTCGATGAGCTGGAAGCCAAGGCGCGCCGGCGCGACATCCTGGCCGACGAGGAAACCCTCTACGCCTTCTACGATGCGCGCTTGCCGGCCGAGATTCATCAGACGGCGACGTTCGACAGCTGGTACAAGGTCAACAGCCAGAAAGACCCGCAACTGCTGATCATGCGCGAGGAGGACGTGCTGGCCCGCGAAGCCAGTGAAGTCACCGCGGCGCATTACCCGGACACCTTGCACCTGGGCGATCTGGCCCTGGCCTTGAGCTACCACTTCGAACCCAACCACCCGCGCGACGGCGTGACCCTGCGCGTGCCGGCACCGCTGTTGCCGGCCTTGCCCGCCGAGCGCCTGGACTGGCTGGTACCCGGGTTGATCGAAGCCAAGTGCATTGCCCTGGTGCGCAACCTGCCCAAGGCGCTGCGTAAAAACTTCGTGCCGGTGCCGGATTTCGTCAAGGCGGCGTTGCAGCGCATCGAGTTTGGCCAGGGCTCGCTGCCCCAGGCGTTGGGCCGCGAGCTGTTGCGCATGACCGGCGCGCGGGTCAGTGATGAAGCCTGGGCGGAAGCTGCGCAGCAGGTGGAAAACCACTTGAAAATGAACCTGGAAGTGGTCGACGGCCAGGGCAAATTCCTCGGCGAGGGCCGTGACCTGGCGCAGTTGACCGCGCGTTTCGCCGAAGCCAGCCAGGCCGCCCTGGCGGTGCCGCAAACCGCAAAAAGCCAACAGCCGGTGCAAGCCAAGGCGTTTGCGCCGGTGGCCGAAAAAACCCAGCAAAACATTGCCGGCCTTTCGATGACGGTGTACCCGGCGCTGGTGGAAGAAAACGGCACGGTCAAGGAAGGGCGTTTCTCCACGGCCGCCGAAGCCGAATTCCAGCACCGCCGTGCTCTGCAGCGCCTGCTCATGCAACAGCTGGCGGAACCGGCCAAATTCTTGCGCGGCAAATTGCCGGGGCTCACCGAGTTGGGCCTGATGTATCGCGAGCTGGGGCGTGTCGATGCGCTGGTGGAGGACATCCTGCTGGCGAGTCTCGATAGCTGCGTCCTGGAAGGCGAAGCCACGCTGCCCCGCGACGGCGCTGGGCTGGCCGCGCTGGCCGAGCGCAAGCGTGGCGGCTGGACCGAACATGCCGAGCGTCTGGCGCGCCTGACCCTGGAAGTGCTGAAACTCTGGCATGGCCTGCAAAAGCGCTTCAAAGGCAAAATCGATCTGGCCCAGGCGGTAGCTTTGAACGATATCAAGCAGCAGTTGAGCAACCTGGTATACCCAGGGTTCGTGCGCGAAACCCCGGCACAGTGGTTCAAGGAGCTGCCGCGTTTCCTCAAGGCTATTGAACTGCGCCTGGAAAAACTGCCGAGCCAGGTGCAGAAGGACCGCGTGTGGAGCACCGAGCTAAGTGGTCTGTGGGCGCAGTACCAGAATCGCTTGAACAAGCATGCCCAGGAAGGCAAGCGCGATCCGCAGCTGGAGCTGTATCGCTGGTGGCTGGAGGAATACCGGGTGTCATTGTTTGCTCAGCAACTGGGGACCAAGGTGCCGATTTCCGATAAGCGTTTGAGCAAGCAATGGAGCCAAGTAGAGCCTTGAGCCTACCGAAACTGAACAGGTCCAAATGTGAGAGGGGGCTTGCTCCCGATCGCGGTGTGTCAGGGACAGATTCAGTGGCTGGTACTGCGCTATCGGGGGCAAGTCCCCTCCCACACTGGTTTTTGTGTTTTTACCTTGAGGACTCACCAGGCCGGCGAACAACGGCACTGGTATGACCTGCCCAATCTGAGAGGCAACACAGCTTAAATGTGGGAGGGGGCTTGCCCCCGATGGCGGTGTGTCAGCGACAGATTCGTTGGCTGGTGCTGCGCAATCGGGGGCAAGCCCCTCCCACAGTAAGGTGTTTGTCTGGCATATGGCGCCAAATCACCGGCGTTGTGGCAAACTTCGCGGCTACAAGATCCAATAAGCGTTGCCAGTTTGATACCCGCTGGACGGAATCGAACGACTTACAGTTTGGTACGACGGTACCAATATCTTCTGCCTGACAGATTTAGAGGAACGACCGTGCATAACGTCGTCATCAGCGGCACTGGCCTGTACACCCCGGCCAACAGCATCTCCAACGAAGAGCTGGTGCAGTCTTTCAATGCCTATGTGCAGCAGTTCAACAGCGAAAACGCCGCTGCCATCGAGCGCGGTGACGTGCAGGCGCTGACGGAGTCCAGCGCGGCGTTCATCGAAAAGGCCTCGGGCATCAAGAGCCGTTTCGTGATGGACAAGGACGGCATCCTCGACCCGCAGCGCATGGCCCCACGCTTGCCCGAGCGCAGCAACGACGAATGGTCGGTACTCTGCCAGATGGCCGTCGGCGCCGCCGAACAGGCCCTGCAGCGCGCGGGCAAGACTGCCGCCGATATCGATGGCGTGATCGTCGCCTGTTCCAACCTGCAGCGGGCCTACCCGGCCATCGCCATCGAGGTTCAGGAAGCCCTGGGTATCCAGGGGTTCGGTTTCGATATGAATGTGGCCTGTTCCTCGGCCACGTTTGGAATCCAGAATGCCGCCAACAGCATCCAGTTGGGCCAGGCCCGGGCGATCCTGATGGTCAATCCGGAAGTCTGCACTGGTCATTTGAATTTCCGTGATCGCGACAGCCACTTCATCTTTGGCGATGCCGCCACGGCGGTGATCCTCGAGCGAGCCGACCTGGCAACGTCCGAGCACCAGTTCGATGTAGTGAGCACCAAACTGCTGACCCAGTTCTCCAACAACATTCGCAATAACTTTGGCTTTCTCAACCGTACCGCGGAAGAGGGCATTGGCGCGCCGGACAAGTTGTTCGTGCAGGAAGGTCGCAAGGTGTTTCGCGATGTCTGCCCGATGGTGGCGGAGCTGATCGGTACGCACTTGGCGGAAAACCAGCTGGGCGTCAACGATGTAAAGCGCTTCTGGCTGCACCAGGCCAACCTGAGCATGAACCACCTGATCGTGAAGAAACTGCTGGGCCGCGAGGCGTCGGTGGAAGAAGCACCGGTGATCCTCGATACCTACGCCAACACCAGCTCGGCGGGTTCGGTGATTGCGTTTCACACCTATCAGGATGACTTGCCCAAGGGCTCCGTGGCGGTGCTCAGCTCGTTCGGTGCGGGCTATTCCATCGGCAGTGTGATCCTGCGCAAACGCTGATGTGCTCGTTTACATCGAGGTGTTGAATGGCAGCAGCGGACGACGCGCACCTGCTCGAGCGCCTGCTCAAGGGCGAGCAGCAGGCCTACAAGGAACTGGTCACCACTTACCAGAGTGCGATGCGGGCGGTGGCCTATGCCATCGTCGGCCAGCGGCATGCCGATGAGGTGGTGCAGGACGCCTGGTTGTCGGTGGTTCGCAACCTCGCCAGGTTCGAAGGGCGTTCGAGCCTGAAGACCTGGTTGCTGACGATCACGGCGAACGCCGCCAAGGGCCGCTACAAGCAAAATCGTCGCGAGGTGTTACTCGACGATCTGCCTTCGCCCCATGGGACCATTGGCGATGAACGCTTCACGCCTGACGATGGTCATTGGGCTGTGGCCCCTTACGCCTGGCACCAGGACACCCCGGAAGCCTTGCTGACCGAGGAGGAATTGCGTAAATGCCTGGAACATACGCTGCTGAGCTTGTCCCAGTTGCAGAGCAGCGTGCTGGTGCTGCGCGAGCGCCAGGGCCTGGAGCTGGAAGAAATCTGTAATCTTCTGACGCTCTCACTCTCGAATGTACGTGTGCTGCTGCACCGGGCACGGCTTAAAGTCTTCGCTACCGTGGAGCATTTTGAGGAAACGGGTGAATGCTGACCTGTAAAGAGCAAGTGGCACGTTCCAGTGACTACCTCGATGGGCAATTGTCCTTTCGAGAGCGTCTGCTGGTGCGGCATCACTTGATGTTCTGCCCGAATTGCCGGCGGTTTATCCGTCAGATGCGCTTGATGCAGGCGACGTTGCGCATCATGCCGCAAGAGCCGGTGAAAGATGCGGATGCACTGGCCGAACGGCTCGCGGCCGAGCGGCGCCAAGACATGTAGGAGCGAGCTTGCTCGCGAAAAACGTCAACGATAGCGCGGGTATCCTGGATAAACGCGCCGCCTTTTCGTTCTTCGCGAGCAAGCTTGCTCCTACAAGGGGGAGGTTAGAACTTGGCTTCGGCGTCCAACTGCAAGGTGTTGGCGTTGGCATCACGCTGGGTACGGCTGGCGTAGTCGGCCTTGGTCAGGAAATAGGTGGCGCCGAGGGCGAAGTTCTTGTCGATGTCGTAACTGACCTTCAGCTTGTGGCCACGCGAACCGGTGGTGCCGTTGGCGAAGTCCGAATCGGTGAACGCGCCCACCACCGCGTCACGTTGGGTATCGCGGTAGTTGTAGTCCAGGTTGAAACCGAACACCTTGGACTTGGCGCCCAGCAACCACGCGGTGTCCTGATCGGTCACGGCATCGTTGTTCTTCACGTACTGGCCGTAGAACGCCAGAGGCACCGCCAGGCCGCCGATGTCCGCTTGGGCAAAACCTTCATACAGACGGAATTCACCGTTGGCCGAGTTGCCGTTGACCGCCAAGGCGCACGGGGTAGTGGTGGTCGTGCAGCGGCTGTCCTTGTCGTTCTGGTAAGCGTAGACACTGCCGCCCAGGGTCATTTTCAGGTTGTCGGTAAGCGAGAAACGCGTGCCCAGTTGGCCGGCGGTCAGGCGCAGGTCGTGGCGAAATTGCACGCCGTCGCCGTCGACGTTGTCCTTGAGGTTGTAGTTACCCAGGCTGCCGAACAGTTCGGCACTGCCGCCCAGTGGGTATTTGTAGGTGAGCGCCAGGCCTTCAGGGTTGATGTCGCTATCCCAGATCACATCGCCCATGTTCACCCACGGCTGCAACATCTTGCCGCCGATCACGTGCAGGTTCTTGATCTGGTCCGGGTGGTAGTCGATGTAGCCAAGGTCCAGCCAGATCGATTTCTTATCGAAGTAGCCATCCTGGTCCTGATTGGTGGAGCGCGCATCGTCGCCGCCGCCCGTGGCGATACGGATGCCGGTGTCCACTTGCGGGTTGATTTCGGTGTAGGCGCCCAGGCGCGCGCGGATACGTTGACGATCCTTGTCACGCCCACCATTGTTAGGCTCGCCATCGATCTTGATGGTTTCCTGGCGAAAGCGCACATCGCCCTTGAACTGGGTCTTGGCGGCCCAGGCCAGCTTCTGGTCGAAGCTGCTCAGCTCGTTGGTTTTTTTCGCGGTGGCAGCGATCTGTTCGTTGGTTTCCTGCTGAGCTTGCCGCGCGATCTGCTGTTCCTTCTGGTCTTTGGCCAATTCGTTTTGCAATTCGGTGTACTGCGACGCGGTGATTTGGCCGTTGGCCTTGAGCATGTCGAGCAACTTGGCGTCGACTGCAGCGCTGGCCGGAACGCTAAGGGCCAGCAACAGGCCGCCACACAGGGCCGCCGCAGTTTTAGTGGAAGCAAGACGCATATCAATCTCCGAAAGTGGGGAAGGGCTAGCAAGCCCTCCAGGACACAACCGACCGATCACGGGCGGAAAAAATGCCACCTGGCAATATCCAGATGCTCTAAAAACAGGCGTCAGTATCGCGACGGTTTATGACGGAGTAGTGGCTAAGTGATTTCATCTGCATGACAGGTTCGTTGCCAGCGGAACTATTGGTGTTGAGTTCTGTCCGGCTTTTTCGAGGTGTGTACGCGGCTGTGATAGGCGATACTCGCCAGGCTTTCACGCCAAGAAACAGTGAGGATGCCGATGCCGTTGCAACGCCTGGACAGCCTGTCCGAAATCACCCCGCAGGTCTGGGATGCGCTGGCGCCGCAAGCCCAGCCGTTCGTGCGGCATGCGTTCCTCAGCGCGCTGGAAGACAGTGCCAGCCTGGGCCCGCATTCGGGCTGGCAGCCGGAGCATCTGCTGCACTGGGAAGGTGACCGGCTGGTGGCGGCCTTGCCCGGTTATCGCAAGTTTCATTCCTATGGCGAGTACGTCTTCGATCACGGTTGGGCCGACGCCTGCGCGCGGGCCGGCATCGACTATTACCCCAAGCTGCTGACGGCGGTGCCGTTCAGCCCGGTCAGCGGCCCGCGGCTGTTGGCCGCCAGTGCCGAGGACGGCTCCGAGCTGCTGAGCAGCCTGCCCGGTTACCTGGAAATCGAAGGGCTCTCCAGCGCCCATATCAACTTCACCGATCCATTGGCCGACGACGCACTGGCCCGGCAACCCGGCTGGTTGCAGCGCCTGGGCTGCCAATTTCACTGGCAGAACCGCGGCTACCGCGACTTCCAGGACTTTCTCGACGCCCTGAGTTCACGCAAGCGCAAACAGATGCGCAAGGAACGCGAGCAGGTGGCGGGGCAGGGCATCGAGTTCGAGTGGCTGCAGGGGCATGAACTGAGCGAAGCCCAGTGGGATTTTGTCTACGCCTGCTATGCCAATACCTATGCGGTACGGCGGCAATCGCCCTACCTGACCCGGGCGTTTTTCAGCTTGCTGGCCGAGCGCATGCCCGAGGCGATCCGCGTGGTGCTGGCCAAGCAGGGATCACGCCCGGTGGCCATGGCCTTCAGCCTGATCGGCGGTGACAGCTTCTACGGTCGCTATTGGGGCTGCCTGGCGGAGTTCGACCGGCTGCATTTCGAGACCTGCTTCTACCAGGGCATGGACTTCGCCATCGCCCACGGGCTGCAACGCTTCGACGCCGGTGCTCAAGGCGAGCACAAACTGATTCGCGGCTTTGAGCCGGTGATCACGCGTTCGTGGCATTACCTGCGGCATGCGGGATTGAAAAACGCCGTGGAGGATTTCCTCGAGCGCGAACGGGTGGGCGTTCTGGCGTATGCCGAAGAGGCGAGGTCAGCGCTGCCTTATCGGCAGGGCTGACCTTATTTACCTCAGGCCGGCTGCTCCTTGCCCAGCCATCGATACGCCACGCCTGCGATCACCGCACCCAGGATCGGCGCCAGCCAGAACATCCACAGCTGCTGGATCGCCCACCCGCCCACTATCAATGCCGGGCCGGTACTGCGGGCCGGGTTGACCGATGTGTTGGTGACAGGAATGGAGACCAGGTGGATCAGGGTCAAGGCCAGGCCGATGGCGATGGGCGCAAGGCCTTTGGGGGCGCGGCTGTCGGTGGCGCCGAGGATGATCAGTACGAACATCGTGGTCATCACCAGCTCACACACGAACCCCGCTGCCATCGAGTAGCCGCCCGGCGAATGTTCGCCGTAGCCGTTGGACGCCAGGCCGCCCGCCAGCTCAAAGCCCGGTTTGCCGCTGGCGATGAAGTACAGCAACGCGGCGGCGACCACCCCCCCTATGACCTGGGCTGCGATATACGCCGGCAGCTCCCTGGCGGGAAACCTTCCGCCGACTACCAGCCCCACCGATACCGCCGGGTTAAGGTGACAACCGCTGATATGGCCGATCGCAACGGCCATGGTCAGCACCGTCAAACCGAATGCCAGCGCGACGCCCAGCAGACCAATCCCGACGGCGGGAAACGCTGCGGCCAACACCGCGCTCCCGCAACCGCCCAACACCAGCCAAAACGTACCCAAGCCCTCTGTGACTGAACGTTTGAACAAAGACATGCGACACATCCTTGATAGATCGCTCTACCGAATCAGCAAATCAGTGATGCTCCCTGCAGATTTACTTCAGCACCCCTCTGGGCACTGCACTGATTACAGCACGGTTTTGACACAAATCCAGGGCATGAAAAAGCGCCAGGGCCCTTTGGGCGCTGGCGCGCGGTGCAAATTGTGTTAACCCATTACGATCAAATATGAGAGCGGGCTGGTTGTGGCGAGGGAGCTTGCTCCCGTCCGACAGCGCAGATGGAGCCGGCTTTTTTGGGGGCGCTTCGCACCCCAGCGCAAGCAAGCTTGCTCGCCACAACAAGCCTGCTCCTACTGTTTGGAGGGTGTTTGGTTCAGTCAATGCCGACAAAGCCACCGGTCTGATGCTGCCACAACCGCGCATACAGCCCGCCATGGGCCAGCAGCTCGGCGTGGCTGCCCGTCTCGGCGATCTGGCCTTTATCCAGCACGACCAGGCGGTCCATACGTGCGATGGTCGATAAGCGGTGCGCAATCGCGATCACGGTCTTGCCCTGCATCAGCGTTTCCAGGCTTTCCTGGATCGCGGCTTCCACCTCGGAGTCCAGCGCCGAGGTGGCTTCGTCCATGATCAGGATCGGCGCATCCTTGAGCAGCACGCGAGCGATGGCGATCCGTTGGCGTTGTCCGCCGGAGAGCTTCACCCCACGTTCGCCGACGTGGGCATCCAGCCCGGTGCGGCCCTCGGCATCCGACAGCAGCGGGATAAACTCGTCGGCGCGGGCTTTGTGCACGGCGGCCCAGAGTTCTTCGTCGGTTGCATCCGGCTTGCCATACAGCAGGTTGTCACGGATCGAACGGTGCAGTAGCGAAGTGTCCTGGGTAATCATGCCGATCTGTGCACGCAGGCTTTCCTGGGCGACTTCGGCAATGTTCTGGCCGTCGATCAGGATGCGTCCGCCCTGCAGGTCGTACAGGCGCAGCAGCAGGTTGACCAGGGTCGACTTGCCCGCGCCGGACGGGCCAATCAGGCCGATCTTTTCCCCGGCCTTGATCTCAAGGTTGAGGCCGCCGATGATCCCGCTCTTCTTGCCATAGTGAAAATCCACCTGCTCGAAACGCACTTCGCCACGGGGCACGCTCAGGCGCGGAGCGTTGTCGCGGTCGATCACGGCCAGCGGCTGGGCGATGGTTTTCAGGCCGTCCTGCACCATGCCGATATTCTCGAAAATGCCGTTGACCACCCACATGATCCAGCCGGACATGTTGACGATACGAATCACCAGCCCGGTGGCCAGGGCAATCGCGCCCACGGAAATCAGCGACTGGGTCCACAACCACAGGGCCAGGCCGGTGGTGGTGACGATCAGCAGGCCGTTCATGGTAGTGATCACCACGTCCATGCTGGTCACCACACGGCTGGCCAGCTGGGTTTTTTCGGTCTGCTCGACGATCGCTTCCTTGGCGTACTGCTGCTCGTACTGGGTATGGGCGAACAGCTTCAAGGTGGTGATATTGGTATAGCCGTCGACGATGCGGCCCATCAGCTTGGAGCGCGCTTCGGAGGAAATCACCGAGCGTTCCTTCACGCGCGGCACAAAGTAACGCAACGCCAGGCTGTAGCAGACGATCCAGCTCACCAGCGGGATCATCAGGCGCCAGTCGGCCTCGGCGAACAGCACCAGCGAACTGATGGCGTAGATCGCCACGTGCCAGATCGCATCCACCGCCGCCACGGCGGAGTCGCGCAGGGAGTTGCCGGTTTGCATGATGCGCTGGGCAATACGCCCGGCGAAGTCGTTCTGGAAAAAGTTCAGGCTCTGCTTGAGCACGTAGTTGTGGTTCTGCCAGCGGATCAGGCTGGTCATGCCGGGGCTGATGGTCTGGTGCACCAGCAAATCATGCAGCGCGCCGAAGATCGGGCGCAGCAATAACGCGACCACCGCCATCCAGATCAGCTCGGTGCTGTGGAGCTGGAAGAAATTGGCGGGCGGCGTGCCCTGCGCCAGATCGATGATGCGGCTCAGGTAGCTGAACAGCGCCACTTCGATCAAGGCGCCGATCAGGCCCACCACCAGCAAGGCGGCGAAATGCGGCCACACCTGACGCAGGTAGTAGAGATAGAAGGGCAGGACTTGGTCGGGAGGGGCCGCGCTGGGAGCGTCGCGGAAGATGTCGATCAGTTGTTCAAAACGACGATAGAGCATTAGGCTTGACGCCCGCCGTGCGGGCTCTCCTTTCAAATGCGCACGTTGCCTTGTGAGCAACGTGCGAAGTTTCCTGCTGACCTCAGTCGATGCGCTTGGCCGACTTGATCAGGACAGGATCGATGGGCACGTTCTGCATGCCTTGCTTGGTGGTGGTCTGGGAGTTGACGATGATATCGACCACGTCCATGCCCTTGACCACTTTGGCGAACACGGCGTAACCGGCATCGCGACCCGGGTCGAGGAAGGCATTGTCGGCCACGTTGATGAAGAATTGGCTGGTGGCCGAGTTCGGGTCATTGGTACGGGCCATCGACAGCGTGCCGCGAACGTTATGCAGGCCGTTGCTGGCTTCGTTCTTGATCGGTGCTTCGGTCGGCTTTTGCGACATCTGCTGGGTGAACCCGCCGCCCTGCACCATGAAGCCCGGGATCACACGGTGAAAAATCGTGTTGGTGTAGAAGCCTTTGTCGACATAGGCGAGGAAATTCTTGCTACTGATCGGCGCCTTGACCGGGTCCAGTTCGATTTCAATGTCGCCATTGGTGGTGGAGATCAATACGTGGGGTGCCTTGGCGGGCTCGGCGGCCATCAGGTTGGCAGCGAACAGAACGGAACCGGCGAAGAAGGCGATTTTTTTCAGCATGGGTCAGTGATCCTGGGTAGTGGCATCGACGCTCTTGAGAAAGTCGAGCAGGGTAGCGTTAAAGACTTCGGGTTGATCCAGGGGCGTGGCATGGCGGGAATCTTCAATCACCACCAGTCGCGCGTTGGGCAGCAGTTTTACATAGATTTCTTTCTGCGCAACGGGGGTGTAATCGTGGTCGGCGCTGATGACCAGGGTTGGACAGGTGATCCTGGAAAGATGTTCCTGTACGCCCCAGCCTACAATCGCGTCGAAGCTGGCGAGATAAGCACGTTTGTCATTCTTTGCCCAGCGTTCGGCCATCTTGCGGCGCAGGTCGAACTGCTCGGTCTTGGGAAACAGCCGCTCGCCCAGGGCCTTGCCAATGGTACTCGGGCTGAGCAGGCGGGCCAGGCCGCGGCGCTTGGCCCACTGCCAATAGTCAGCGGCGCTGCGCACCTTGACCTCGGGCGCGCTGTTGACGATGCACAGGCTTTTGACCAGCGCAGGTTCGTCCACCGCCAGCTGAAAGGCAATCATACCGCCCATGGACAAGCCGACCACATGGGCCGCTGGCAGGGCCAGGTGTTCGATCAGGGCGCTCAGGTCGAAGCTGAATCCCTTGATGCTATAGCGCCCGCTGGGTTTGTCGGAGCGGCCATGCCCGCGCACATCCACCACGATCAGGCGATAGTACCTGGCCAGTACGGGCACTTGCAGCTCCCAATCCTGGCTGCTTGAGCCCAGGCCATGGATCAGGATCAGCGGGGCGCCGTGGCCGTATTCCTCGTAGTGCAGGCTGCAACCTTCATGGTCGAACCAGGCCATGGGTGAACTCCGTTTCAGGCTTGCCGTGGGGCGGCGAAGGGCGCGTCCAGCGGAGCGGTATCAAAGGTGCGCAACAACTCCACGAGGATCTGCGTCGCCGGCCCCAGGGGTTTGTCCTTGTTCGAATACAGATAGAACGTGGGATGGCGGCTGCCGCCCTGTTCCAACGGCAGTTGCTTGAGTACGCCTTCGGCAAGTTCGCGCTCGATCATGTGCCGGGGCAACCAGGCAAACCCCAGGCCGCTGCCCACGAACGCGGCGGCGGTGGCCAGGCTGCCGACGGTCCAGCGCTGTTCGGCGCCGAGCCAACCGACGTCCCGCGGTTGCTGGCGGCCCGAATCACGGATGACCACCTGCATCTGGCTTTCCAGGTCCTGGAAGCTCAGTTCCCGCTGCATGCGGTGCAACGCATGCTCGGGGTGGGCCACGGCGACGAATTCCACATCGCTCATTTCGGTGCCCAGGTAACCGGGGATGCTGAAACCGCAAATCGCCAGGTCGGCCACGCCTTCTATCAACAGCTCCTCGACGCCGGACAACACCTCTTCACGCAGGCGCACCCGGCACCCTCGGCTCTGCGGCATGAAGGCGGTGAGGGCGCGTACCAGGCGTGCGTTGGGATAGGCCGCATCCACCACCAGGCGCACTTCGGCCTCCCAGCCTTGTTCCATGTGGTGGGCGAGGTCTTCCAGCTGGCTGGCGTTTTTCACCAGTTGCCGAGAGCGGCGCAGCAGCACTTCACCCGCATCGGTGAGTACCGCCTTGCGCCCGTCGATGCGCAGCAGCGGCACGCCGAGTTGGTCCTGCATGCGCGCCACGGTGTAGCTCACCGAGGACTGCGAACGGTGCAGCGCTTCGGCCGCCTGGGCGAAGCCGCCGTGGTCGACCACGGCTTGCAGCGTGCGCCATTGATCGAGGGTAACGCGGGGCGCTTTCAAGATGAGCTCCTCTTGTCCTAAGCTGGCGGTCCTTATTGGAGACTGCCGAATGAGAAAATTCTGTTGTGTGTTGCTGGCGCTGCTGCCGATGAGCGCGTTCGCCTATCCCATCGACGTGACTAAAAAGATCGACGGTGTGAGCATCGATTACACGGCGTCCGACGTGGACGGCGATATCAGTTCGATTCAACTGAACAACTATGGCACTCAAGATGCTGTGTGTTCGGTAGTCTTTACCAACGGCCCTGAATCGCCGCGTCGGCGTACCGTCACGGTACCAGCAGGCAAAAGCACCAACACCACGGTCAAGTTCAACCGCGCGATTATCAAGATGCGCATCGCGCTGAGCTGCGCGCCCAAATAAAGCAAAAAGCGGAGCGTGCCCATCGCGACACTCCGCTTATAAACAAATTTATAGATTGGTTATAGCAGTTTTTTGCGCTTTTTAATCGAACTAGCCCTGGTTAATCTTTTCTCCATCGCCTTACAGCATTTACCGATGGAGCCTACATAGCCATGTCCAACGTTCTGATCATCGAAAGCAGCGCTCGCCAACAGGATTCGATTTCCCGCCAACTGACCCAGCAGTTCATCAGCCAATGGCAGGCTTCCCATCCAGGCGATCAGATCAAGGTACGCGACGTGGCGCTCAACCCGGTGCCCCATCTGGACGCCAACCTGCTGGGCGGCTGGATGAAACCCGCCGATCAGCGCAGCCCGGTCGAACAGGCGTCGCTGGACCGCTCCAACGAACTGACCGACGAATTGCTCGCCGCCGACGTCCTGGTGATGGCCGCGCCGATGTACAACTTCGCCATCCCCAGCACCCTCAAGGCCTGGCTGGACCACGTATTGCGCGCCGGGGTGACCTTCAAGTACACCGCTACCGGGCCGCAAGGTTTGCTCACCGGCAAGCGCGCCATCGTGCTCACCGCTCGTGGCGGCATTCACACCGGTGCAGCATCGGACCATCAGGAACCGTACCTGCGCCAGGTCATGGCGTTTATCGGGATTCACGACGTCACCTTCATTCACGCCGAAGGGGTGAACCTGAGTGGTGATTTCCAGGAAAAAGGCATCAACCATGCCAAGGCCCTGCTGGCGCAGGTGGCTTGACCCTTTAATCGCCAGATAATCCGCCCGTGTTTATCTAGGCCCACGCAATCCCTTCAAGTACGCGTACCGAACCTCCCTTTGCACTTGTTGCTCCTGAGTGCTCCTGCCCGACTGCCGCTTTAGCGAGGTCGGGTTTTTTTTGCCTCGAGTTTCTTCAAGCATCGAAAAGCTTTAATGTCGCGCCCATTCGAAACGAGGCGCACATGGGCTATCTACTGGTTGTCACCCTGATTCAGGCATTTTCCTTCAGCTTGATCGGCGAATACCTCGCCGGTCACGTCGACAGCTACTTCGCGGTGCTGGTGCGCGTGGTGCTGGCCGGGCTGATCTTCATCCCGCTGACCCGCTGGCGCTCGGTGGAACCGGCTTTCATGCGCAGCATGCTGATCATCGGTGCGCTGCAATTTGGCGTGACCTACGTGTGCCTCTATCTGAGCTTTCGCGTACTCACAGTGCCCGAGGTGCTGCTGTTCACCATTCTCACGCCGCTGCACGTAACCTTGATCGAAGACGCACTCAACCGGCGGTTCAATCCCTGGGCGCTGGTGGCCGCACTGGTAGCGGTGGCGGGCGCGGCGGTGATTCGCTTCGACCAGATCACCCCGAACTTCCTGATGGGGTTTCTGCTGCTGCAACTGGCCAACTTCACCTACGCCGCGGGGCAGGTGATGTACAAGCACCTGGTGGCGCGCTATCCGAGTGATCAGCCGCACTACCGGCGCTTCGGTTATTTCTACCTGGGCGCCTTGCTGGTGGTATTGCCTGCATTTCTACTATTCGGCAAGGCCGACTTCCTGCCCCAGGCGCCGCTGCAATGGGGTGTGCTGGTGTTCCTGGGGCTGGTCAGCACCGCGCTGGGCATGTACTGGTGGAACAAGGGCGCCTGCCTGGTCAATGGTGGCACCCTGGCGGTGGTGAATAACCTGCATGTGCCGGTGGGGCTGCTGCTGAACCTGCTCATCTGGAACCAGCACGAGCCGCTGGGAAGGCTGGCCCTGGGTGGCCTGGTGATTCTGGGGGCAGTGTGGATCAGCCGATTGGGTATCAAGCCGGGCTCTGGCGTAGAGTCTGCGACCTGAGGGTTCAGCGATGTGTGAGCGGTAATGAAAGTCTGTTATCGAAAAGAACTGTGTGGGGGTGGCCGAGTGGACAAGGTTGATGAACAGATAATTGCCGCCTTGAAGGACGACTCCCGAGTCAGCCTGGCGGAACTGGCGCGCCAGGTTCACAAGTCTCGGACCGCCGTGGAGTCGCGGGTTCAAAAACTCATCGAAAAGGGCATCATCCTAGGCTTCACCATCAATGTGGCCGGCGGGGATGAAGCCCAGCAATCGGCGTTTTTGATGCTCAAGCTCAACGGGAGCACTTGCCATCTGGTGTTTCCGAAAATCTACCAGTATCGCGAAGTGGTGCATGCCTATTCACTGTTCGGCGACCTGGACATGATGCTCGACGTGCGATACCGCAATTTTGAGGAATTGATGGTGCTCAAGGAGGATCTGCTGAAGATCGAACACGTGAATGAGGTGGTGGTCAACCCGGTGCTCAAGGCCTGGCGGTAGCCGATGCCGCCTGGGACGGCAGCGGCTTTGCGGTATCAGGCGCCAGCGTGGTCGTGGAGGGTTTCGAGAAAATAATGATTCAAGGCAGGCATCGTCTGGCGCAGGGTATCCACGAACTCCGCGATGACCGTCTGGTTGAACGCAAGCGTCGTGTCGTCATGCCCCAGTACGACCACCAGCAGAGTCGAGGATGCGTCCGTCAACCGGAAGTCATGGGCATCGGCATCCACCTTGCCGATGCTCGCCAACGGCTCGTCGCCGCAGGTATAGACGATGTCGCCCGCCGGAATCATGACGTCTTTCTTGGCAAACAACGGGCGGAAGGCCCTCGGTGCTGGCGAACGCATGACGTAGATATCGTCCCTCTGATGATAAGTGTGTACGCCGATGCTGACGCCGTGTCGGATCGCCACCGCGTTATAGGCATCGACAACGTTGTTGATGGGGCGTATGCCGTTGGCGATGAAGCGCCGCAGCAGTTTTTCGTTGGCACTCACCGTATTCGTGTAGCCGAGCTTTTCAAGCTGCCTGGCAAACCCTTCATAAACCAGGTTGGAGTCCAGTTCCTGGAGGTGTGAGGCCACATGATTCAAGTTGCTTTGCAGAAGGCCGACGAAACTCTGGTCATCAGACACGCTGATGTTTTCGACAACGGCGGCGCACGCGTTGTGCAGGCCCACGTCAAGGGCAGACTTGCGGATGATCAAACGACTTTTCATGCCTTAACTCCAGAGCTTTTTACGCAGAAGATCGGTGCTGGCATCCAACTGTTGTGTGCTCTGGTGTTGCAGCCAGAACAGCCCAGGGCAGGTGGCAAAGTCGATGGTGACCGGCGTGGTATCCCCTGGGCTGATGAAGAAGCGATGGCCGCAATAGGCTTCGTCCAGCATCGCGCTCTGCAGTGCCTGCGGCGAAGGGGCGTTGAAGGTGCGGCGTTCGTCTGAACAGAAAAAGCCAATACGGCCATGGCTGATCTGACGCGCAGCGCCGGCCGGCGGGCGAGGGCGCCCGAGGTAGCTGTCGATGGCCAGCGATAGCAGGTCCGGCTGGTACACCTGCTGAAACAGCAATGGAGCGATACCGCCATGCAAGCGGCCTCCCGCTTCAATCATCACCGGGCCGCTGTCGGACCAGATGATTTCCATATGAATTGGCCCTATCTCGATGCTCAAGGCCGCCGCTGCCTGGCGGGCGTAGTCGATCAGCGGTTGCAGCTCCTCTGCCTGGGGGTCGAGTGTGTCCAGGCTTTCATAGACGAACTTGCTGCCGTTTCTGTGGATCTTGCTGTACTTGCACACCGTGGCAATGGTGTATTCGCCATCAAAGGCAACCATGTCCACCACGTACTCGGGGCCTGCCACGAACGGCTGCACGATAAAACCGAGGTTGTATTCCCCCAGGTCGTTTTTCTGTCGCCAGGCCGCGTTGTTCAAGGCGGTTTCCACCTCGTGCCTGCCCTGGGCGAACACCACCCCTTCGGTGGCGGCCGAATTCAGGGGTTTGACCACATAGGTGGCCGCTTCCTCTAGGGAATCGACCACTTCGCGGATGCGGGTGGGCGAACTCAGCAGTTGTGAAGCAATGTTCGCCAGCCCGTGTTTCTTGAGCGCTTGCTGCATGGAAAACTTGTTGCGCCGCAGATCGCTGGTGATGCGACTGTTGCCTGGGATACGCAGGACTTCGGTGAGGTAATCGGTGAGGTAGATGGCGGTTTCGCAGCCCGCGATCACCGCGCTCAACCCCAGCTTTTCAAGGGTTTCCAGCAGGCTCTCTTCCCAGTGGTAAACCTGTTCGAAATCTTCCCTGACCAGGTCATCAGTGAAATGTCTGGGCAGGGTGTCGGTGGAAATCACTGCGATACACTTCACGCCCTGAGCCTTGAGCAAAGGCGCGTAGAGTCTGCCCGTGGAGAACGGGTCGACGATCAGTACGGTATTCAATTCAGGCATTCCTTATTCAAGGGTCGCGGTGGCCGGGACCGCCGGCGTGAGATTCCACGCCAGTACGGCAGCGGCCAGCAGGCCGGCGGAAACGATCATCAACAGGCGCGCACCTTCCAGCCCGAGGAATCCGGCCGTAGTAAAGAACGTCAGGATCATTGGCGCCGAACCGCTGACCAGCAAATAGTAGAGCGAGCTTTTTGCCGCAATCACGTCGGCAACCCGAGCATTGGGCGCCGAGTCGATCAGGTTCTTACGCAATTGAATCCGCAGGCTGTTGATGCAAAAGCCCAGCAGGAAAGCGGCCGCCATCATCACGTAGAGGTTCTGGAAGTAAACGATTGCCACGTCGGCCAGCAACACCAGCAGGATCGCGCTGTAGCTGTTGAGCTTGATACGCGGCAATACCGCCGCGCTGAACGCACCCAGGCCCGCCAGGCCGCTGGCCACGCCGAACAGGGTGGCGTTCCACTCATTCAGTTTTTGAAAAACGATCGGCACCAGGCTGTTGAAGGCGCCGATATGGAACCCGATCATGCTTAACACGATGATCAGCACGTAGAGATTTCGCGGCAGGTTCAGCGCTTGAGCGGCCGGGGTGTCTGTTGCCTGCTCGGTGGTCTCGGCGCTGGGCGTCGGCTGCACGAAAAGAATGGCCGCCAGCGACACAATCGCGGCCAGGCTGATGATCTGAAGCGTCTGGCTGACCGAGAACACGTCAACGATCACCCCACCCAGCAGCGCGCCGCCAAAGGCGCCGATCTGGATAGACGTTTGCATCAGCCGCGCCGAGGTGTCGCTGTTGGTCGCGCCGGCCAACACCAGTTTGGTGTTTTTCGACTCCAGGGTGCTGATGGTGAAATAGTCGGTGACCCCGACCACAAAGGCGATTGCCAGGAAGCCGATAGGCAGCACGGCGGCGTCGGTGAACGACAGCCCAAGCACGGCGGCGAACGCGGTCAGGCGTATGTACAACAGTCGCTTCATGCTCAGTTCAATGGTGAAGAATTTACCGATGTATTGTTCGCACACATACGGCACCACGGTTGCCACGCACAGGGTGGCCCCCACCAGGAATGTCGAGCCGGTGGTTTCCAGGCCGAACCAGACCATGGCAATGACAATCGCCATGTCCAGGCCGGTAAACAGGGTCACGATCGAATAGAACGCTGTGAGTGTTGATTTATGAGTCATAGGATCATCAGTCGTAACGAGAAAGTTTGAGTAAAGGCACGCACCGCTCGGTGTCGCCCACGACGGTACTGAACTGGTTTCTGACGCGAACGGTGGGGGGTGATTTCTTTTCCAGGTTGCACACCTTGTAAGCGTTGTCGTGCCACGGGCAGATCACGCTTTGCCCGTCGCCCGTGGTTTCACCCATGTGCAACGGGCCGCCCCGATGGGGGCAGGTGGTGGGCAACAGCTGAGTCGAATAGGTGTGGCGTTTGAGAAAGTAGGTTTTGTCTTCTACCGCCACGTAGTTGGCATCGGTAAGGTTCAAACGGATGGCTTTCATGGAGTCGCCTACTCAAAGGGCTGTGACGGTATAGGTGCAGGATGGGCTGACGACACGGGTGCCATGCAGCATGCCCTTGGGGATCACCACGCCTTCCCCTGCCTTCAGGCGCACCGTGAGTTCCGGGCTGGCGACAAAATCCAGCTCGCCGGTTTCAACCCAGAACAGCTCGTCATTGGGGTGGGTGTGCGGGACCGAAAGTTCGTGTTCGGTCTCGGTGATCCGCAGGTCCACCGGCTTCAGTCCTTGCTGGGCCGCAGCCTGCGCGCGGTGTTCATCCAGTTCGTCATGCCATTTGATATGGGCATAGAGTTCTTCGTCGGCGATGTCCTGCAGCAACCTGAATTCCTCGAAACCGCGAATGAGGTCGGGAATGATCTTGCTGCCAAATTGCTTGATCATGGGAAGAATGAGGCGTTGCAACGCCATTCTTCCGTGATGGACATCGATGTGTGAGTGCTCATCGAAATAGTCCGTGGAGACGCTGCCGTTGAAAATGGTCTTGATAGCGCTCGACTGGTGTTTGGTGGTGAGCGCCAGGGTGGCCTCGGTGTAATACATCGCGCCAATGTAGCGAAACAGCTCGCCATGGTTGGCTGACACGTAATGGAAGTAATTGGTCAGCGACAGCGAAGCCGCCGTGTAGAACTGCCAGTAATGGTGTACGTGGTGAGACATGCCCATGTCGTTGAGCATGTCTTCAAAGATGGTGCTGTGCTTCTTCTTATCGACGCCATAACCATATTCGTCGATCAGGATCTTGAACAACTCGCTGGTGTATACGCCGCAGTTGCCCAGCACATTACGCGCCATCGCCGAGGCTTCACTGAGGAAGTCGCCGGCGCATTGCGTCATGAAAAAACGCGCGGCACGTTCAGGGTTGCGGCTGGTGGTCAGCACCTGGTGCAGCTTGGACTCGGACTGCGAAACTTCCTCCAGGACCTTGTCGGTGTGAGCGACAAACGAATCCAGGCACCACGACCCATTGATATGCACCTCTTCCTTGAGCCAGTCGTACAGGTACTGCTCCAGCAATGGGCGGATTTTCTTGCCGCTGGCCGCGTGCTGGGGGTCATAGAACTGTTTGAATGCCTTGAGATCGAGCTCCATGGGCGCCTTGGGCAGAAATACCAGGTCCTGCTCATAGATATTCAACAGCAACCGTTGCGCCAATAGATGCTGGCTGTTTGAAAGCTGATCGCTGGTCAGGCGAGTGCTGATAATTGAATCGCAGATGTCCTGCGGTCGGGAAGGGCGCTGGTAGGGGCTGTTGGTATAAAAGCTGCGTGGCTGGGCGAAGGCGGTGGCGGCACAATAGTGGTTCAGTGCTTCGGCATCCGAACTGAGTGCGAAGTGCGGCGCATCATCTGACAGCTTAGTCGTCCATAACATAAGGAATGCCTTCTGGCTGATTTGTTCGATGGCCAGATGCTATAGATTTGGTTTTTCTAAAAACAGTTTGAAAATCGGGTGCGCAGATAGTGAATTTCACTAAACGCGTAGGTGGAGTGTTCTTTGTTATTTGGGTGAGTTGATTTGTTTGGAGGCGGCGACTACATACGCTCGCCGGCTTTTTAAGACGTGTCCGGGGTGCCTGTCAGTCGATAATGGTGTGATGTAGTGTTGTTATTTCTTTAGTTGAAGCGTGTAGTCCAGGACGACTGGGTGGCTAAATAGTCGCCACTGCGAGGGGCCGGTCAGCCCCTTGCCCACTGTGTCAGTGTTCCAGGGCTTCGACGGCCTGGGCATTTTGCGTCATCGCAAACAACCCGCCGCGCAGGTCCGTACCGCTTGGCTGCTGATACAGGCTCAAGCCAAATTCCGGCAACACCGCCAACAGATAATCGAATATATCGCCCTGGATCCGCTCGTAGTCCGCCCACGCCGTGGTACGGGTAAAGCAGTAGATTTCCAGCGGCACGCCCTGGGCGGTGGTTTGCATCTGGCGCACCATGCAGGTCATGTTCGGCTGGATGTCCGGGTGGCTTTGCAGGTACGCCAGGGCATAGGCGCGGAAAGTCCCCAGGTTGGTCATGCGGCGGCGGTTGGCCGACAGTTGTGCGCTATGGCCCTGGGCCTCGTTCCAGGCCTTGAGTTCGGCCTGCTTGCGGCTGATGTAGCCGGTGAGCAGGTGCACCTGGCTCATGCGCACTTCTTCGTCATCGCGCAAAAAGCGCACGCCGCTGGCGTCGATGAACAGGCTGCGCTTGATGCGCCGGCCGCCGGAGGCCTGCATGCCGCGCCAGTTCTTGAACGACTCGGACATCAGGCGCCAGGTGGGAATGGAGACAATGGTCTTGTCGAAGTTCTGCACCTTGACCGTATGCAGGGTGATATCCACCACATCGCCATCGGCGCCGACCTGGGGCATTTCGATCCAGTCACCAACTCGCAGCATGTCGTTGCTGGTCAACTGCACACTGGCGACGAACGACAGCAGGGTGTCCTTGTATACCAACAGGATCACTGCCGACATCGCACCCAGGCCCGACAGCAGCAACAGCGGCGAACGGTCGATCAGGGTGGCCACGATGATGATTGCGCCAAACACGAACAGCACCATCTTCGCCAGCTGCACATAACCCTTGATCGAGCGGGTACGGGCGTGTTCGGTGCGCGCGTAGATGTCCAGCAGCGCGTTGAGCAGGGCGCTCATCGCCAGCACCATGAACAGAATGGTGATTGCGAGGGCCACGTTGCCAATGAACAGAATGGCGGTCTTGCTCAGGTCCGGCACCAGGTACAGGCCGAACTGGATCACCAGGGACGGCGTCATCTGCGCCAGGCGATGGAAGACTTTGTTGTGCCGCAGGTCGTTCAGCCAGTGCAGGGCCGGTTGCCGCCCGAGCAATTTGACCGCATGCAGGATGAGGTAGCGCGCCATACGTCCCACCAACAATGCCACTACCAGCAGGACCAGCAAGCCGAGGCTGGAATGCAGGACCGGGTGTTCGTCGAGGGCGCCCCAAAGGTCCTGGACCTTGAGCCAGAGCTGTTTGATATCCATGAGTGAACCGATTCTTCTGTAAGACAACACGGGGGCGATTAGAGCATTTAAGTGCAACAAAGTTGACGCCATGGACAAAATCGCTGACAAAAAAGCAGCTGATTGGCACCGTTCGCGTAAAGAAACTCGGTTTGGACGTCCGAAACCGGTAACCTATGCCGCTGATATTTTGTATTTCTTCGAGGTAGCACCCGTGTTTTCCCAATTCGCCCTGCACGAACGCCTGCTCAAAGCCGTGGCCGAGCTTAAATTTGTCGAGCCTACGCCTGTGCAAGCAGCGGCCATCCCGCTCGCGCTCCAAGGGCGTGACCTGCGGGTGACGGCGCAAACCGGTAGCGGCAAGACCGCTGCTTTTGTCCTGCCGATCCTAAACCGCCTGATCGGCCCGGCCAAAGTCCGCGTCAGCATCAAGACCCTGATCCTGCTGCCGACCCGCGAGCTGGCCCAGCAGACCTTGAAGGAAGTCGAGCGCTTCTCGCAGTTCACCTTCATCAAGTCCGGCCTGATCACCGGCGGTGAAGACTTCAAGGTCCAGGCCGCCATGCTGCGCAAGGTCCCGGATATCCTGATCGGTACTCCGGGCCGCATGATCGAGCAACTCAATGCTGGCAACCTCGACCTCAAGGAAGTCGAAGTGCTGGTGCTTGACGAAGCCGACCGCATGCTCGACATGGGCTTTGCCGACGACGTGCAACGCCTGGTGGCCGAATGCGTGAACCGCCAGCAGACCATGCTGTTTTCCGCCACCACCGGCGGTTCGACCCTGCGCGACATGGTCGCCAAGGTCCTGAACAATCCCGAGCACCTGCAAGTCAACAACGTCAGCGATCTGAACGCGACCACGCGTCAGCAGATCGTTACCGCTGACCACAATGTGCACAAGGAACAGATCCTCAACTGGCTGCTGGCCAACGAGACCTACCAGAAGGCCATCGTGTTCACCAATACCCGGGCCGCTGCCGACCGCATCTACGGCCGCCTGGTGGCGCAGGAATACAAGGCGTTCGTGCTGCACGGCGAGAAAGACCAGAAGGATCGCAAGCTGGCCATTGACCGCCTCAAGGCCGGCGGCGTGAAGATCCTGGTCGCCACCGACGTCGCCGCTCGCGGCCTCGATGTGGATGGCCTGGACCTGGTGATCAACTTCGACATGCCGCGCAGCGGCGACGAATATGTGCACCGTATCGGCCGTACCGGGCGTGCCGGCAACGATGGCCTGGCCATTTCGCTGATCTGCCACGGCGACTGGAACCTGATGTCGAGCATCGAGCGCTATCTGAAGCAATCGTTCGAGCGCCGTACCATCAAGGAAGTCAAAGGTACCTACACCGGGCCGAAGAAGGTCAAGGCCTCGGGCAAGGCCGTCGGCGTGAAGAAGAAAAAGACCGACGCCAAGGGCGACAAGAAAAAAGCCGGCGCCAAGTCGCCGACCAAGCGCAAGATCGCCAACCGTCCGAAGACCGACAACCTGTCGCTCGTCAGCAAGGACGGTATGGCCCCGCTCAAGCGCCGCAAGCCGGAAGCACCCGCTGCCGAGTAAGGCCTGTGTGGTAAAAAAAACCGGACATTGTCCGGTTTTTTTTCGTGCGCAGTTTGATCGTTTCCATGCGCGGCGCCTCGTTCATTTGGCCTTGGCTGCCGCCTCCTTCAGCTCCTTGAGCCGGGCATCGATCAACTGACACTTGTCCGGAAATTGCGCGCTTTCGGTATCCAGATCCATTTTCTGTAACTCGTCATTCATTTCCTTGGCTTTGGCAGGGTTCTGCTCGGTGAGCCTTGTCACTTCCTTGGCCAGCTCCTCGCGCTTGGCCGTGGCCTCGTCTGGCGTGCAGGCCCAGGCGGGCAAGGCGTACAACAGCGTGGCGGCGATGACCAGGTTCTTCAGGGTGCTCATGGGTCGGACCTCCTTGGCGATGATGCTCGGTTGAGGGGGCAAACGTCTGGAAAGTTCAGAGAAATGGCGCCCGTCTGTTCAGCTGAACGGCCAGCGCGCGGGCGGGTCACTAGCTTTGACGGGCTAATTTTTCAGGCCTGCAGGAGGAATCAGGATGACGACTTACAATTGGGATCTGATCGAGCGGCTGTTGCACGAAGTACAAAACGGCGAGGGCAGCTTTGCTCCGCGTAAATATGCCGAGCAGGAAGCCGCCGAAAAGGCCACGGCGGGCGAGTCCACCGGTAATCTGGATGCGTTGAAAAAAACCGCTGCAGATTACGAGGCGCTGCTGTTCAAGCGTGGGTTTATCGAGTCGCGCCCCGAAGAAGAGGGTGGCAATGGCGAGAATTTCATTCTGACCCCGCGAGGCGCGAGCCTGCTCTCGCTGATCGACAGCTCGATTCCGGGCAATGACCACCCGCGTCATGTGATGGACCAGCAGGACGATGCGCTGGATGAAGACACCTTTGATCGTGTGGCTTGCGAGGCCGCCATTGCCGGCGGTGCGATTTAGCGGTCACGCGCCATACGAAGGTGGGAGCGAGCAAGCCGCTCCCACTTTTCATTGCGATGATGCGGCTTTCAGGCACTTTAAAGCCTTGAAATCGTTGCGCACACCGTCGATTTTCTGGGTCAGCTTAAGACGCTGCTGCGCTGTGCTTTGAGCCATCAAGTCAACGATCAAGCTGCGCGCGGCGGCTTCCGTCTGTGCGTAGGCCGTGCGGTATTGCGGGGTCCACAGGCTTTCGCGGTCGACCAGCAGTTGCTGCATCCTGCGCGGGAAGTCGGGGCTTTGGCGCTGCTGCACGGCGTCAATGAATTGAGCCTGCCAGCGGGCGCGGTTGCCGATCCACTCGGTGTTCTGATCACCCAAAGCGACGGACCATGCCGTCACCCGGCTCTGCTGGCTGGGGCTGAGTGGGCCGATCCAGGCGTCCAGGCGTTTGCTCATGCGTTCGGCGCGCTCTTTGATTTGCTGGGCCAGTGGCGGTTTCAGGTACTCGTCCTGGCGCTTGCGCAGGTCTTTGGCCAGCGCCTCGTTCATTTCCTTGACCTGTTGGTCATCCAGGCCTTGCAGCAATTGAACTGCCGTCGGGGTGATTTCACGCGCAATCTCGGCGATGGCCTGCTTGGCTTCCAGCGTACGGGTTTGCAAGGCGACGTCTGTGACCTGATTGCTGTCGACCATCAACTGCAGGCGGTCCAGCCAATCCAGGTAACCGGGCAACTGGGTCGTGCAGTGCCACGCCAGGTGCTGCTTGAGGCTGTCGTTGAACCAGCTCTTTTGCCCGGCATTCATGTCCAGGTAGTCGTTGAGGGTCCAGGGGATGATCACATCGAGATTGCGGTAGGCCAGGCCTACGCGGTTGCAGCCGGCGAGCACCAGGCTGAGGGTCAGCAATAACGCCACGAATTTGAGCCGACGCAACATGGGCGGGTCCTTGCACGGAGGGGGTTAATGCATGTGAACCTGCGGCGGGTGCGACAGTTCAGCCCGTCAATAAAACGATCGCACAGCCTTCAAGGTCAACAGCCCATCACATTGCGAATTGTGTCCGGAGTAGGCCGAACAGTCACCGCCGCTGAGGCTGGAGTCGCTGTAGATCAGGTCCAGGTCAATGCCCTTCCAGGCGCGGGAGAACTGTACCGACCAATCGCTGAAGCTGTTGATGGTGCCGCCTTCCACCGAGGCAGGGGTGCCCAACTGGTGGGTGGTGTATTTCATGCTGACGCCGATGCCGAAAGGCTGCGTGCCGCCGAGGTCGGCGAACAGCGTGCTGTCACGGCGGTCGGGGTCGTTGCTGAAGGAGGCGCCGAAACGATTGCCCAGCAGGTTCAGGCCGCCGTAGAACTCCTGGCTGTCGAGAGGGCTGAGCGTGGGATAGCTGTAGTGAATCAGACCCACCTCGTAGCCCAGGGTCTGGTCGAACGGGTGCTTGAAACCCATATAGGAGTCGACTTCCAGATTGCTGGTCGAGGAGAGACCTATGTTCGGCGAAAACTGGCCGAAATACAGACCGCTGTTGTGGCTCAGGTCCAGCCCGCCATGGAATGAGTCGCTGCCTGGCGAGGTCGGCTTGACCAGGCCCTGGGCCATGCTTCGAGTGGGTGTGGTGCCTAACTTCAGATCAAAGTCGCCCAATTCACGCTGAAAGATCTGCGCTTCGGCGAGGGGGCTGGCAGCGAGGGCCGCGATCAGAAAAAAGCAGGGTTTGAGCATGCTTCACTCCATGAAAAGCGAGGAGCAGTGATGAAAAAAGTCGGGAGATGCCCGTGCTAGACGTGTGCAAGCATACCGGCGAAAGTCGCTGGCTTAAGGGCCGTTCGTCGATTGGCGGATCATGGGGTCAAGCAAGTGGGTGTTTCGGGCTCTAGCCCTAGCGCCTTGGGGGCAAGACGCTTAGGAACCAGGTGTGTTGCGAGGTCTTACTTTTTACCCAGGCTGATCTGCTTGGACGGGCCGAAAGTCTGGCCGCTCACGCCCTTGGCAATTTGCTGGATTTCACCACCGGACTTGAGGAACGCAGCAATCTGGCTGTTGATCGATTCGCTGGTTTCAACGGCGGGAGCTGGCTTTGCTTTGCTGTTGGATGCTTTTACGCGCATGGCGGCCACTAACCTGTAGAAAATTAACTTGGCCAGGCATCGTACAGGAAATACTTGACAATTGCTTGGCAAATATCCTCGTGAAATTAATAGCGTGACTGAGAAAGGGCCGAACTTGACCAGTGAATTAATTCTCTAACTTACTGTTTTAACTCGAAACCAGAGGATGAACAGGTGCTGGTGAGTGGCAAAATTCCCAAGAATGATCAGACGAGCGGGGCAGTGCCACTGGAGCGCCACGTCAGCCGATGGATTTTTCAGGCGCACGCGCGTGCCTGGCCCAACTCGGGTAGAATGCTGCCCACGTAACGAGGGTATTTGGAAATGGCTTTAGTCGGGCGCTACAACAGCTTGCAAGTGGTTAAACACACTAACTTTGGTTTGTACCTCGATGGTGCGCAAGACGGTGAAATCCTCTTGCCTAATCGGTATATCCCCAAAGACATTCCCAGCGAAGATGAAGACTGGCTTAACGTTTTCATTTATCTGGACAGCGATGACAAACTTATCGCCACCACTGAAAAACCCAAAGTTCAAGTCGGCGAGTTTGCCAGTTTGAAAGTGGTTGAAGTCAACAGTATCGGCGTTTTTCTCGATTGGGGACTGCCCAAGGACCTGTTGCTGCCCTATTCGGAAGAAAAGCGTCAATTGAGCGCTGGTGAGTATTGCGTGGTGCATGTCTACCTCGACAAGCACACCAAGCGCATCACCGCCACCGCGCGTCTTGACCGCTACCTGGACAAGACTCCGGCCAATTACCAGGTGGGCCAGGAAGTCGATCTGTTGGTGGCCGAAGCCACAGACATGGGCTTCAAGGCAATCATCAATAACAAGCACTGGGGCCTGATCCACAAGAACGAGGTGTTCAAGTTCCTGCGCCCAGGCAAGGAAGAGAAAGGCTTCATCAAGGAAATCCGCGCCGACGGCAACATCAGCCTGAGCTTGCAGCCGGTGGGCCAGGAAGCGGCGTCCAGCCTCAACTCGAAGATCCTGGCCAAGTTGCGTGACAACAACGGCACCTTGCCGGTCAGCGATAAAAGCGACCCGGCAGTGATCAGCAACTTGTTCGGCGTGAGCAAAGGCAACTTCAAAAAGGCCATTGGTGCGCTCTACAAGCAGGGCCAGATTGTGATTCATGCGGACCGCATTGAACTAAGCTGAGTGCGGTTCGCTCTGCTGTAGGAGCGCGCTCGCTCCTACAGTGGATGGGTCAAATGTCGAAGAAAACGTTGTTTGCCTATCTGGGCACCTTGCTCGCCTTTCTGGTGCTCGACGGCCTCTGGCTGGGTGTCATCATGGGCCCCACCTACAAAAGCCTGCTCGGCTCGCTGATGCTCGATCAGCCCCGCCTTTTTCCCGCGGTTGTGTTTTACCTGCTGTACGTCCTCGGTTGCGTGGTCTTCGTCGTGATACCCAGTGCAAGCTGGCAGCGCGCCGCGCGTTTGGGTGCCTTGCTCGGGCTGGTTGCCTATGGCACTTACGACCTGAGCAATTGGGCCACCCTGCAAGGCTGGTCGGCGGGCTTGACGGTGATGGACATGGCATGGGGCACTGTTCTGACAGCGATCTGTTGCACTGTTGGCTACCTGTGTGCACAACGGGTGCACCGTTGATTGTGTACAGGATTGTTGTGCACCGTTGCTGCGCGTAACCTTCATGCCTGAATCTTCCTAACTCCTTTGGAGCCGTGTTCCAGGGGGATTGTGTGCTATTGGCACGCATTCTGCTGAATACCTCGTATACAACCCATGTCGTCTTCCGTATGCATACCGCCACGGCAGCGCGGGGCGATATTCGAGGACTCCAGCGATGACTGAACACTTGCCCAAAGGCTATAGCCCACGGCTCTACAATCAGGACCTGGGCCCACTGCCGCAAAAGTGGACCTGGTACAACATCTTTGCCTTCTGGATGAGCGACGTGCACAGCGTCGGCGGCTACGTCTTCGCCGCCAGCCTGTTTGCCCTGGGTCTGGCGAGTTGGCAGGTGCTGATCGCCTTGCTCGCGGGCATCTGCATTGTGCAACTGATCGCCAACCTGGTGGCCAAGCCGAGTCAGCAAGCGGCGGTGCCTTATCCCGTGATCTGCCGGTTGGCATTTGGCGTGTTTGGCGCGAATATTCCTGCGGTGATCCGTGGCCTGATCGCCGTGGCGTGGTACGGCATTCAGACGTACCTGGCGTCGAGTGCCTTGATCATCGTAGTGCTGCGCTTTTTTCCGTCGATGGCCGTGTATGCCGAGCCGCATTTTGCTGGGTTGTCCTACTTGGGCTGGTTCGGTTTCCTAACCTTATGGGTGTTGCAGGCCGCTGTGTTCTGGGCGGGCATGGAGTCCATCCGCCGCTTTATCGACTGGGCCGGCCCGGTGGTGTACGCGGTGATGTTTGCCCTGGCCGGCTGGATTGTCTGGAAGGCCGGCTGGGCGAATATCAGCTTTACCCTGGCGGAAAAGTCGCTGTCGGGCTGGCAGGCGTTCGGCCAGGTGATCGTGGCTACCGCGCTGGTGGTGTCGTACTTCTCCGGGCCGACCTTGAATTTTGGCGATTTCAGCCGCTACTGCCGCAGCATGCAGGACGTACGGCGTGGCAATTTCTGGGGGCTGCCAGTGAATTTCCTGGCGTTCTCCCTGGTAACCGTGGTGATCGTCTCGGGCACCCTGCCGGTGTTTGGCCAAATGCTGCATGACCCCATCGCTACCGTGGCGCGTATCGACAACAGCATGGCTGTGTTGCTGGGCGCCTTTGCGTTCGTCACCGCCACCATCGGCATCAATATCGTCGCCAACTTTGTCTCGCCCGCGTTCGACTTTGCCAACATTGCGCCGAGCAGAATCAGCTGGCGTGCAGGCGGGATGATCGCTGCAGTGGCCTCGATCTTTATCACACCGTGGAACCTGTTCAACAACCCGCTGATGATCCACTACACCCTGGATATCCTCGCCGCGTTTATCGGGCCGCTGTTTGGCATCCTGCTGGTGGATTTTTACCTGGTCAAAAAACAGCAGATCGACGTGGATGCGCTATTCGATGACAGCCCGAGCGGGCGCTATTACTTCGACGGCGGGGTGAACTGGACGGCGATCAAGGCGCTGGTGCCGGCGACGCTGGTGGGCGTCGCAATCACCTTCACGCCGGCGTTGCAGGGCTTGGCCAATTTCGCCTGGTTTACCGGATGCTTGTTGGGTGGGCTGTTTTTCCTGGTGCTGGCGCGACGCGAGCAGGCTCACGCGCCGACGCCTGCGGTCGCCGGCTGATCAATACACCACCGGCCACCAACAGGCCGCAACCTGCAATCACCAGCGCCGGTTGCAGGCCGCCGCTCAAGTGGCTGCTCACAGAGGCCAGCAGCGGCCCGCACAATTGGCCAATGGCAAAGCTGGCCGTCAACAGTCCGGTGCTGCGCTGGTAGCCGTTTGGCGCTACTTCGCGCAGACGGGCCATGACCAACTGCATGCAGGCCAGAAACGGTGCCCCGCACAGCAAGACTCCCAGCGCCAGGCCCCAGCCGTTGCCCAGCAAGCAAGTGAACACACCCGCCGCTTGCAGCCACAGGGTAGTCATCAGCCAGCGCCGGGTGGTGTTCGGATCCTTGTGGCGCAGGCTGGCAATCACCACCCCCGTTGCTGCGGCCAGGCCAAAGCAAGGCCAGAACAAGTCGGCCTGCCAGGCGCCTTTGAACTGTGCGCTAGCCATCTGCGACAGGAAGGTCGCTGGAATGATGTAGCCCAGGCCGTACAGGAAGTAGATCCAGCATAAGTGCGCGATGCTGCCGTTGTTGCCAGCGCTGGGCTCGGGTGCAACCGAGGACGTCGGCTTCGGCAAGAAGGGCAGGCTGGCCAGCAGCATCACCAGCGCCACTGCGCCATACACCAGCCACAGCGTCGCGGAGCTTTGTCCCAGCAGGTTGGAGCCCAGCGCCAGCAAGCCGGTCAGCAAAATCCCCAAGCCCGGCCCGGCGAACACCAATGCTCCCAGGCGTGGCTTGCCGGCGGCAATCGCCAGTGGCTGGCTCAGACTGGTGATCATCACCAAGGCCCAGGCGCTGGCCACACCGGTGCCGAAACGCAGCAACAGGTGCGGCCAGAAGCCGTGTGCCCAGTACGAGGCCAGCGTCAGCAGCACGCACAGCCACAGTCCCGCGTACAGGCGGCCCTTAATGTGGTGATGGCTGCGGGCGAATATCGAGTCCACGGCACCCACGAAGTAACCCAGGTAATTGGCGGCCGCGATCAGCCCGGCGCCGGTCAGGTCGATCTGGCCTTCGCTGAGCAGATGCGGCATCTGCGGGGTGAGGGCAAAGCGGCCGATACCCATGGCCATCATCAGGGCGACAAAGCTGGCGGTTAAGCGAATCAGCGGTGACATGTTCACGTGTCCTGCAACAAAGCGAAGACCGTCAGGCTAAAGCGGATTGACTTTCTGTAAAAATGAATAATAGTGAGTAACTTGTTCAGTTTTGGAGAAAGGTGTGGAATTCAGTCAACTGCGCATCTTCCAGGCGGTGGCCGAGGAGGGCTCCATCACCCGCGCCGCCGAGCGCTTGCACCGTGTGCCGTCGAACCTGTCGACCCGGCTCAAGCAAATGGAAGAACAACTCGGCGTCGAGCTGTTCGTGCGTGAACGCCAGCGTTTGCAGCTTTCGCCTGCCGGTAAAGTGCTGCTGGACTACAGCGCCCGCCTACTGGCGCTGCACGACGAAGCGCACGGCGCCGTACAGGGCGGGCAACCGGCCGGTGATTTCGTACTCGGCAGCATGTACAGCACGGCAGCGATTCACTTGCCGGCGCTGTTGGCGCGTTATCACAAGGCCTACCCGAGGGTGAACCTGCAGGTGCAATCGGCGCCCAGCGGCGAGCTGCTGGAGGGGTTGATCACCGGGCGGCTGGATGCGGCGCTGGTGGATGGCCCGCTGACCCTTGCTACGCTGGACGGTATCCCTCTGTGCGAAGAGCGCCTGGTGATCATTTGCGAGGCCGACCACCCGCCGGTAAACGGCCCGCAGGACGTTGCCGGCCGCTCGGTATTCACCTTCCGTCGCAGTTGCGCCTATCGCACCCGCCTGGAAACCTGGTTTTCCCACGAGCGCGTGGCCATGGGCCGCGCCATCGAGATCGAGTCTTACCAGGGCATGCTCGCTTGCGTCATCGCGGGCTCTGGCGTGGCGCTGATGTCTGAATCCATGCTCGACAGCCTGCCAGGCAAGGACAGCGTGTCCGTTCATCCGCTGACGGGGCCTTTTGCCACTGCCACCACCTGGTTAATGTGGCGAAAGGGTATGCTCGGCGCTAACCTCAATGCATGGATCGAGCTGCAGCAGGCAAACCGTGCAGATTGCGCGCAAGAAAGGCGGGAGATTGCTTGAACGATCCGACAGGATTCAGATCCATTCAGTAATAGTTCGTTGTGGTTTCGCGCAAGCAATACGTAGGACTTAGGGCTACTATCAGTGTAGGAAAGGGCGACAGAACAGGCGCCTGCCAGCATTACCCTCAAAGGGGGCAAACCATGAAAGAGAAAATCCAAACCTGGCTCCATGACCTTGGCGTTGCGCTGGGCTTGATCGAGCCTCCGCTGCAGCCGGTACCGATCCGTACCGACGATGAGCAACGCCGCCCCCGTCGGCGTTGATTCCTAGTCCCAATTCAGGATTCGTGTGGGCCGGCTTGTTGCGGCGAGCAGGCTTGTCTGCGCGAGTTCCATGCAGCACTAAAAAGAAGCCGGCAGCCAGCTGCGCTGTCGGACGGGAGCAAGCTCCCTCGCCACGGTAATTCCATTCCTCTCAAACCGCCCCCACCACCACCGCCCCCGGTTTACGCGACAACACACTCACCAGCACAAAACTCGCCAATGCCACCGCGAGGCTGTAGTAAATCGGGGTGTTCGCATCCAACCCATCCTTGAACATGAAGACCAGCGCGGTCACGAAGCCCAGGGTCATGGACGTGATCGCCCCAGAGGTGGTTGCACGCTTCCAGAAGATCGCGCCGATCAACGGCACCAGCATGCCGCCTACCAGCAGGTTATAGGCCAGGGTCAAGGCACTGATCACATCGTTCACCACCAGTGCGATACCCAGCACCGCCACGCCGGTCAGCAGGGTGAACCAGCGGTTGATGCCCAGGCTCGACTGTTTGCCACCGCGCAGGCGGGGCAGCAGGTCTTCGGTCAGCACGGTGGAGGCGGCGAGCAAGCCGGCGCTGGCGGTTGACATCATCGCCGCCAGGGCAGCGGCAATCACCAGGCCGCGAATACCGTCGGGCAGCGAGGCTTTGACGATGGCCGCAAACGCGTTGTTGACGTTGTCCAGGTCCGGAAGCAGCACGTGCGCTGCCATGCCGATCAAGGCGCACGCCAGGCCGTAAAGAATGCAATAGAACCCGGCGAAGGTGCCTGCGTACTGGGCGACTTTTTCGTCGCGGGCGGTGAATACGCGCTGCCAGATGTCCTGGCCGATCAGGATGCCGAAGAAGTAGATCATGAAGTAAGTGATGATCGTGTCCCAGCCGATGGCGCTAAAGCTGAAGCTCGAGGCCGGCAGCTTGGCCACCAGTTCATCCCAGCCACCGACGCGGTACAGGCAGATCGGCAGCAGGATGAACATCAACCCGACGGTCTTGATCACGAACTGCACGATATCGGTCAGGGTCAGCGACCACATGCCGCCGATGGTCGAATACACCACGACCACGCCACCGCCGAGCAGCACCGAGACCCAGAACGGCAGGCCGAACAGCACTTGCAGGACGGTGCCGATGGCCAGGATCGAGGTCACGCCGATCATCAGCGCGTAGGCCAGCATGATCACTGCACTGGCCTGGCGGGCCATGGGGTTGTAGCGCTTTTCCAGGACCTGGGTGACGGTGAAGATTTTCAGCTTCAACAGCGGCTTGGCCAGGAACAGATTCAGCGCAATGATCCCCGCGCCTAGCGCAGCACACAGCCAGAAACCGGAAATACCGTGCACATAGCCCAGGCGCACGGTGCCGACGGTGGAGGCGCCGCCCAGCACCGTGGCGGCCATGGTGCCCATGTACAGCGAGGGGCCGAGGTTGCGCCCGGCGACCAGGTAGTCTTCGTGAGTCTTGGCGCGGCGCATGCCGTAGTAGCCGAGCACGAGCATGCCGGCGGCGTAGATGAGTACGACGAATAAATCCAAAGCCATGACGGCGAGTCTCCGATTATTTTTTATTGTGCAGAAGGCGCTTGCTGTGGCGAGGGCGCTTGCTCCCGTTCGACAGCGAAGCTGGAGCCGGCTTTTTCAGGACCGCGTCGCAGTCCAGCGGGAGCAAGCGCCCTCGCCACATACGTCGGGCCATAGACGGCGGTCGGTTCCGGAAACAGCCGCAGCAGGCTCAGGTACACCACCGAGGCCAGGCCCAGCGTCACCGGCAGGCTGATGTCGATGCCCTCGGCCAGGTTGCCCAACGGCCCGACAAACTGCCCCGGCAAGTTGACGAAGCACAGGCCCACCAGCGCGCTCGGGATCCAGGCCCCCAGCCCGCGCCAGTTCCAGCCATGGCTGAACCAGTAGCGGCCGCCGGTTTCGCCACGGGTGAACACCTGCAGGTCATCCGGGCAATAAAAGCCTCTGCGTACGATCAGGCCGATGATCATCATCACCATCCAGGGCGTGGTGCAGGTGATGATCAGCACGGCGAAGGTCGACACGCTCTGCACCAGGTTGGCGGCGAAACGTCCGATAAAGATGAAGGCAATCGACATTACCCCGATCAGCAGCGTGGCCTTGACCCGCGACAGCAGGCGCGGAAACACGCTGGACATGTCCAGCCCGGTGCCATACAGCGAGGTGGTGCCAGTGGACATGCCGCCGATCACCGCAATCAGGCACACCGGCAGGAAAAACCAGTTCGGCGCCACCGCCAGCAAACCGCCCACATAGTTGTTGCTTGCGATGTAGTCCGGTGCCTTGACGGCCACGATGGTCGCGGTAGCCAGGCCGAACAGAAAGGGAATCAAGGTGGCGAGCTGGGCCAGGATCACCGCCAGCATGATCCTGCGCTTGGGGGTGTGTCGCGGGATGTAGCGCGACCAGTCGCCGAGGAACGCGCCGAAGGAAATCGGGTTGCTCATCGCTACCAGTGCAGCGCCGATAAACGCCGCCCAGAAACCGCTCTGGCCGAGGGCGACGCTGCCGGAGAAGTGGCTGTCGAAGGCTGGCGCAAAGGCGAAGATCCCCAGCAGGAACAACAGGCTCGCGGCCCACACCGCAATCCGGTTGACCCACAGCATGAAGCGAAAGCCATAGATGCATACCGTCAGCACCAGCACGGCGAAGACGCCGTAGGCCAGGCCCAGGGTCAGGTCGGACTCCGGCAGGCCGATCAGACGTTTCGCACCGCCCACCAGCGCATCGCCGGAACTCCACACCGACAGTGAGAAGAAGGCAATTGCCGTCAACAACGACAGAAACGAGCCGACAATCCGCCCATGCACGCCGAAATGCGCGCCGGAAGACACGGCGTTGTTGGTACCGTTGATCGGTCCGAACAGGCCCATGGGCGCCAGGATCACCGCGCCCACCAGCACGCCCAGCACAATCGCCCAGACCCCGGCCTGGAACGACAGGCCGAACAACACCGGGAAGGCGCCCAGCACCGCAGTGGCAAAGGTATTGGCACCGCCGAAGATCAGCCGGAACAGATCCTTGGGGGCGGCGGTGCGTTCGTGGTCGGGGATCTGTTCGACCCCGTTGGTTTCTATGGTGCGAATACTGTTTTGGTTGTTTTTATTATTCATGATCAGCTCCGATCACATTGGCTAAGGGGGCGGCAGCCCTTCCGGCATAGCGGACAAATGTTCGTGACAGGCCAGCCACAGGCCTTGTTGTTGTTCTGTGCGCGACCCTTGCCGTGTGAAGACGATGGTCTCGCGTTCCTGGCTGAAGTAATGCTCCCCGTTCATGCGCAGCTCGGTGGCCACGTCATGCATGAAAATCGCCACGTCACCCTGCAGGCTGACAAAGGCGTTGCTCGAGGTGCACGAGAGCACCTCGAACCCCTCGTCCCGACGCCAGTTGTCCCACAACGCCTGGTAGGCATCGCGGCTGAGCAGCGGCTGGGGGAGGGGGTGGAACACAAAACTTGCATCGGCCGTGAACGCGCCGAAGTAAGCGGCGCGGTCGTTGCGAGCGAAGGCCCGGACCAGCGCCGCCGCAGCCTTGAGCACCGCGGGCACGCTCATCAGCGATGCGCCACGCCGGGCAGTACGCAGAGCATCTCGTACAGCAGGTTGGCACCGAGCAGCGAGGTGTTGCCGGTGGTGTCGTACGGCGGTGAAACTTCTACCAGGTCGCAACCAATCAAATCCAGGCCCTGGCAGCCACGGATGATCTCGATTGCCTGGATGGTGGTCAGCCCGCCGATTTCCGGGGTGCCGGTGCCAGGCGCCCAGGCCGGGTCGATGCCGTCGATGTCGAAGCTCAGGTAGACCGGGCCGCCGCCGACTTTTTCGCGCACTTCGGCCATCAACGGCGCAAGAGAGTGATGCCAGCATTCTTCGGCCTGGACCACGCGGAAGCCCTGTTTGCGGCTCCAGTTGAAGTCTTCGGCGGTGTAGCCCTGGGCGCGCAGCCCGATCTGCACCACACGGTCGCAATCGAGCAAACCCTCTTCCACGGCGCGACGGAAGGTGGTGCCGTGGGCGATTTTTTCGCCGAACATATGGTCGTTGACGTCGGCGTGGGCATCGATGTGCACCAGCCCGACCTTGCCGTGTTTCTTATGGATGGCCCGCAGGATCGGCAGGGTGATGGTGTGATCGCCGCCCAGGGTCATGGGGATCACGTTGTGCTCGAGGATTTCATCGTAGGCTTCTTCGATGATGCGCACGGCGTCGAGGAGGTTGAAGGTGTTGATCGCCACATCGCCAATATCGGCAACCGACAGCGAATCGAACGGCGCCGCACCGGTGGCCATGTTGTAGGGGCGGATCATCACCGATTCGGCGCGGATTTCACGAGGGCCGAAGCGGGTGCCGGCGCGCAGCGAGGTGCCGATGTCCAGGGGCACGCCGATAAAGGCTGCATCCAGGCCCTTGGCCGACTGCAGGTGGGGCAGGCGCATCATGGTGGCGATGCCGGCGAAACGCGGCATTTCGTTGCCGCCCAGTGGTTGGTGGAAAATCTTGTCCACGGGATTGCCTCATCGTTGTTTTGTTTATCAGGGGCCGATTCTGCGAAAAGCGCAGGAAGGGAAGAATCGGCAGAGGCAAATACTTAGTTCAGATTTTTCTAAACTAAGGGCTTAGGTAAACTCCGGCTCAAATGTAGGAGCGCTTCTGGAAAACTTATGGCCAACGCCTTGCCCGACCTCAAACTCCTGCGCATCTTCGTCAGCGTCGTGCGGCACCAGGGGTTCGCCAATGCCCAGCACGAACTCAACCTGTCCACGTCGGCCATCAGCACCTACATGAGCCAACTGGAATCGGCGTTGGGGCTGGTGCTGTGCCACCGCGGTCGGGGCGGCTTCAGCCTGACCAGCAAAGGCGAGCTGTTTCATCAGGAAACCTTGCGTTTATTGGGCGAGCTGGAAGGTTTCGAACAGTACGCCGCCGCGTTGAAGGGCGAGCTGCGCGGCACGCTCAAGCTCGGCGTGCTCGACTCTACCGTCAGCGATAAAGCCTTGCCGTTCGCCGAAGTGATCGGCGCCTACAGCCTGGAACACCCGGCAGTGCACCTGCATTTATCGGTAATGAGCCCGTATGAGTTGCAACTGGGTGTGCAGGACAACCGCCTGGACCTGGCCATCGGCGCGTTCTCCAACCGCATGAGCGGGCTGATCTATATGCCGTTGTACCGCGAGCAGCACTGGCTGTATTGCAGCACCCGGCACCCTTTGTTCAATGAGCGACGCATCCCCGAGCAAGTGATTACGCAACAGCGCATGGTGGGTCGCGGCTATTGGAGCCAGGCCGAACTCGCACGCCACGGCTTCAAGCACAGCGCCGCGACCGTGGAAAGCATGGAGGCGCAACTGATCCTGGTGCTGTCCGGCGCCTACATTGGCTACCTGCCCGAACACTATGCCCAGGCCTGGGCCGACAAGGGCGACCTGCGTGTGCTGCTGCCGGCCACCTTTGGCTACCAGGCGCCGTTTTCGATGATCATGCGCCGTGGGCGAAGCCGCGAGCCGCTGATCCAGACCTTTCGCGATCTACTTAAAGCTCAGCTCAACCAGGCCTGAAAACCATGTCCAGACCCCAATGCCCGCGCTGCCTCAGGCCGACCACTCATTGCCTGTGCGCGCTGATCCCCAGCCTCGACAGCCGTACGCGCGTGTTGCTGTTGCAGCACCCCAGCGAGGTCAACCATGCGCTGAATACGGCGCGGTTGGCGGCGCTGGGGCTCAACAATGCGCAGTTGGTGGTGGGGGAGGTGTTCGAGGACCTGGCGACCTTATTGAACCCGCCAGGGTATCAGGCGCGGTTGTTGTTTCCGGCCGATGATGCGCAGCCTTTGCAAACCTACGGGCCGGGTGATCAGCCACTGTTGCTGGTGGTGCCCGATGGCACGTGGCGCAAGGCGCGCAAGCTGCTGTACCTGAACCCGCTGCTGGCAGCCTTGCCCCGTGTGACCTTGGCTGATGGCGGCGTTTCCCGGTATCGGCTGCGCAAGGCGCCGGGCCCTGGAGCCTTGTCGACGGTCGAAGCGATTGTGCAGGCGCTGCAGTTATTGGAAGCGCCGGCATCTTTCGAGCCGTTACTCAAACCCTTTGAAGCACTTATCGAGGGGCAGATCGCTGCAATGGGTGAAGAGGTTTTTCAGAAAAATCATGGCGACGGGCATTTGGGTTAGATCTTTTTTCCAGGCGCGGCCATCGGGGGCAAGCCCCCTTCCATATTCGACCGCATGCTCACGTTGGAACGCGATCAACTGTGGGAGGGGGCTTGCCCCCGATGGCGCCCTCATAGGCACCACACCGCTGCCTTATTCCTATAAGCCATAAGCACCGCACTTTGCGTGATATGGCCCGCCGACCTTTCCCGGTATGATGTCCGCCCCCGCAGTCTGGATTGCGAATACGCCATGACCTTGCAGTACCCCACAATCGCCGATTGCGTCGGCAACACACCCCTGGTCCGCTTGCAACGCATGGCGGGTGAAACCAGCAATACCCTGTTGCTCAAGCTTGAGGGCAACAACCCCGCCGGTTCCGTCAAGGACCGCCCGGCGTTGTCGATGATTACCCGCGCCGAACTGCGCGGGCAGATCAAGCCGGGCGACACGCTGATCGAAGCCACCTCGGGTAATACCGGGATCGCCCTGGCCATGGCCGCCGCGATCAAAGGCTACAAGATGGTGCTGATCATGCCCGACAACGGCAGTGCCGAGCGCAAGGCGGCAATGACCGCCTATGGCGCCGAGCTTGTGCTGGTCACCCAGGACGAGGGCATGGAAGGTGCGCGTGACCTGGCTGAACGCATGGCTGCCGAAGGCCGTGGCGTGGTGCTGGACCAGTTCGCCAATGGGGATAACCCCGAAGCGCACTACACCAGCACCGGCCCGGAAATCTGGCGCCAGACCCAGGGCACCATCACCCATTTCGTCAGCTCCATGGGCACCACCGGCACCATCATGGGTAACTCGCGCTACCTCAAGGAGCAGAACCCGGCGATTCAGATCGTCGGCCTGCAACCGATGGAAGGCGCAGCCATCCCCGGTATCCGGCGCTGGCCTGAAGAGTACCTGCCGAAGATCTACAACGCCACGCGGGTGGACCGCATCATCGACATGGCCCAGCGTGAAGCCGAAGACACCACCCGCCGCCTGGCCCGTGAAGAAGGCATCTTCTGCGGCGTGTCGTCCGGTGGCGCCGTGGCCGGTATGTTGCGCTTGTCCAGGGAAGTCGAAAACGCGGTGATCGTCGCGATCATCTGTGACCGAGGCGACCGCTACCTGTCGACCGGCATCTTCGACGAACCCAACTGATGGCCAAGCACGAGAGAGGCCTGCGCTTCCAGCCGACGGGCGGCAGCCGGGCCCCGCAGATCCCCGTAGGCAAGAAGCAACGCCTGACCATCGAACGCCTGGCCAATGACGGTCGCGGCATCGTGTTCTTCGAAGGCCGCACCTGGTTCGTCAATGGTGCGCTGGCCGGCGAAGAGGTGGAAGCACGGGTGCTCGGCACCCACGGCAAGGTGGTTGAGGCGCGCACCGAGCGTGTATTCACCGCCAGCGAGCTGCGCCGCCCCGCACCCTGTGCCCACGTTGGCCGTTGTGGCGGCTGCAGCGTGCAGCACCTGCCTCATCACGAACAGCTTGCGCTGAAACAGCGCATGCTCGCCGAGCAATTGTCCCGCGTAGCCGGCGTCGAACCGCAAGAATGGGCCGCGCCCTTGAGCGGGCCGGAATTCGGCTACCGCCGCCGTGCCCGCGTGGCGGTACGTTGGGATGCCAAGGCGAAGCACCTCGAGGTGGGTTTCCGTGCCGTGGCCAGCCAGGACATCGTCGCCATCAATGATTGCCCGGTGCTGGTACAGGCCTTGCAGCCGATCATGCAGCGTCTGCCGGGCATGCTGCGCCGCTTGAGCAAACCGCAGGCGTTGGGGCACGTGGAGCTGTTCAGCGGGTCGTCCATCGCCGTGTTGCTTCGGCACATGGCACCGCTGTCAGACGCGGACATGCAGGTACTGAAGGAATTCTGCGCGTTCCATGACGCCCAATTGTGGCTGCACGGCGAAGGTCAGCCGGAGCCGGTCGAGCCAGCCACGGCACTTGGTTTCCGACTGGAGGCGTGGGATCTGGAGCTGGCTTACCGGCCGGGGGATTTCGTGCAGGTCAACGCCGCGGTCAACGAGGCGATGGTGGCCCAGGCCCTGCAATGGCTGGCGCCGCAACCCGATGAGCGGGTGTTGGACTTGTTTTGCGGGCTGGGCAACTTCGCCCTGCCACTGGCCAGGCAAGTACGCGAAGTCATTGCCGTGGAAGGCGTGCAGGCCATGGTCGAGCGTGCTGCGCAGAACGCCCTCAGCAACAATTTGCATAACGCCCGGTTTTTTCAAGCCGATTTGTCCCAGCCCCTGACTGACGCGCAATGGGCCAAACAAGGCTTTTCTGCGGTACTCTTGGACCCACCCCGCGATGGTGCCCAAGAAGTTGTGCGCAAACTGGCAACCCTGGGGGCCAAGCGCCTGGTGTATGTGTCCTGCAACCCGGCCACGCTGGCGCGGGACACCGTTGAGTTGGTCAAGCAAGGTTACCGGCTAAAGCGTGCCGGGATCCTCGACATGTTTCCGCAGACAGCGCATGTCGAGGCCATGGCGTTATTTGAAGCGGGCTAGGATGCCCGTTTAATCCGACTGGCCTGCAGTCTCCAGGGCCATGAACTGCCAGGGAGCTTGCAGCAAGGTCGGCGATGATTTTTGGCGCATCCAAGGTGCGTCGTAGGGAAGGTAAGCAAGATGGTACAGGTGAGAGCACACCAGCCGATCAACACCGACGGCAGTATCAATCTCGAGGCATGGCTGGATCATGCCGTCAGTGTCGACCCGGCACTGGACCGTGAAGCCTTGAAAGCAGCCTGCGAGTTCGCTCGTGAGTCTGAACAGCAAGACAATGCGGCCAAGAACCTGTGGGCGGAAGGCACCTCAAGCTTTCGTACCGGGTTGGAAATCGCCGAGATCCTTGCCGATCTCAAGCTGGATCAGGATTCGCTGATCGCCGCCGTGCTCTATCGCGGCGTGCGTGAAGGGCACATCCCGTTGCCGACCGTCAGCCAGCGTTTCGGCGCCGTGGTGGCCAAGCTGATCGACGGCGTGCTGCGCATGGCGGCCATCAGTGCCAGCCTCAGCCCGCGCCAGTCCATGGTGCTGGGCACCCAGGGCCAGGTGGAAAACCTGCGCAAGATGCTGGTGGCGATGGTCGACGACGTGCGCGTCGCGCTGATCAAGCTGGCCGAACGCACCTGCGCGATCCGTGCGGTGAAAACCGCCGACGACGAGAAGCGCAACCGCGTCGCCCGCGAGGTCTTCGATATCTACGCGCCGCTCGCGCATCGCCTGGGTATCGGCCATATCAAATGGGAGCTGGAGGACTTGTCCTTCCGCTACCTCGAGCCCGATCAATACAAACAGATCGCCACCCTGCTGCATGAGCGGCGGCTCGACCGCGAGCGCTTCATCAGCGACGTGATGGGCCAGTTGCGTTCCGAGTTGCAGGCCACCGGCGTGGATGCCGACATCAGCGGCCGCGCCAAGCACATCTATTCCATCTGGCGCAAAATGCAGCGCAAGGGCCTGGCGTTCAGCCAGATCTACGACGTACGCGCCGTGCGTGTGCTGGTGCCGGAAATGCGCGACTGCTACACCGCGCTGGGGATCGTGCACACCCTGTGGCGGCATATTCCCAAGGAGTTCGACGACTACATCGCCAACCCCAAGGAAAATGGCTACCGCTCGCTGCACACGGCGGTGATCGGCCCTGAGGGCAAGGTGCTGGAAGTGCAGATTCGCACCCACGCTATGCATGAAGAGGCGGAGCTGGGGGTTTGCGCGCACTGGCGCTACAAGGGCACCGACGTCAAGGCCGGTTCCAACCAGTACGAAGAGAAAATCTCCTGGTTGCGCCAAGTGCTGGAGTGGCACGAAGAACTGGGCGACATCGGTGGCCTGGCCGAACAGCTGCGCGTGGATATCGAACCGGACCGGGTCTACATCTTCACCCCCGACGGCCACGCCATCGACCTGCCCAAGGGCGCCACGCCATTGGACTTCGCTTACCGCGTGCACACCGAAATCGGCCACAACTGCCGGGGCGCCAAGATCAACGGGCGCATCGTGCCGCTCAACTACAGCCTGCAAACCGGTGAACAGGTCGAGATCATCACCAGCAAGCACGGCACGCCGAGCCGCGACTGGCTGAACCCGAACCTGGGCTACATCACCACCTCGCGGGCGCGGGCGAAGATCGTCCACTGGTTCAAACTGCAGGCCCGCGACCAGAACGTTGCCGCCGGCAAGACCTTGCTCGAACGCGAATTGGCGCGCCTGGGCCTGCCCCAGGTGGACTTCGACAAGCTGGCCGAAAAGGCCAACATGAAGATCGCCGAAGACATGTTCGCCGCCCTCGGTGCCGGCGATTTGCGTCTGGCCCAGCTGGTCAACCTGGCCCAGCAACTGGTGGAGCCGGAGCGCGGCAACGAACAGCTGGAACTGATCCCGCGCAAGGCCACCGGCTACAAGCCTGGCAAGCGCGGCGATATCCAGATCCAGGGCGTGGGCAACCTGATGACGCAAATGGCCGGTTGCTGCCAGCCGCTGCCGGGCGATGCCATTGTCGGCTACATCACCCAGGGCCGCGGGGTGAGCATTCACCGCCAGGACTGCGCCTCGGTGCTGCAACTGGGCGGGCGCGAGCCAGAGCGGATCATCCAGGTCAGCTGGGGCCCGGTGCCGGTGCTCACGTACCCGGTGGACATCATCATCCGTGCCTACGACCGCTCCGGCCTGCTGCGCGACGTCTCGCAAGTGCTGCTCAACGAGCGGATCAACGTGCTTGCAGTCAACACCCGCTCCAACAAGGAGGACAACACTGCGCTGATGTCCCTGACCATCGAGATTCCGGGGTTGGATGCGCTGGGGCGCTTGCTGGGGCGGATTTCCCAGTTGCCGAACATCATCGAAACGCGGCGTAATCGCACCCCATGAACGCGGTTTAAATGTGGGAGGGGGCTTGCCCCCGATGAGGGAGGGTCAGCTGGCACCTTTATTGACTGACCCATCGCAATCGGGGGCAAGCCCCCTCCCACATTTGATCTTCAGCGGAAAGAGACTGATGTATTCACTTGAAGACCTGCTGCACCTGATGAACCGCCTGCGCGACCCGCAATTCGGTTGCCCGTGGGACATCAAGCAAACCTACGCTACCATCGTGCCGCATACCCTCGAAGAAGCCTACGAAGTGGCCGATGCCATCGAGCGCGGCGATTTCGATCATCTGCAGGGTGAGTTGGGCGACCTGTTGTTCCAGGTGGTGTATTACAGCCAATTGGCGCGCGAAGAAGGGCGCTTCGAGTTTGCCGGGGTGATCGACAGCATCACCCGCAAGCTGATCCGGCGGCATCCCCATGTATTTCCAACCGGCGACCTGTATGCACCGCTGGATATCCCACAGTTGAGCGAAGAGCAGGTCAAGCAGCGCTGGGAGCAGATCAAGGCCGAGGAGCGCGCGGAAAAATCCGACGCACCCGAGCAATTGTCCCTGCTCGATGATGTGCCCACCGCCTTGCCCTCTCTGTCCCGCGCCGCCAAGTTGCAAAAGCGCGCCAGCCAGGTGGGTTTCGACTGGCCGTCGGCGTTGCCGGTGGTGGATAACGTGCGCGAAGAGCTCGATGAAGTGCTCGAAGCCATGGCCGATAACGACTCGGCGGCCATCGCCGATGAAGTCGGCGACCTGTTGTTCGCTGCGGTCAATTTGGCCCGTCACCTCAAGGTCGACCCGGAAACCGCGCTGCGCGGCGCCAATGCCAAGTTCGAGCGACGTTTCCGATTTATCGAACAGGCATTGCGCGACACGCACCAACCCATAGAAGATTGCACCCTCGAAACGTTGGACGCCCTATGGGGCGAAGCCAAACGCCAGGAAAAGAATGTATCCAGCTGCGGTTGAGCAGTTGCCCAAGTGAGTAAGCACCATGAGCCTTTCCCTTCGCGACCAGTTGCTCAAAGCAGGTCTGGTCAACCAAAAGCAGGCCAAGCAGGTCGGCAAAGAGAAGCAGAAACAGCAGCGGCTGGTCCACAAGGGTCAGGCTGAAGTCGATGACACCCAGGCGCGCCTGGCGGCCGAGGCGCACGCCGAGAAGGTCAAACGCGACCAGGAACTGAACCGCCAGCAGCAGGAAAAAGCCGAGGCCAAGGCGCGCACCGCCCAGGTCAAGCAATTGATCGAAACCTCGCGCCTGCCCAAGTTGACCACCGAGGATTACTACAACTTCGTGGATGACAAGAAGGTCAAACGCCTGTCGGTCAACACGCTGATGCGCAACAAGCTGAGCAACGGCTCCCTGGCCATCGTGCACCACGGCGGCAGTTATGAGGTGATCCCGCGCGAAGCCGCGCTGAAGATCCAGGAGCGTGCGCCGGAGCGTATCGTGCAACTCAATATCCTGACGGAAAGCCAGGTGCCGGATGAGGACGATCCGTACGCTGCCTACCAGATCCCTGACGATCTGATGTGGTAAGCCGCTGAAACGACAAACCCCGCCAAAAGGCGGGGTTTGTGTTTTACCGAGCCGGGTGCAGCTTACCAATCCACCGCATAACTGAGGCTGAAGGTACGGCCTTCGGCGTTCGGGTACGGTGCGCGGGCGTTGGCCTGGGCGAACATGTTCTGGTAGTTGCGGTTGCTGAGGTTGTACACCGCACCTTCGAGACGACCCACCGGCAGCCTTACCGAGCCGAGTAGGTCGACCAGGGTGTAGCCCTGGATATCGCGCCCGTTGTTGTCCTTGAACGCGGCGTCATAATTGGCCAGGCGCATACCCTGCAGGCGCAGGCTGTAGTCGCCACGGTCATAGCCGACAAAGGCTGTGGTCTTGGCCGGCGAGATACGGGTGGCGGGCAGGTCGATCCACTTGCCGTTCTGCTGGGTTTCGCCTTTGGCATAAGCGTAGGTGCCGCCTACTGACCATTGGTCGTTGACGTTGTACGTCAGGCTGGTTTCGATGCCACGCACGCGTTCTTTCTGATTGATCAGGCGCAGTACGCGGTCATTGGCGTCATAGAACTGCGTCACATCCGACGTGTTTTCATACGCCGTGACGTTGGCCAGCCACTTGTCCCAGTTGCCACGCCAGCCCAGTTCATAGCTGTTGACCTTCAACGCCTGGGCATTGAGGTCTTGAATGTTGTACGTGCTGTTGACGTCCCGCAGGAAACGCTGGATATCCGGCAGGGAAAAGCCCTGGCTGAAGTTGGCAAATACATCCTGGTTCTCGGTCAGGTGGTACACCGCGCCGAGGTTGTAGAGGGTGTCGTCATACTTGAGGGTGCCGCCGGGCAGCGTCGCGCGGTTGCCGGTCTGAACGATTTCGCCGTACGCGATGCTGTCGTCGACATCGCTCTCGATCCATTCGCGGCGCACGCCGCCGCGCAAGGTCCAGTCACCGATGTCATAGGACAATTGGCCGAAGATGGCCTTGGTGGTGGTCTGAATGTCCGGGCCCAGCTCGAAGGTGGTGCCGGTCTTGGTGTAGGTCAGCCCGTTGACGCGGTACTGGTCGCCGCGTTGACGCGAGGTTTCATGGTCATAGTCTGCACCCCAGACCAGGTTGCCGGTCGCAGCGCCGATGTCCGGCATTTGCGTGTCGATCGCTGCGCGCAGGCCGTACACATCTTGCACGCTGTTGTTGTCCGATACGCCGGCTCGGCCCCTGGACAGGTCCGGGAAGAACAGCGCATCGGCGCGGCGCCAGTAACTTTCCACCTGCAGACCCTGGCCGTAGAAATCCTTGTCGGTGTAGTTAAGGTTGACCGCCTGGTTGTGGGTAGACGGCTGGTCGTCCAGGTCCAGGCCTTTCACCGCTACCGCCTCGCTGGTGATGCGTGGGTTCTTGGTATAGCGGGTGTCCTGTTCGTCCTTGTAGTCTTGCAGCGAAAGGCTGATCTTTTTGTCGTCATCCAGCTCGTAGCCGAAGCGCCCTTGCAGGTCGTAGGTGTCGGTGTCCATGTTGCTGCCCTGGGACGTGTCCTGGGGGATGCGTTTGCCGTTACCGTCGAACTGGTCGTTGCGTTGCACGGCGTTGCCCGACAGGTACCAGTCCAACGGGCCCTGGCGGCCTGTTGCGCTCTGGAATGCCTGGTAGGAAAAGCCTTTGTGGCTGAGGTTGTCACCGGCGGTCATGCCGATCTTGCTGCTGAAGGCCAGGTCTTCACCTTTGTTGCGCTTGGTGATGATGTTGATGATGCCGCCCGATGCGCCTGCGCCGTAGACACTGCTGGCGCCGGAAATCACTTCGATGCGTTCGATGCTTTCCGGCGCCACGCTGTTGAGCTGGCGGAAGTTGTCGCGCGTGGCGTTCTGGGAAACCCCGTCGATCAGGATCAGCGTATTGCGCCCGCGAAGCGTCTGGCCGAAGTTGCTCATGCCGCCGCTGGAAGGGGCGATGCCCGGCACCAATTGGCCGAGGATATCAGCGACGCGGCGTCCGGCCCCCGTCTGCTGGCGGATCTGCTCTTCGTTGATCACCTGCACGGAACCTGGAATCTGCGCAATGCTGGTTTCATTGCGCGTGGCCGATACGACGGTCTCCTGTAGCTGCAGGGTGGTCGGCGCGGCCTGGGTCTGCTCTGTCTGGTCGGCCCAGGCAGGGGCGCTTATCGACCCGAAAAGCGGCAGCAGCACTGCCCATTGCGATTTGTTCATGAGCTTGTCTCAGTTATTAGAAGTATTGACAGAAAGAACGGATGTCTCAGGCATACGGGTGAACGAGCGGATTGCGCGGATGCCGAGGGCGGCCAATGCATAGGTGAGTGCCACCAGCCAGAAGCTGTGCGCCAGGCCCACCAAACCCATGCCGATACCCCCCATCAGCGCGCCGCTCAACGCGCCTGCTTTCGCGGCACTGTTGCCCATGCCCAGGGCGAAACCCTGCTGGCTCGGCGCTACGGTGTTGGCGATCAGCGTGTAGGCAACGGGCAACAAAGCGCCTTGCCACACGCCCCACAGCAGCCGACTGGCGATGAACCCCAGCCATTCGTTGGCCAGTGCCGTGAAGGCCAGCGTCAAGGCGCACGCCCAGGTGACCCACTCGATGATGCGCAGCGTGTGTGCGGGTTGATGACGATCGAACAGGCGGCCCCATAACGGCGCGGACAGCGCCAGGGTCAATGCGCTGGCGGCATAGCTGGCGCCGATCAGCCACGCGGGCGCGTGCAGGACATCGGCAACATACAAGGCGTAGAACGGTTGCGGCATCATCTTGGCTGCTTGAATCAATACGATGATTCCCAGCATCGCGCCAAGCCAGCCTTTGGGCAGTGCGACGGGCTTGGATGTACGGGCGGGTCTCGATCGTGGTGCGTCGTTGGGTAGGAACACGCTGATTATTGCGCACAACAGGCAGACGGCGGTGGCGCTGTAGCACAGTAATGCGAAACCAGATATATCCATCAGCCAGCCGCCCAGCACCGGCCCGGCGAGGGACCCGACGGCGGTGGCTGATTGCAGTCGGGCCAGAATATGCCCGCGTTCCCCGTCGCCGCAGTAGGCCAGCGCATAGGCTTGGGCTGCCGCGATGAAGCCGGCCAGGGCCCCTTGCGCCACGCGAATGACCACCAGCCACCACGGGTCGAGGGTAAGCGCCGCGAGCGCCTGGCACACCGCCAGCGCCAGCAACGCACGGATGATCATCGGCTTGTGCCCGGTGCGGTCGCCCAGTCTGCCCCACAGGGGCGTAAGGATCATCGCCGCCATCATGGGGCCGGCATACACCAGCGAAGACAACAGGCCGGTGTACTGGGCATTGGCAACACCCAGCAACTTCTGGATTTGCAGCGGCCAGAAGGGGCCGCTCATTTCCATGGCCCCCATCGAGACCAACTGGATCACCACCAGCAGCCGCAGCGCCATGCCGTTAGCCGGCATTGGCGATGGCGCTCAACGGGTTGGGCAGGCGCCCGACGATATCGGCGTGACTCTCCAGCAGGCGCATGCGCATGAACGACTTGGCCGGCCACGCTTGCTCCAGCAGTGCCTCGCGTTCGGTTTCCCAGCGTTGTGGCTCAACCTGGCCACGCAAATCGTCAAAACACTGGCTGACCTGTGTCGACAGTTCGTTCCAGAGCCGCGCCTGGGGAAGGTCGAAGTGGCGTGCAGCAAGTAATACCAGTTCGCCCAGGTGGCACATGAACACCGTGTGCAGCAGCTTGTCGCGTACGAAACCGGCGTCGTCGTAGAGCGTCATCTTCGGGTCGTGCAGTTCAATGTCCAGGCCGTGGGCGTGCAAGGTTTTGCGGTCGATCCGTATATCGCCGAAATCGCGCAGCAACAGGCGGCTCAATTGCCCGTCCGCAGCCATGACCATGAAGGAGTTCTGCTGATGGGCCTCGAAGGCAATGCCGTAGCGCAAGTACATGCCCAGCAGTGCCGGCACGGTGATCGCCGCGTAGTCGTGGAAGAAGGCGAACATGGCGTCCGCGTCATCCTTGCCTTTGCTCAGCCGCACCCATTGCCTGAGCAGCGGCTGGCCGTGCTGGTCGGTGGCAAACAGGCTGCCCACCGGCACCGCCATTTCTCCCGGCTGGAGCTGGCTCTGCGGGTTGTCGCGGTACAGCACCGCCAGGTGGCGAGAGTGTTCATCGTTGGCCGGCTGTGGCTTGAAATGCACACCGATGCGCTCGGGGACGATGCTGAGGATTTTCCGGATCGCAGGCTCGCGTTCCAGGACTGCCAGCAGCAGGTGGCTGATCCGCGGGCCCATGCGCGCCGAGCGTGGCGAAACGGTGCGCTGTACGCTGGTCAGTCGCAGCGACACCGGCAGCTTGACCATGGGCGCATCGCTCCGGCCTTCAGGCAGAACGGTCCGGAACGACATGGTGGGGTGGGCAGTGAATGCAACGATGTCGGTCAGCACCAGCAAGCGGTCACCGATTTCATTGGCGAACAGCTGCGGTAATTCCTGGCGAGCTTGCCAAGGGTGGGCAGGCAGCGGCAGATAATCGCTGGCCTCGAGGCCCTGAGCGGTCAGTTGTGCGGTCAATTGGCGGGCCGCTTGCGGGAACTGGCTTTGCCACCATTGCCAGTAATTTGCAGTACCGGCCAGGCTTTCGACATGGGCGTACTGGCGGTGCAACGCACACAGCAATACGGGGAAACGCGCCTCGAACTCCGGGGAGAAATCAATCACCTGGTCTGTGCCCAGACCCATCTTCGTCTTGTAGTTGGGGTGCCAGGGATGGCCGAGCGTGCCCCACTGCTCAAGCACGGATGTCGGGTTGCACACGCCGGGGTCGTTCTTGAGGTGGCTGAGCAGATTGTTCTGATGCGCGGGGTCCATCGAGGCGTGCAGGTTGCGCGTCCAATCCTCGTGAAAGGCGAGGCACAGCGTATCGTTGATGAAGCTGTCGTCGATCTCTGCGTTGAGACGGTTCAAGACCTCGGGGTCGGCAGGCGATTGCAGGCTGGTGTTGAGCAGCGTCAGCAACTGCGACGGGAACTGGATTTTCCGTTCGGGCTGACCATCCCGCAGCAGGCTGACTTTGCCTCGCAAATCCCAGCTGGCCATGCGCCCGGGTTGCAGGTGTTCGAAGCGCAGGCGGCTCTGGTCGGGCAGCACCAGCCAGCAGTGATCGTGTTCATCACGGTTGAGTGTGTCGGGGTCGAGCAGGCCTTCACGAAACAGCGCTTGGATCAGGCGTTGAAAACTGCGTTCGCAAGCCGGCGCCAAGGTCGCGACCAACGAATCCATGGAGAGGTGCCTGGCCTGAAATTGACGGGTGGCGAGTGCTTCACTCCAGCGGCCAAGCAGCGATTGTTCCGGTGTGGTGATGTGTCCGTGCATCGAGTCAAACTCCGTTTACGTGGGCCGAATGTAAAGCGCAGCGATACTATCGAGAATCATTCACAAATGTCTATTTTTTGTTACGCTTTTACATGAAACGATTATTCAAGGACTGAAGGGCAGGGGACGGGTGAAGTGCTTGTCTTCAGAAAACGAAAAACCCCGCTCAAAATGGCGGGGTTTTCTGTTTGTAGACGACTCGGCTGCGTGGGCCGAGCGGCTATGCGATTTCAGTGCTTCAGGAACTCTTTGCCTGGCGTTGCAGTTCGAGAGTTTCCAGCTCGTTTTTATAATTGTGGGCGTCGCTCTCGTTGTGGAACATGCCGACCAATACGTCTTGCTGATGAACATCCCAGATGTGAATCCCGTGGCCTATCGCTTCATGGGACATATGTTCATCGTCGCGCTCAGTTACTTTTACAGTCATCTGCTTGCTCCAATCTCTGGTTGATCTGCGGCAAGTCGTCGCAGGCCTTTGTTATATAATTTGTTAGCTTGCTAAGTAAACTGCTTTTGCGTGCAACAATTTATTGCGGGAAACGCAACAGTGACGCAAGCCGCGCAAACCGTGGCGTTGCGCTGTACGGTCTTGAGTTTTATGACAAAAGTTTCATGTTTGAGTCAGGCGTGACGGTTTGGTTGCTCCAGCTTCCGCTATCGGGGGCAAGCCCCCTCCCACACTTGGAATGCATTTTAAATGTGGGAGGGGGCTTGCCCCCGATAGCGTTCTACGCGTCAACACCAAAACCCCCGGGCAAAAAAAGCCCCGCATTCAGCGAGGCTCTTCTTTGAATCACCAGCGCATCAGCTACCTTTGACAGCCTGGCCGTCAACGGTGCCATCCTGCAGCATGATGTTGTATTCCTTGCCATCCGTCTCAACCTGGCGCAAGGCAACCAGAATGCCGCCCTGGTCCTTGGCAAACCACATCTGGGTGATGCGCTTGCTCTGGGATGGATCACGCACGCGTTCAACCTTGATCGCGTCGATGGAGCCCACCTTGGTCTGGACCTTTTCCGAGCCAATCACGCGGAAGTCATAGGTGTCGACATCAGTACCTTCGGCCACTCGGTAGCTCATGCTTTTCTTGCCGGCAGCCACGTCACGCTGAAGGGCGAGTTGGTACGTGGACTTGTCGAGCATGCCGCTTTCGAGGGTGACGTTAACCGGGTCCTTGTTTTCAAAGCCGGTGATTTTCTTGGTCGCCTGGTCGAAATCCAGGTTGATCTTCTTCGCCTTGCCCAGGCCGCCGCGTTCGAAGCTGTAGCTCTTGGGTTGCAGGGTGTCCTTGTCAAACAGGATCACGCTGGTTTCGGTCAGGCTGGCAATCATCATCGAGGCCTTGAAGTTCAAGGTCCAGGTGCCGTCGCCGTTTTTGGTCAGGCTGCGTTCAGCCGAACCACTCATGGGAAGCTGCTTCCAGTCGGCGGTGTAGCTGACGGAGAAGGGGTGAAGGTCTGCCGCTTGTACGGCAGGCAGAGCGAACAGCGCAAAAGCGAAAAGCAGGGCGCGACGCATAAAATCTCCTAGGTTCGAATCAAGTGGCCGCTGGCCGCGAGTAACTGACCGTCCAATAATGCACCCTGTTCACCGAGAATCAACCGACCCTCGGCAAACCAGCGTACAGCCAGCGGGTAAATCCTGTGTTCCTGGGTATGAACCCGTTGCGCAAGCGTCTGCGCCGAGTCACCCGACTCTACCGGAACCACTGCCTGTACGACCAGAGGCCCGCCATCGAGTTCCTCGGTAACGAAGTGCACGCTGCAGCCATGCTCGCTGTCGCCGGCGTCGAGGGCACGCTGATGGGTGTGCATGCCTTTGTATTTGGGCAGCAGGGATGGGTGGATATTGAGCAGGCGTCCTTCGTAATGCCGCACGAAATCAGCGCTGAGGATGCGCATGAAGCCGGCCAGGACGACAAGCTTGGGGTTGAAGGCGTCGATCAGTTCGATCAAGGCGCTGTCGAAGGCTTCGCGGCCTTCGAACGCCTTGTGGTCCAGCGAACGGGTCTCGATACCCGCGTCGCTGGCGCGCTGCAGGCCGTAGGCGTCGCTGCGGTTGGAAATCACCGCAGCGATGCGTACCGGGCTGTCGCCGGTACGCGTGCTGTCGATCAGGGCCTGCAAGTTACTGCCGGTGCCGGAGAGCAGCACCACGACATCACAGGTGACAGGCATCAATGCGCCTTAAGGTTCTTCAGTTCAACCTGGGCCGCGCCTTCGGCAGCGGTGGCGATCTGGCCGATCACCCAAGGTTGCTCGCCGGCTTCACGCAATACGTTCAGCGCGGTCTCAACGTGCTCCTGCGCCACGCAGATGACCATGCCCACGCCGCAGTTCAGTACGCGGTGCATCTCGATTTCGTTGACGTTGCCTTTTTCCTGCAGCCAGTCGAAGACCGCCGGGCGCTGCCAGCTGGCCACGTCGACAATTGCCTGGGCGCCTTTTGGCAGAACGCGCGGGATGTTGTCCAGCAGGCCGCCGCCGGTGATGTGGGCCATGGCTTTGACAGCGCCGGTGTCCTTGATCAGCTTGAGCAGTGGCTTGACGTAGATGCGCGTCGGGGCCATCAGCAGGTCGGTCAGGGGCTTGCCGTCGAGCTGGATGTTCTCGATATCGGCGCCTGCCACTTCGATGATCTTGCGGATCAGCGAGTAACCGTTGGAGTGCGGGCCGGAGGACGGCAGCGCGAGCAGGGCGTCGCCGGCAGCCACTTTGGAGCCGTCGATGATGTCGGCTTTTTCGACCACGCCGACGCAGAAGCCGGCCAGGTCGTAGTCTTCGCCTTCGTACATGCCAGGCATTTCAGCGGTTTCGCCGCCGACCAGGGAGCAACCCGACAGTTCGCAGCCAGCGCCGATGCCGGTGACCACTTGGGTCGCGGTCTCGACATTGAGCTTGCCGGTGGCGTAGTAGTCGAGGAAGAACAACGGCTCGGCGCCGCAGACCACCAGGTCGTTGACGCACATGGCAACCAGGTCGATGCCGATGCTGTCGTGCTTGTTCAGGTTCAAGGCCAGGCGCAGCTTGGTGCCCACGCCGTCGGTGCCGGAGACCAGTACAGGCTGCTTGTAGCCGGCCGGGATTTCGCAGAGGGCGCCAAAACCGCCCAGGCCGCCCATGACTTCAGGGCGCGCAGTGCGCTTGGCGACGCTCTTGATGCGTTCGACCAATGCTTCACCGGCGTCGATGTCTACACCGGCGTCCTTGTAGCTCAGGGAGGGTTGCTTGCTCATGATCCAGGCCTTTAGGGGGGATTTCTGGGTAACGACCGAGCCGGCAGGCGCTTTTTGTAAAAGGCCCAGCCGTTGACGGTCTGCGAAGGCGCGCGATTTTATCAGGCTTGAGGGGCAGCGGCCATCCTCGGGCCGACGGGCAGGGCATAAGAGCTTAAAAAAAACCGAATCGGCCCGGTAATGGAGCGTATTAAGGTATAGCCTTGAACCCGCTGTCGTTATGACAGTACGAAAACTTACCGGGACCCTGTGAATGTTTTACCGGTCGCTGTGTCACAGCCTTGCCAAACCGAGTTCACGCGGTCTGTTCCAGCCGCTAAATTGTCGTTCGGGAATCTTCCATGCGTCTGTGTAAATTCTTTTTTGTAGGCTGCTTGTCGTTGGTCAGCCTGGCGAGTCATGCCGAAACCCTCAATGGCCTCTATCAAGTACTCGAACCGGTCAGCAGCCAGTCGCCCCAAGAGCGCGACCAGGCCACCCAGCGTGCCGTGCAAACCCTGGTCATCCGCCTGACCGGCGATGCCAAGGCCGCCGAGGGCCCAGGCCTGGCGGCGATCCGCAAAGACCCGCAACAAATTATCAGCCAATACGGCTACGACGCCGGCCCACCGGAAAGCCTGCAAGTGGATTTCGACCCGGTCAGCACCGATCGCGCCTTGCGTGACGCCGGGTTGGCGATCTGGGGCAGCAATCGACCTTCGATCCTGGGCTGGTGGCTGAACGACTCTACCGAAGGCAGCAGCCTGGTCGGCGACGGCCAGGCGGTGGCTCAAACACTGCGCCGGGCGGCCCAGCACCGAGGCTTGCCGCTGCGCCTGCCGCTGGGGGATCTGGACGAGCAGGTGGTGGCCACCGCGCCGAACCTGGAAAGTGCCGACGCCACGCCGCTGCGCGCCGCCTCCGAGCGCTACGGCGCCGATGCGTTGCTGGCGGTTCATGCGCGCCAGGAAGGCAACCAGTGGCAGGCCAAATGGCGCCTGTGGCTGGGCGATAAAACCGAGCAGGGCAGCGTCCAGGGCGCTGACACTGGCGCGGTTGCCGATGCCGTGCTGCTCGCGGTCAGCCAAAAGCTGGCACCGCGCTTTGCGGTCAAGCCGGGGGTCAGCGCCGAACAGCTGCTTGAGGTACAAGGCATGACCCTGGAACGCTACGCCGTGCTGGGTCGTCTGCTGGAGCCCTTTGGTGGCCAGCCACAGCGGGTCGATGGCAGTCGCATTGTGTATCGCGTCAATGGCAGCGCCGATCAGTTGCGCACCCAGTTGAGCCTGGCCAAGTTGCAGGAAGTGCCGGCCGGTGAAGCTCCTGCCCAGCCACCGCAGGCCGAAGGTGCACAACCGGCCGCGGCGCCTGAGCCTCAGGCGCAGTTACGTTTTCGTTGGTAAGTGGCCTTCCTTCTATATAGAAGCGGCCAGCAAATAACAGAGGAAGTGGTTTATGGCGGATACGCGTCGTTGGGTGTGGCTTGGCGGGATTGTCCTGCTGTGCGTTTTTGTGTTCTTGCTGCATTCGATCCTGACGCCGTTCCTGGTTGCGTTGCTGCTCGCCTATCTGTTCGATCCTGTGGTGGATCGCCTGGAGAAAGCGGGCTTGTCGCGAACCTTGGGTGTGGTCGCGGTGTTTGCCTTGTTCACGTTGATCATCACCGCGCTGGTGCTGGTGCTGGTGCCGATGCTGGCCAAGCAGCTGTATCGGCTGTACGAACTGGCGCCACAGATGCTCGATTGGTTGCAGCACACGGCCATGCCGTGGGCCCAGGCCAAGCTGGGGCTGTCGGACGGGTTCTGGAAGTTCGACAAGGTCAAGGCGGCGATCAGCGAGCACATGGACAAGACCACCGATATCGTCGGTGTGGTGCTCAGCCAGGCCACTGCTTCCAGCCTGGCACTGATCGGCTGGTTGACCAACCTGGTACTGATCCCGGTGGTGGCGTTCTACTTGCTGCGTGACTGGGACATCATGGTAGCCAAGATCCGCAGCCTGCTGCCGCGCGACCGCGAGGAACGTATCGTGTCCCTGGCGGGCGAATGTCATGAGGTGCTCGGGGCGTTCGTGCGCGGGCAATTGCTGGTGATGCTGGCGCTAGGCATTATCTACGCCGCCGGCTTGATGGCGATCGGCCTGGAGCTGGGCCTGTTGATCGGCCTGATCGCCGGCCTGGCTGCGATCGTGCCCTACATGGGTTTCGTGATCGGCATCGGTGCGGCGCTGGTGGCGGGGCTGTTCCAGTTCGGCGGCGACCTGTACCCGATGCTGGGGATTGTCGCGGTGTTCATGGTCGGCCAGGCGCTCGAAGGCATGGTGCTGACGCCGCTGCTGGTGGGAGACCGCATTGGCCTGCATCCCGTGGCGGTGATCTTTGCGATCCTGGCGGGCGGCGAGTTGTTCGGCTTTACCGGCATCTTGCTGGCGCTGCCGGTGGCGGCGGTGATCATGGTGCTGGTGCGGCATGTGCACGACGTGTACAAGGATTCGGATGTGTACACGGGGGTTGAAGACCCCGATCTGTAATTGCGATAACACAAACCCGGCTCATGGCCGGGTTTGTTGTTTATGGCGGCGGGTGCGTCAAACAATTTACGTAAAACCAGCAAGTTAACGCAAACCTTTGATTTTGCTTGTGGTCTGCTGCATTGTGCGCCCGGCGCCACGAGTATAGACTTTGCAAACTTTACACAGAGGCCACTCACGGTTCGATGGGAGCCGTTCAGTCAGCATGAAACCGATTCAGCTGCCCCTAGGTGTGCGTCTGCGTGACGACGCTACCTTTATCAATTACTACCCAGGCGCCAATGCCGCTGCACTCGGCTATGTCGAGCGCCTCTGCGAAGCCGACGCCGGGTGGACTGAAAGCCTGATCTATCTGTGGGGCAAACATGGCGTAGGGCGTACCCACTTGCTGCAGGCCGCGTGCCTGCGCTTCGAGCAAATGGGCGAGCCGGCGGTCTACCTGCCCCTGGCTGAGCTGATGGACCACGGTGTCGGCATCTTCGACAACCTCGAACAGTACGAACTGGTGTGTCTGGATGATCTGCAGGCCATTGCCGGCAAGGCGGATTGGGAAGAGGCACTGTTTCATCTGTTCAACCGCCTGCGCGACAGTGGTCGGCGCCTGTTGATCGCCGCGTCGACGTCGCCGCGCGAGCTGCCGGTAAAGCTGGCCGACCTCAAGTCGCGCCTGACGCTGGCGCTGATCTTCCAGATGCGCCCGTTGTCCGACGAAGACAAATTACGCGCCCTGCAACTGCGCGCCTCGCGTCGCGGCCTGCACCTGACCGACGAAGTCGGCCACTTCATCCTCACCCGGGGCACGCGCAGCATGAGCGCACTGTTCGATTTGCTCGAACAGCTCGATCAGGCCTCGTTGCAGGCCCAGCGCAAGCTCACCATTCCCTTCCTCAAGGAAACCCTCGGCTGGTAGCCAGCCCTTGTATTTCAAGGCCTCGGCAAATTCCAGGCGCCAGAAAACCTGCGTTTTGACCGTTTTGGCCACGCAAAAGGCGCGTATCAGGGATTAAGGGCTTAGATGGCATAGTCCAAACGAGAAGTCACAAAGAACTCGATTGAATTTGCAAATCGATGTGATAGAGGGCATAGTCTCGCCTTCTTTACACATCAGCCACGGTCGTGCCCATGCTAAATCGCTTCGCACCCCTCGTGCCTCTCGCACTCGTTACCCTGTTGTTTGGTTGCGCCTCCCACCCTCAGCAGGTGGCAGAACAGCAAAAACCACAGGTTCAAAATCAGGCTAAATTCGTCGCTGCACAGTCTGCTTCTGTTTATGAAGAAGAGCTGGCAACCGAAAAAGAATTGGCCGATTTCTCCGGCAGCAAGCCTTATCAGCTGCCTGTTCTGGCCGACAGCATTCTCGAACGCGGCATGTCCCTGATCGGTACCCGTTACCGTTTCGGCGGTACTTCCGAAGCCGGTTTCGACTGCAGCGGTTTTATCGGCTACCTGTTTCGTGAAGAAGCTGGCATGAATCTGCCGCGCTCCACCCGCGAAATGATCAACGTGAAAGCACCGTTGGTCGCGCGCAACAACCTCAAGCCCGGTGATCTGCTTTTCTTTAGTACGGCCGGTCGCGGTCGTGTCAGCCACGCCGGTATCTACCTGGGCGATAACCAGTTTATCCACTCCAGCAGCCGTCGCAGTGGTGGTGTGCGGGTCGATAATCTGGGCGACAGCTACTGGAGCAAAACCTTCATCGAAGCCAAGCGCGCACTCGCCATGGCCCCGTCGACGGTTACCGCCAGTAAGTAAAGTTAAAGTGATACTTGAAGTTTGACGTGTAAGCGCTAGAATCCCTGGATATTGTTGTAATCCGTTCGCGCGAGCTTTGCTTGCGCGTTCTGGTTTTCAGCGTTCGGCAGCGAAAGCCGCATCCAGATCAGGATTGTTCTGCCCATGTCGACCTCGGCCCGCCTCATTCTGCTTGTTTGCGCCGCGCTCCTCAGCGCCTGCGCAAGCCGTCCACCGCCGCCCGCGCCCGTCGCAGCCAAGCCTAAGCCGGTGTTCAATTATTCCACCCAGAATTTCTCGCCCGCCGCCGAAGACGTACTGTTCCGCGCGCTGGGCCTGGTGGGCACGCCTTATCGTTGGGGCGGCAATACACCGGACTCTGGGTTTGATTGCAGCGGCCTGATTGGCTTTGTCTACCGCGATGCGGCGGGTATCTCCTTGCCACGTACCACCCGCGAGCTGATCGTGATGCGCGCCCAGGACGTGAGCGAACAAAACCTGCAAACCGGTGACCTGTTGTTCTTTGCCACCGGTGGCGGTTCGCAGGTCAGCCACGCGGGCATCTACGTGGGCGAAGGCCGTTTTGTGCACGCTCCGCAGACCGGCGGTACGGTGAAGCTGGATACCCTGTCAAAGGCGTATTGGCAGAATGCCTACCTGAGCGCCAAGCGGGTGTTGCCGGCAAACCTGGCGCGAAATCCCTGAACAAAACACCAAACCAAATGTGGGAGGGGGCTTGCCCCCGATGGCGGTGTATCAGTCACTATCTCCAGTGGCCGACACACTGCTATCGGGGGCAAGCCCCCTCCCACATTGCTTTGTGGTGTGCATGAGAGGGTCTACTTGGCAGCAGACACCCGCCACACCTTATTCCCCACATCATCAGCCACCAGCAAAGCGCCTTGCTGATCGATCACCACGCCCACCGGCCGGCCCATGGCGTTCTCATCCTTGTCGAGGAACCCGGTCAGCACATCCACAGGCAGACCTTTAGGCTGTCCACCCTCGAACGGCACGAAGATCACTTTGTAGCCACTGTGCGGCTTGCGATTCCACGAACCATGCTGACCGATGAACGCGCCGTTGCTGAACTGCGCCGGGAGTTTGTTGCCCTGGGCGAATGTCAGCCCCAGTGAGGCGGTATGAGGGCCCACCGCATAATCCGGCGCAATGGCCTTGGCGACCAGCTCCGCGTTCTGCGGGTTGACGCGCACATCCACATGTTGCCCGTAGTAGCTGAAAGGCCAGCCGTAGAATGCGCCATCCTTGACCGAGGTGATGTAGTCCGGCACCAGGTCGCTGCCAATTTCATCGCGCTCGTTTACCGCCGTCCACAATTTGCCGCTCTGCGGTTCCCACGCCATGCCATTGGGGTTGCGCAGGCCAGAGGCGAAAATACGATGCTGGCCCGTGGCGCGGTCGACTTCCCAGATCGCCGCCCGGCCTTCTTCGGCTTTAAGGCCGTTCTCGCCGACGTTGCTGTTGGAGCCGACGCTGACATACAGCTTGCTGCCATCGCGGCTGGCGATCACGTTTTTGGTCCAGTGATGGTTGAGGCTGCCACCTGGTAAATCGACGACCTTGGTGCCTGCCACCTTGATCGCGGTTTCGCCAGGCTGGTAAGGGAAGCGCAGCAGCTTGTCCGAATCCGCCACGTACAGGTCGTTGCCGACCAGGGCCATGCCGAACGGCGAGTTGAGGTTTTCCAGGAACACCGTGCGCGTTTCGGCGACGCCGTCGTGGTCGGCGTCGCGCAGCAGGGTGATGCGGTTCGGGCTCGGCACACCGGCCCCCGCGCGGCCCATGACCTTCTCCATCACCCAGCCGCGCACGCCCTTGCTGTCATCCGGCTTGGGCGGTGCGTTGGTCTCGGCCACCAGGATATCGCCGTTGGGCAATACATAGAGCCAGCGCGGATGGTCCAGACCCTCGGCGAACGCAGCCACTTGGGTGCCGCCAGCGGCCGTTGGCCTGGCGCCGTCCGGCCAGCCGACCGCCGGTGCGATATTCACGGTGGGGATCAGCGTCTTGTTCGGTTCCGGCAGCGTGGGCGAGGGCCCGGTGCCGTCGACCACCTGCAGGGTCGAGCTTTCTCCGCAGGCGGCGAGCGTGCCGGCCAGCATGATCAGTAGGGCGAGTCTGGTTTTGTGCATGGTGTTCTCCTGAATACCTGTAAGGGTAGAGAAGCACATCACCTTGATGGTTCAAGTACAGGGCCAGCTTTAATTGACGCTCCACCCCCAACCCACTAACCTTCGCGGCTTGTTCCAGGTGCTCTGTGGCGTATGCGTCAACAGAGTGAAACAGGGAAGCCGGTGAGTGAGCGCACTTGTACACAGTGCCGCCGCAATTCCGGCGCTGCCCCCGCAACGGTAAATGAGTCAAGACGCTGCCTTCTGCCACTGTATCCACACGATATGGGAAGGCGCAGCGCCGGCCTTAGCGCCACTCATGAGCCCGGAGACCGGCCTGAAACATTCAACAGCATCACGGTGGGCGATGCTTGGCTGTCTGTTTTTCTTTTTTCCTGCCCGCCGTTTTTGTCCAGCCCCAACGGAGAGCTGCCATGACCGATACCCCCGACCGCGACGAGCGCCACCTGGCGCGCATGCTGCGCAAAAAAGCCGTGATTGACGAACGCATCGCCAATTCGCCCAATGAGTGCGGTTTGCTGCTGGTGCTGACCGGCAATGGCAAGGGCAAAAGCAGCTCGGCCTTCGGCATGTTGGCCAGGGCCATGGGGCATGGCATGCAGTGCGGCGTGGTGCAGTTCATCAAGGGCCGCCACAGTACGGGGGAAGAGTTGTTTTTCCGACGTTTCCCCGAGCAGGTTCGCTTCCACGTGATGGGCGAAGGCTTCACCTGGGAAACCCAGGATCGCCAGCGCGATATCGCCGCCGCCGAAGCGGCCTGGGCGGTATCCCGGGCGATGCTCAATGACCCTGCCATTGGCCTGGTGGTGCTGGACGAATTGAACATCGCCCTCAAGCACGGCTACCTCGATCTGGACCAGGTGCTCAGTGACCTGCAAGCGCGGCCGCCGATGCAGCACGTGGTGGTCACCGGCCGTGGCGCCAAGCCCGAGCTGATCGAAATGGGCGATACCGTCACTGAAATGGGCATGCTCAAGCACGCGTTCCAGGCCGGTATCAAGGCTCAGAAAGGCGTCGAACTTTGAATCAGCCCCGTCATTGCCCGGCCGTATTGATCGCCGCACCGGCGTCCGGCCAGGGCAAAACCACCGTCACCGCCGCGTTGGCGCGCCTGCACCGTAACCTGGGGCGCAAGGTGCGCGTATTCAAATGCGGGCCGGACTTCCTCGACCCGATGATTCACGAACGCGCCAGCGGTGCGCCGGTGTATCAATTGGACATGTGGATGGTCGGCGAGCAGGAAAGTCGACGTTTGTTGTGGGAAGCGGCGGGGGAGGCCGACCTGATTCTGATCGAGGGCGTGATGGGCCTGTTCGACGGCACGCCGTCCAGCGCCGACCTGGCGCGCCACTTCGGTGTGCCGGTGCTGGGGGTGATCGACGGCACGGCCATGGCGCAAACCTTTGGCGCGCTCGCGCTGGGGCTGGCGCGCTACCAGCCGGACTTGCCATTCGCCGGCGTGCTCGCCAACCGTGTCGGTACCTTGCGCCACGCGCAGTTGCTCGAAGGCAGCCTGACCGAAGGCTTGCGCTGGTACGGCGCGCTTTCGCGTGAAACCGGCATCGAATTGCCCAGCCGTCACTTGGGCCTGGTGCAGGCCAGCGAACTGAATGACCTCGACGTGCGTCTGGACGCCGCCGCCGAGGCGTTGGGCAGCAGTTGCGAAGTTGCCTTGCCGCCGCCGGTGACGTTTGCCGCGCCGCAAGTGATCGTCGCCGAGCCGTTGCTCGCCGGGGTACGCATTGCTGTGGCCCGTGACGAAGCCTTTGCATTCACCTACGGTGCCAGTCTTGACCTGTTGCGCGCGATGGGTGCCGAGTTGAGTTTCTTTTCGCCGATCCATGACGGCGCATTGCCTGAAGCCGACAGCCTCTATTTGCCTGGCGGTTACCCGGAGCTGCATCACCTGGCGCTGTCGGAAAACACACCGATGCTCGACGCCATCCGCGCTCACCATGCGGCCGGCAAGCCCTTGCTCGCCGAATGTGGCGGCATGCTGTATCTGCTGGACTCGCTCACTGATGTCGACGGCAACCGCGCCGAACTGCTGGGCCTGTTGCAGGGCGATGCGGTGATGCAAAAGAAACTGGCGGCGCTGGCGCTGCAAAGTGTTGAGCTGCCCGAGGGTACGTTGCGCGGGCATACCTACCACCATTCCCTCACCAGCACCGAATGCCAGCCGATCGCCCGTGGCCTGAGCCCCAATGGCGGACGCGGCGCCGAGGCGGTTTATCGGCAAGGGCGAATGACCGCTTCCTACGTGCACTTTTACTTTCCGTCCAGTCCGGTTGCGGTAGCTGCACTGTTTGCGCCGGGCCCCGACACCGTCATCGGGGGCAAGCCCCCTCCCACCCTTGGAATGCATTCCCCTGTGGGAGGGGGCTTGCCCCCGATGACGCCATGACCGACAACGCCTTCCCCCAGGCCGACCGCGACGCCGTCTACCGCGCCATCGCCGAACGCCGCGACATGCGCCACTTCAGCGGCGGCACCGTCGCGCCTGAATTATTGCAGCGCCTGCTCCAGGCCGCCCACCAGGCGCCCAGTGTCGGCTTGATGCAGCCGTGGCGCTTTATCCGCATCAGTGACCGCCAGTTAAGGGGCCAGATTCAACAACTGGTGGAGCAAGAGCGCATTCGCACTGCCCAAGCCCTGGGCGAACGCTCCGATGAGTTCATGAAGCTCAAGGTCGAAGGCATCCACGACTGCGCCGAAGTGCTGGTGGCAGCCCTGATGGACGACCGCGAGCGGCATATCTTCGGTCGTCGCACCTTGCCGGAAATGGACATGGCTTCCTTGTCCTGTGCGATCCAGAACCTGTGGCTGGCAGCCCGCGTCGAGGGGTTGGGCATGGGCTGGGTCTCATTGTTCGAGCCCCAGGCCCTGGCCGACCTGCTGGGGTTGCCGGCCGGCGCCAAGCCCCTGGCGGTGCTGTGCCTGGGGCCGGTCGCCGAGTTCTATCCGGCACCGATGTTGCAGCTTGAAGGCTGGACCGAACCTCGGCCATTGAGCGACATGCTGTATGAAAACCTGTGGGGAGTGAGTCAATGAGTGTGGCCTTGCTGTGTGTCGCCGCAGTCGCGCTGGATGCGCTGCTGGGCGAACCCAGGCGCTGGCATCCGCTGGTGGCGTTCGGCAATTTTGCCGGGCGCATCGAGCAGCGTTTCAATACCGGCGGCCGTGGCTGGCGCAGCCATGGCGTGACCGCGTGGTTTATCGCGGTGGTGCCGCTGACCCTGCTGGCGACCGCATTGTCCTGGGCCCCTTACATCGGCTGGGTGCTGGAGATCCTGGCGTTGTACTGCGCCTTGGGCATGCGCAGCCTGGGAGAGCATGTGATCCCGGTCGCCCAAGCCTTGCGCAGTGATGATCTGGACGAAGCGCGCAAGCGCGTGAGTTATCTGGTCAGCCGCCAGACCAGCGAGCTGGACCGCACCGAAGTGGCCCGCGCCGCCACCGAGTCAGTGCTGGAAAACGGCAGCGACGCCGTGTTCGCCGCGTTGTTCTGGTTCGTGGTCGCTGGCGTGCCGGGGGTGGTGCTCTATCGCCTGAGCAACACCCTTGACGCCATGTGGGGCTATCGCAACGAGCGCTTTGAACGCTTCGGCTGGGCGGCGGCGAAGATCGACGATGGGCTCAATTATATTCCTGCGCGCCTGGTGGCTTTGACCTACGCGTTGCTGGGCAAGACGCGCCTGGCGCTCAAATGCTGGCGCAGCCAGGGCCCGACCTGGGACAGCCCCAACGCTGGCCCGGTAATGGCCGCTGGCGCCGGTGCGTTGGGCGTCGAACTGGGCGGCGCGGCGATTTATCACGGCGAGCTGCACCAGCGTCCACCGCTGGGCGAAGGTCCGCCGGCCGACGCTGACGCCATCGACCGAGGCTGGCAACTGGTGCAACGCGGCGTCTGGCTGTGGCTGCTGATCCTGTGCGCGGGGGCGCAATTTTATGCTTGAACACGGTGGACGCTTGCGCAAGGCGGCAATTGAATACGGGATCGCCGAAGCCGATTGGCTGGATTTGTCCAGTGGCCTGGCGCCCTGGCCATGGCCGATCCCTGAGATTCCCTTGCGCGCCTGGGCCCGCTTGCCCGAAGCCGATGATGGCCTGGAAAAAGCGGCCGCCGACTACTATGGCGCCGCTCAGGTGTTGCCGGTGCCAGGTTCTCAGTCCGCCATCCAGTTACTGCCGCGGCTGCGCCGTTCCGGCAAGGTCGGGGTGCTGTCGCCGTGCTACGCCGAACACGCCGAAGCCTGGCGTCGCGCCGGTTATGTGGTGCGCGAAGTACAGGAGCAGGAAGTCGACTTCTTTCTCGACGGCCTCGACGTGCTGGTGGTGGTCAACCCCAACAACCCCACCGGCTTGAGCCTGGCCCCGGAGCGCCTGCTTGACTGGCACGCGCGGCTGGCCCAGCGTGGCGGCTGGCTTGTGGTGGACGAAGCCTTCATGGACGTCACCCCGCACCTGAGCCTGGCCAGCCACACTCATCAGATCGGCTTGATCGTGTTGCGCTCGTTCGGCAAGTTCTTCGGCCTGGCCGGCGTGCGCCTGGGCTTTGTGCTGGCCGAACGCAAGCTGCTCAAATTGCTCGCCGACCAGGTCGGGCCATGGGCGGTCAGCGGGCCGACACGGGTAATCGGCCAGCAATGCCTGCGCGATAGCGCCGGGCACACCCGCCAGCGCACGCGGTGCATCGAGGCCGGCCAGCGCCTGTTCGACCTGCTTGAGCGCCAGGGCTTTCAACCCCAGGGTGGCTGCGCCTTGTTCCAATGGTTGATCACGCCGCACGCCCAACGCCTGCATGAATTCATGGCCCAGCGCGGCATATTGCTGCGCCTGTTCGTGCATGACAGCAGCGTGCGTTTCGGGCTGCCCGACAGCGAGGCCGACTGGCAGCGTCTGGAAACGGCGCTGGCCGCTTACAAGGAAGCCACATGAGTACGCTGATGGTGCAGGGCACCACCTCCGACGCCGGCAAAAGCACGCTGGTAACCGCGCTGTGTCGCTGGCTGGTGCGCCAGGGCGTCGCGGTGGCGCCGTTCAAGCCGCAGAACATGGCGCTCAACAGCGCGGTCACCGCCGAAGGCGGCGAGATCGGCCGGGCCCAGGCGGTGCAGGCACAGGCCGCCAACCTGGCGCCGCACACCGACATGAATCCGGTGTTGCTCAAGCCCAACAGTGACACCGGCTCTCAGGTGATCATCCATGGCCGCGCCGTGACCAGCATGAACGCGGTCGCCTATCACGATTACAAAGCCATCGCCATGCAGGCGGTGCTGGCTTCCCATACGCGTTTGAGCCAGGCCTATGGAGTGGTCATGGTCGAAGGCGCGGGCTCGCCGGCCGAAATCAACCTGCGCGCCAACGACATCGCCAATATGGGTTTTGCCGAAGCGGTGGACTGCCCGGTGCTGTTGATCGCCGATATCAATCGCGGCGGGGTGTTCGCCCATCTGGTGGGCACGCTGGAATTGTTGTCCCCCAGCGAACAGGCGCGGGTGCAGGGTTTTATCATCAACCGTTTTCGCGGCGATATTGCGCTGCTGCAACCGGGGCTGGACTGGTTGCAAGCGCGCACCGGCAAGCCGGTGGTGGGCGTATTGCCCTATGTGATGGACCTGCACCTGGAGGCCGAAGACGGCATCGACCAGCGTCAGATCGACAAGGCCGCCCAGGTGCTCAAGGTGGTGGTGCCGGTGCTGCCGCGCATCAGCAATCACACGGATTTCGACCCGCTGCGCCTGCACCCGCAGGTGGATCTGCAGTTCGTCGGGCCGGGTCAGCCGATTCCTGCCGCCGACCTGATCATCCTGCCGGGCTCGAAAAGCGTGCGCAGTGATCTGTCCTACCTGCGCGCCAATGGCTGGGATAGCGCCGTGGCGCGGCATTTGCGCTATGGCGGCAAAGTGTTGGGAATTTGTGGCGGCTTGCAGATGCTCGGTGAGCAGGTGCATGACCCGCTCGGGCTGGAAGGACCTGTCGGCTCCAGCGACGGCTTGGGGTTGCTGGCATTCAGTACGACGCTCGAGCAAGAGAAGCAGTTGCGTAATGTGCGCGGGCGCTTGTTGCTGGAGGATGCCGAGGTCAGCGGGTATGAGATTCATGCGGGGGTGACAACCGGCCAAGCGCTGTCGAAGGCTGCCGTGCTGCTCGATGATGGGCGCAGTGATGGGGCGCAGAGTGCCGACGGGCAGATCCTGGGCACCTACCTGCACGGGCTGTTCGAAACACCGGCAGCGTGCAGTGCCTTGCTGCGCTGGGCGGGTTTGCAGGATGTGCAGGAGGTCGATTATCACGCCCTGCGTGAGCGCGATATCGAGCGCCTGGCGGACCTGGTGGAAAACCATCTGGACACGGACTTGTTGCGTCGTTTGTGCGGGATCTGACGGCCTGTAAACGATACAAATGTGGGAGGGGGATTGCCCCCGATGACGGCGTATCAGCCGATGCATCAATGTCTGAAGCCCCTCCCACAATGGACGGTCCCAGGCGCACGCTTTCGGCTGAATGAAAAAGGTAGTGGCTCATGCATCAATTGATTCTTGGCGGCGCTCGTTCGGGCAAAAGTCGCCTCGCTGAAAAACTCGCCGGCAACAGCGGGCTGCCGGTGATGTATATCGCCACCAGCCAGCCGCTGGACGGTGAGATGAACCAGCGCGTTGCCCTGCACCGAGAGCGTCGTCCCGAGCACTGGGGCCTGATCGAAGAGCCCATCGAGCTGGCGCGGGTGTTGCGCGAAAACGCCGCCGCCGAGCGTTGCCTGCTGGTGGACTGCCTGACCCTGTGGCTGACCAACCTGCTGATGCTGGAAGACCCCGAGCGTCTTGCCTTCGAGCGCGAACAATTGCTGGAAACCCTGGCGGCATTGCCGGGGCAGATCATTTTTGTCAGCAACGAGACCGGACTCGGTGTCGTGCCGCTGGGCGAATTGACTCGCCGTTATGTGGATGAAGCCGGTTGGCTGCATCAAGCCTTGGCCGAGCGGTGTCAGCGTGTGGTGCTGACGGTCGCCGGCCTGCCCCTGACTTTGAAAGGTACTGCGTTATGACGGATTCCTGGTGGCTCAACCCCTGCAAGGCTATTGACGCCGCTGCGCAAGAGCAGGCGCTGGCACGTCAGCAGCAGTTGACCAAGCCGGCCGGTTCGCTCGGCCAGCTGGAAGCGCTGGCGGTGCAACTGGCCGGTTTACAGGGACAGGTCAAGCCGTCGATGGAGCAGCTGTGGATCGCGATTTTTGCCGGCGACCATGGTGTGGTCGCCGAAGGCGTGTCGGCGTTTCCCCAGGCCGTGACCGGGCAGATGCTGCACAACTTTGTCAGCGGCGGTGCGGCCATCAGCGTATTGGCCCGGCAACTGGACGCGCAGTTGGAAGTGGTCGACCTGGGCACGGTGACGCCCTCCCTGGACCTGCCCGGCGTACGCCATCTGAATCTCGGCGCGGGCACCGCCAACTTTGTCGAAGGCCCGGCGATGACCCAGGCCCAGGGTCGCCAGGCCCTGCAGGCCGGACGAGACAGCGCACGTCGCGCTCTGCAAGGCGGCGCCCAGCTGTTTATCGGTGGTGAGATGGGCATCGGCAACACCACCGCCGCCAGTGCGCTGGCGTGTGCGCTGCTCGATTGCCCGGTGAGTGAGATGACCGGCCCCGGCACGGGGTTGAATGCCCAGGGCGTCAGTCACAAGGTAGCGGTCATCGAGCGCGCCCTGGCCTTGCACGCGGCGCAGCGCGGCGACGCGTTGCAGACGCTGTTCAACCTGGGTGGCTTTGAAATTGCCGCATTGGTCGGTGCCTACCTGGCCTGCGCCCAGGAAGGCATCGTGGTGCTGGTGGACGGGTTTATCTGTAGCGTCGCCGCGCTGGTTGCCACGCGCTTGAACCCGGCATGTCGCGACTGGCTGGTGTTCGGCCACCGGGGCGCCGAGCCAGGCCATCGTCACGTGCTGCACAGTCTCGATGCACAGCCGCTGCTGGACCTGGGCCTGCGCCTGGGCGAAGGCAGCGGCGCGGCGTTGGCGGTGCCGTTGTTGCGCCTGGCCTGCGCGTTGCACGGGCAGATGGCGACGTTCGCCGAAGCCGCCGTGGCGGATCGCCCCGCATGACCTTGCACCTGGACCTGCTGCGCCACGGTGAAACCGAACTGGGCGGCGGGCTGCGCGGCAGCCTGGACGATGCGTTGACGGCCAGGGGCTGGGAGCAGATGCGCGCCGCGGTACTGGAGCAGGGGCCGTGGGACCGGCTGATCAGTTCACCATTGCAACGCTGTGCGCGCTTTGCCCAGGAATTGGGCGAGCGCCTCAACCTTCCCGTCAGCCTGGAAAAAGACCTGCAAGAGCTGCACTTCGGCGCCTGGGAAGGGCAGAGTGCGGCGGCGCTGATGGAAACCGACGCCGAGGCCCTGGGCTTGTTCTGGGCCGACCCCTACGGTTTTACGCCGCCCGAAGGTGAGCCGGTGAGCGCATTTTCCGAACGGGTGCTCGGCGCTGTCGCACGCCTGCAGCAGGCCTATGCCGGTGAGCGCGTGTTGCTGATCAGCCACGGTGGCGTGATGCGGCTGTTGTTGGCGCGCGCGCGGGGTTTGCCCCGAGAACACTTGCTGAATGTCGAAGTCGGCCACGGTGGGCTGTTCAGCCTGCAGGTGGCGGGTGATGGCAACTTGAAGGAAGGGGCTTGAACATGCTGCCATTCTGGATCGCCCTGCAGTTCCTAAGCAGCCTGCCGATTCGCCTGCCTGGCATGCCGCAGCCGCAGGAACTAGGGCGTTCGTTGTTGTTTTACCCGGTGGTGGGCTTGCTGTTTGGCCTGCTCCTGTGGGGCCTGAGCAGCCTGCTAACCGGCACCCCACTGTTGCTGCATGCCGCGCTGCTATTGAGCGCCTGGGTGCTGCTCAGCGGTGGCCTGCACCTGGACGGCCTGGCAGACAGCGCCGACGCCTGGCTGGGTGGCTTTGGCGACCGCGAACGCACCCTCACCATCATGAAAGACCCCCGTAGCGGGCCCATCGCCGTGGTCACCCTGGGCCTGGTGTTGCTGCTCAAGTTCACCGCGCTGGTGGCCCTGATCGAGCAACACAACGGCGCTGCGCTGATTCTCGCGCCGTTGATCGGCCGGGCTTCGATGCTGGCGCTGTTTCTCACCACGCGCTATGTGCGTGCGGGTGGGTTGGGTCAGGCGCTGTCGGATCATTTACCCAGGATCGTCGGTCAGCAGGTGCTGATTCTCAGTGGGCTGGCCTGCATCCTCATCGCAGGCTTCAGCGGTGGCCTAGCGGTACTGCTCGCTGCCGTGTGTTTTATCGGGTTGCGCCAGTTAATGGTCAACCGCCTCGGTGGCACCACTGGCGATACCGCCGGTGCCCTGCTGGAACTGCTCGAAACAGCTGTATTGATTGGGCTGGCGCTGTAACACTTTCTTGCATTTCCTTAACTCCGGGTATATACACGCTCTATGCTTGCCTCCCAATGTTTATGCACCAACCTGCGACGTGCCGCCCGTGGCGTCAGCAGGCATTACGACGGCGCCCTCGACGGCTTCGGGATCAACGTTGCGCAGTATTCTTTGCTGTGCAACTTGCAGCGTCTGGATCAGCCGAGCATTTCCAGCCTGGCGGAGGCCATGGGCCTGGACCGCAGCACCCTGGGGCGCAACCTGCGCGTACTGGAGGGTGAAGGCCTGGTGCAGTTGGTCGAAGGTGATGACCTGCGCAACCGCCTGGTGGTCTTGACCAACGCAGGTGAACAGCGCTTGGCTGCCGCATTGCCGGCATGGGAAGCGGCGCAACAGAAACTGATTGATAAGCTTGGCGCCGAAAAGCGCGAAACCTTGTTGGCCTTGCTGGATGAACTCGCCTGAACGGCGGTTTTTTCGACTATAAGCGGGTATATACCCGCGAGCGGAGAATAAGAAATGCCCTCAATATGGCGCACCAGTGGTTGGGTTCTGTTGGGAAGTGCGCTGATCCTGGCATTGTCCCTGGGCGTGCGGCACGGCTTTGGCCTGTTCCTGGCGCCGATGAGCAGCGAATTTGGCTGGGGGCGTGAGACGTTCGCCTTTGCCATTGCCTTGCAGAACCTGATCTGGGGCCTGGCGCAGCCGTTCACCGGGGCCCTGGCCGACCGTTTCGGCGCGACCAAGGCGGTGTTCGTCGGCGGCGTGCTGTACGCCGTGGGCCTGGTGTTGATGGGTATGTCGGACTCGGCGTGGTCATTGTCATTGAGCGCAGGGTTGCTGATCGGCATCGGCCTGTCCGGTACCTCGTTTTCGGTGATCCTTGGCGTGGTCGGCCGCGCCGTACCGCCGGAAAAACGCAGCATGGCCATGGGCATCGCCAGCGCCGCCGGCTCCTTTGGCCAGTTCGCCATGGTGCCCGGCACCTTGGGCTTGATTGGCTGGCTGGGCTGGTCCGCGGCGCTGCTGGCATTGGGCTTGATGGTGGCGCTGATCCTGCCGCTGGTGGCGATGCTCAAGGATCGCCCACTGCCGGTGACGGTCGGCCAGCAAACCCTGGGCGAAGCGTTGAAGGAGGCGTGCTCCCATTCCGGCTTCTGGCTGCTGGCCTTCGGCTTTTTTGTCTGCGGTTTCCAGGTGGTGTTTATCGGTGTGCATCTGCCAGCGTACCTGGTGGACCAGCATTTGCCGGCCACGGTGGGGACCACCGTGCTGGCCCTGATCGGCCTGTTCAATGTGTTCGGGACCTACACGGCCGGTTGGCTGGGCGGGCGCATGTCCAAGCCGCGCTTGCTCACCGGCTTGTACCTGTTGCGTGCGGTGGTGATCGTGTTGTTCCTGTGGGCGCCGGTCACCGAAGTCACGGCCTACCTGTTTGGCATGGCGATGGGTTTTTTGTGGTTGTCCACCGTACCGCTGACCAACGGCACGGTTGCGACTTTGTTCGGGGTGCGCAACCTCTCGATGCTGGGTGGGATTGTGTTCCTGTTTCATCAACTCGGCTCGTTTCTGGGGGGCTGGTTGGGCGGGGTGGTCTATGATCGAACCGGTAACTACGACTTGATCTGGCAAGTGGCGATTCTGCTCAGCCTGCTCGCTGCGGCCCTGAACTGGCCGGTGCGCGAGCGGCCGGTGGCGCGGATGCAGGCGCAAATGGAGGCGGCATGAGTGCAGCACTGCGGTGCATGGCCCTGGCGGCAGGGCTGATACTGTTGCTGCTGGCCTGGTGGGGCTGGCAGCAAGGGGGCCTGGCGCTGATGCAGTTGGGCATGGCGATCTGTTAAGTTGTTGGCCTGAACCGACTCAAGGACTTTCGATATGCGCAAGCGCTGGCTCGCTGTACCCGTCCTCATGGCTATTGGCAGCGTGGCCCTGGCGGCCAGTTGCCCGCCGTTGCTGGAAGGCCAATTGCCCAAGCTGCGGGCCAAGGAATCCATTGACCTGTGCCAGCGTTTCGCAGGCAAACCGCTGGTCATCGTCAACACCGCGAGCTTCTGTGGCTTCGCCCCGCAATTCAAAGGCCTCGAGGCCTTGTACCAGCGCTACAAGGGCGACGGTCTGGAGGTGATCGGCGTGCCTTCCGATGACTTCAAGCAGGAGGCCAAGACCGGCGAGGAAACCGCCAAGGTCTGCTACGTGAACTACGGCGTGACCTTCACCATGACCGAGCCGCAGAAGGTGAGGGGGCCGGATGCGGTCAATTTGTTCAAGGTTCTGGCGCAGCAGACCGACGCGCCGCCCAAGTGGAACTTCTACAAGTACGTGGTGGATCGCCAGGGCAAGGTCATCGCCAATTTTTCCAGCCTGACCAAGCCCGACAGTCCGGAATTGATCGAGGCCGTGGAAAAGGCGCTGGCGTCCAAACCTTGATCGCCAGCCATTGAAAAGCCCCGCCTCCCTTGCAGGAGAGCGGGGCTTTTTCATACCGCTGCGAATCAGAAGCGGTAGGTCATGCCCAGGCCGAAACCGTTGGCACTGTTTTCATACTTGGCGTTGTAGCTGGCCAATTGGTTGGAGCGTGCCACCTTGACGTCCTCTTCCTTCAGGTAGGAATAGGCCAGGTCGATGGTCATGTTCGGCATGACCTCGTAGCCCAGGCCCAGACTGAAGATGGTGCGGTCGCCGGTCGGAATGCGCGGCGAGCGATCCGTGTTGTTGGTTGGCGACTGGTCGAAGGTCAAGCCGGTACGCAGCACCACTTGCTTGGTCAACTGGTACGAAGTACCCACGGCGTACGCCCAGGTGTCGTGCCAGTTCTGGTCTTCCTTGATGGTGCTTACCAGCGCAGGGGCCAGTGCGCCACCGGTTGCGCCGCTGACGCCGTCGTTGTTGACGGTGATGTCTTTGAGGCGGCTCCAGCGGGTCCAGGTGGCACCGGCATAGAGCTTCCAGGCGTCGGTCAGGTCCTGGGTCACCGACAGGTCGTAGGACTCAGGCGTATCGATCTTCAGCGAAGCGTCGTAGCGGTTGCTGCGCAGGAACGGCGAGGTCGCGGTGGGCGCGGTCACTTCGGTGTGGCCGTCCAGCTTGTAGCTGACCTTGGAGTGATAGGTCAGGCCGACGCGGGTGGTATCGGTGGCTTGTACCAGCACGCCGATGTTGAAGCCCAGCGCGGTGTCATCACCCTTGATCTTGATATTGGTATCTGGCGCGGCAGGGTTGAGCGTGATGTCCGATTCCAGCGTACCGGAAATGCGGTTGATGGTCGGACCGAAACCAACGGAAACGCGGTCGTTGAACGCGTAGCTGACCGTCGGCTGGAAGGTCATGACTTTGACTTCGCTCTTGCTGCCGAAGCCACGGCCCTGGAAGCCGCTTTCGTAGTCAGTGATCAGGCCGAACGGTGCATAGACGCCGAAGCCGACCGCCCACTGGTCGTTGAGTTTATTGGTGTAGAAACCGAACGGCACAGCGGTGAAAGGCACCATGTCGCCTTTGTTGCTGCCGCGGGAGCGACCGCTGGTGTCGCTGATATCGGTGGAAGCATCGATGGCTGCGACACCGCCGGTGATTTGCTGGCCGTTCAGGCGAGCCATACCGGCAGGGTTGCCATAGACAGTGCTTGCATCATCGGCAGAAGAAGAACGACCTGCGAAACCGGTACCCATTCCGCTGACGCTCTGTTCGTTCAGGGCGAAGCCGCTGGCGAACAGTTGGGAGGAGGCCATGGCAACGGCGAGGCTAAGTGTGGTCTTGAGCATTACTTTTTTCATTATTAGAACTCCGTGTGATCACCGCTGCGGAAAGTATCAATAAATTTAACATCGCGCTATAGGCTGTAATGCAGGAGATAGAGCGGTTTTGTAGGACAATCCGACCAAATTCCGTGGTTTTTGGCGAATCTTGCAATTTGCCCGGTCAGCAGGCCACCTGTTTCATTGGAGATACACAGGTTTGCCAGGCCTGGGAGAAATCTCGCAGTCGGCCCTGAGGGTGAAATATTTCTTTCCAGATACGCGCCATGGCCAGTACATCGCCGGGGGCGGGCAGGGCGGGACGGTGTTGTTCCACCAGCAACCAGGCAATCGCTGTGGCGTAACGCAGGTTCACCGTCAACTCCAGCTGGGGCGCACTGAGGAATGCATGTTGGCTGGCTAATCCTCGCACCAGGCTCGCACGTTCAGGGTCGAGCGCCAGGTAGGTGTCCCAAAGCGCGCGGTGACGCGGTTCGGTGATGCTGTAGAGGCCGTGACCGCGTCGATCATGCAGGGCTGAGCCCAGTTCCGACTGGCTGGCGGCAATACCCAGCAACAAGGCTTCGGCGGTCGGGTTATGGCAGCCGAGGTACATCAAGGTCGGCCTGATCACATAACGACACAATTCACTGGCGGCAATACCCATACAAGCCTCAGTCAATGGAATGATTGACGGGCCTGAGAAGGGGGGCTTGGCAGCGGTGAATCGGATCTCAGGCCCGTCGCAAGCGGATCATGCCGCTTGAGTTGAAGTGTAGTGTCATATTTGTGATGTAAAGGACTGTTTTTAAAACATCTTCTTTATCTGGTTATAACGTTTATATTTATTCGTACTTAGTAAAAAGTACTTGAGCCAAATTCCAGGCAATAAAAAACCCTGCTTTTCAGGCAGGGTTTTTGTGTTTCAGCGACTCGGGTCGATCAGGCAGTCAGTGCCTGACGGGTACGCTCGATCACGGCCTGCAGCGGTTCTGCGCTGGAGTATTGATCGGGGTACAGGCGTTCGCTGTGACGTGCGATGCCGTGTTCGTTGACCAGGGTGAAGCTGAAGCAGCCTTTGCGAGCGGCCATGATCAGGCAGTTCATTGGGGCAAAAGCGTTGGTGAGGGTGCGGATGGCATCCTGAGTGTGGATTTGAGCGTTCATATTATTGGTGTTCCTACAAATGACACGGATAAGAACCGTGCAACGTTAAAACGTTCCAGAAACGCTGATCACCATTGATCAAGCGAAAGAACCTAGTCTGGAACAAAGCAGCCAGTTTGAAGCGCTATTCAATTAGGCGCGCTTGGGCTGGCAGGTAGGTACTTAGGAGGGCAGGCAACACAACAAGGGCAAAGGTTCTGGGCCCGGGGTGAAGATCCTGATCAATTTGCAGGTTGGTTCGGTCAGAGTATGCAGACTTGGCGGCACCCTTTGCTTGTTCAAAGGCAGTGTCGTCGCAAGTGATACCTGGAAACCATCGAGGTGGTCGACCCCATGTTGTTCAAGGGATATGTTCGACCAGAATTGACTTTCAGCTTGGTACTAACGCCGCGGATAGTAACGGATCGAAACAAGGAAAGGAAGTGTCTCTACAAAAAAACATGAACCATCCACCCGCCAGCAACATTTCCTGAGCCTGTGGGACCAAAAAAAGCCGCCGATATAACCATTGGCTGTGTAGTTGTGCACATTAGTCGCGGCGCATGTCACTTCACGGTCAACCGCCCTGGAGCCTGCCCATTTGCCTGCAATCAAAATTTAAGTCAATGAAAAATCTCGCTTTTTTTTATTGGTGAAAAAATCGTCAGTTTGACTGCGGCCCCCGTTCCATGGGCCTTTGCGCGAGTTAAAGCCGGGTTGTCCACTGAGTTATCCACAGCTTCTGTGGATTGTCCCAAGCGCTTGCTCTAGAACGGGCGTGCAGCGTTTTTTCAGCTTTACCTGTACGAAAAAAAGAGTACAGTGGCGCGCCTTCCGTCCTGCCCCACAGTGCTTTATGAAGTTTCGCTCAGTATCACCTTCTGTTACCGCCACTCCCCAACCTGTTACCGCGCCCAAGCGTTTTTCCTTGAAAGTCGCCTTGTGGCTCCTCGACAGCCCGCGCCTGGGGCAGAACACCAACATCAAGCACCTGGCTGGCCGTCTGCTCAAGCAACCTGCCCGCGAAGGGGTGGTGGCCGCGCAGAGCCGCCTGGGCCAATTGATGTGCCGCGAATGTGGAAGTGCCCGCGACCGACGTATCGGCCACGACCTGCTGCGTTCAGCGGCCCGCGCCGGCGACCGTCGTGCCCAGCGTGAACTGGGCCAGGTTGAAGACTGAGCTGTCCTCCCGCGCAATGCTTGGTTAACCTTGTTGTTTTTGGGTAATGGCAGAAATGGCTATGGTTTTCGACTGGACCAGTGTCGCCCTGGGGCTTGCTGGCGCAGCGCTGCCGTTATTGGCGTTGTGCTGGCAGATTCAACGGCGGCTGACCGCGCGTACCACCGGCTGGGAGTTGCTGGAAGAACGCCTGGCGACCGCGCAACTGGCCCAGGAAGGGCTCGCCGCCCAATTGGACGCCAGCCGCGACGAGATCAGCGATTTGAGCCAGGCCAACGCTGCCAAACAGGCCGACCTGGCCGCGGTGCGTCGCGAAGTCGAGCTGCTGCAGATCGACCGCGACAATGCCCGCGACGCCGCCCACGCCTGGAACCTGGACCGCAGCGCCAAGGAAGCCGAGCTGCGCCGGCTTGACGCCTTGGCCGCGGCCTTGCGCGCCGAGCTGCGTGAACAACAGGACAGCCATCAGCAACGCCTCGCCGACCTGCAAGGTTCGCGGGATGAGCTGCGCGCGCAGTTCGCCGAACTGGCCGGGAAGATCTTCGATGAGCGCGAGCAGCGTTTTGCCGAAACCAGCCAGGAGCGCCTGGGTCAGCTACTGGACCCGCTCAAGGAGCGCATCCAGTCTTTTGAAAAACGCGTTGAAGAAAGCTACCAGAACGAAGCCCGCGAACGCTTTTCCCTGGCCAAAGAGCTTGAGCGCCTACAGCAACTGAACCTGCGCCTGTCGGACGAAGCCACCAACCTGACCCGCGCCCTCAAAGGCCAGAAAACCCAGGGTAACTGGGGCGAGCTGATCCTCGAGCGGGTGCTGGAGCATGCCGGCCTTGAGAAAGGCCGCGAATACCAGACCCAGGTCAGCCTAAAAGGCCCGGATGGCGAACGCTTCCAGCCGGACGTGCTGATCATGTTGCCGGGCGACAAGCAGGTGGTGGTGGACTCCAAGGTCAGCCTGACTGCTTACCAGCAATATGTCGCCGCAGACGACGAAGTGATCGGCCAGGCGGCGTTGAAGCAGCATGTGCTGTCCTTGCGCAATCACGTCAAAGGCTTGGCCGGCAAGGACTACAAGCGCCTGGAGGGCTTGCATAGCCTGGATTTCGTGTTGCTGTTCGTGCCAATTGAAGCGGCGTTTTCCGCAGCGCTGCAAGCCGAGCCGAACCTATTCCAGGAAGCCTTTGATCGTCATATCGTGATTGTCAGCCCCACCACCTTGCTGGCCACTCTGCGGGTGATCGACAGCCTGTGGAAACAGGAGCGCCAGAGCCAGAACGCGCGGGAAATCGCCGAGCGCGCCGGATGGCTGTACGACAAGTTCGTGCTGTTTATTCAGGATCTGGACGAAGTGGGCAACCGCTTGCAACAGTTGGACAAGGCTTACAGCGCAGCGCGTAACAAGCTGACGGATGGACGCGGCAATCTGGTCAGTCGCACCGAGCAGCTGCGCCTGCTTGGCGCTCGTGCGAGCAAAAGCCTGCCGGCGGATTTGCTCGAACGCGCGATGACAGATTCGGATGGCGTGGCGCATTCCCCTGAGTAATGCACAGTCCGAAATGTGGGAGGGGGCTTGCCCCCGATAGCGGTGTAACAGTCAGCGATTTTTTAACTGACAGACCGCCATCGGGGGCAAGCCCCCTCCCACATTTTTACCGAGTACATTCTTTCTGCAGAGGCAGGTGTCTGCTTAGCAGTGCCCGCAACGCTGCCGGCTTCACGGGTTTGGCCAGGTAATCCAGCCCCGCTGCATGCACCTGCGCCACCATTTCCGGGCGCCCGTCTGCACTGATCACCACGCCCGGGATCGGCTCGGCCAATTCTGCGCGCAGCCAGCCCATCAGCTCAGTACCGGTCTCGCCGTGGTCCAGGTGATAATCCACCAGCGCCACGTGCGGGCGCATGCCTTCAGCCAGCAGGGCCGCGCATTGGGCCTGGCCGGTAGCGGTCCACACCTGGCAGCCCCAGCGGGTGAGCAGGCTGCGCATGCCGATGAGGATGCTTTCTTCGTTATCCACGCATAACACCTGCGCACCACTCAGCGGCAGGCCGTTTTCCTGGGGGGCCGGGTGTTGCTGGCTTACCTGATTGCGCGCCAGCGGCACACGCACACTGAATACGCTGCCCTTGCCCGGCCATGAGCGCACGCTCAGGCGATGGCCGAGCACGCGACACAGGCCGTCGGCAATCGCCAGGCCCAGGCCCAAACCCTTTTCGGCGCGGGTCTGGTGGCTGTCCAGACGCTTGAACTCTTCGAAAATGACTTTTTGTTTGTCCTGCGGGATACCGGGGCCTCGGTCCCAGACTTCCAGGCACAGTTCGCCCTTGCGACGACGTACGCCGAGCAGCACCGGGCCGTCGGCATAGCGGAAGGCATTGGTCAGGAAATTCTGCAGGATGCGCCGTAACAACTTGATGTCGCTGTCCACCCGCAGGCGGCTGCCGCGCAAACGGAAGCGCAAGCCTTGCTCATGGGCCAGCGCCTTGAATTCGGCGCCCAGGGTGTCGAATAACTCGTTGAGTGCGAAAGGCTGGCGTTGTGGGTTGATCTTGCCGTTTTCCAGGCGCGAGATGTCCAGCAAGTCGCTGATCAAGTCCTCGGCAGAGCGCAGCGAACTGTCCAGATGCTGCACCAGTTGCCGGGCCTCGTTCGAGAGGCCTTCCTGCTGGTGGGAAAGGGCGGCGGAGAATAGGCGCGCGGCGTTCAGCGGTTGCATCAGGTCGTGGCTGACCGCTGCCAGAAAGCGGGTCTTCGACTGGCTGGCGGTTTCGGCCACGCCCTTGGCCTCGGTCAGCGCGACGTTGAGCTGCGACAGTTCATGGGTGCGCTCGGTCACCCGCTGTTCAAGGCCTTCGTTGGCCTCGGTCAGCGCTTGTTCGGCTTCGCGGAATGCGGTGATGTCGGTGAAACTCATGACAAAACCACCACCGGGCATTGGGTTGCCGATCAATTCGATCACGCGTCCATTGGGGAACAAGCGCTCGGAGGTATGCGCACGGCCCTGACGCATCCAGTGCAGGCGTCGCGCCACATGCACTTGCGCCTCGCCCGGGCCGCACAGGCCGCGTTCGGCGTTATAACGGATGATGTCGGCAATCGGGCGGCCTACGCTGATCAAACCGTCGGGGTAGTTGAACAGTTCCAGGTAACGCCGGTTCCACGCCACCAGCTTGAGGGACTGATCCACCACGCTGATGCCCTGGGTGATGTTCTCGATTGCCCCTTGCAGCAGGGCGCGGTTGAACTGCAGTACCTCGGACGCCTCGTCGGCGATTCGTACTACATCCTCGAGCTGCATGTCGCGGCCTTCAATCGCCGCTTTCACCACGGCCCGTGTCGAGGACGCACCCAGCACGCCCGCCAGCAGGCGCTCGGTGTGGGCTATCCAGTCGTTGTCGGCATTCTGATTGGGGTTGAAGCCCTTGCCCTGGCGATAGGCGAAACGGATAAAGCTCTGCTGGGCGCGTTCCTCACCCACAAAGCGTGCAGACAGGCTGAGCAGGTCGCTGATCTGTACCGACAACATGGAGCGGGCGCTCGCGCGCTGGCTGATCTCCTGGCCGATGAAGCGGCCGGCCTGCCAGTGCTCGGACACTCGCGTACGCGACAGCATCGACACCCACACGAACAGCGTAAAATTCCCGGCCAGCGAGAACACGGTGCCCAACGTCAGTGAGGTCACGGAGAACCCGAATGGGTGGGAATGCATCCAGGTCAGGCCGGGGAAAAGGCTCAGCGACCAACCGAGGCTTTTCGCGGTGACCGGTAGGACCAAGGTGTAGAACCACAGGAAGGTGCCGGCCGCCAGGCCCGCAAATACGCCACGTCGGTTGGCCTGCTTCCAGTAAAGCGCGCCAAGCATCGCCGGTGCCAACTGGGTCACGGCGGCAAAGGCGATCTGGCCGATGGTCGCCAGGCTCGCGGTGGAGCCCAGCAGCCGGTAGCTGACATAGGCCAGCAGCAGGATGATCACGATGCTGACCCGGCGTACCGACAGCATCCAGTGGCGGAACACTTCAAAGGGCCGCTCGGCGCTGGAGCGACGCAACAGCCAGGGCAGCAGCATGTCGTTGGAAACCATGGTCGACAAGGCAATGCTCGCCACGATCACCATGCCGGTGGCCGCCGAGGCGCCGCCAATGAAGGCCAGTACGGCGAGGGCCGGGTGGGCTTCGGCCATCGGCAGGCTGATGACGTAGGAGTCCGGCAGCACCGAACCGGGCAACAGCATCTTGCCACCCAGGGCGATGGGGATCACGAACAACGCGGCCAGGATCAGATAAGCGGGGAACACCCACTTGGCCAGGCGCAAGTCCTGTGGGTCGATGTTCTCCACCACCGTCACATGAAATTGCCGCGGCAGGCAGATAATCGCCATCATCGCGACGCCGGTCTGCACCACCATCGACGGCCAGTTGACGGTCTCTTTCCAGTATTCCTCCAGGCGCGGGGCGAGCATCGCCTGGCTGAACAGATCGCCGAAACCGTCGTACAGCCCGTAGGTCACAAACGCCCCGACCGCCAGAAATGCGAACAGCTTGACCAGGGATTCGAAGGCAATCGCCAGCACCATGCCGCGGTGGTGTTCGGTGGCGTCGAGGTTACGGGTACCGAACACGATGGTGAACAGCGCCAGCACCAGCGACACGATCAGCGCGGTGTCCTGGGCCCGGGTGCCCGTGGTGTCGGCGCCGGAGCCGATCAACAGGTTCACGCCAAGCACGATGCCTTTGAGCTGCAGGGCAATATAAGGCAATACGCCAACCAGGCAGATCAGCGCGACCACGACCGCCAGGGATTGGGATTTGCCGTAGCGCGCAGCGATGAAGTCGGCGATGGAGGTGATGTTTTCCTGCTTGCTGATCAGAATCATCTTCTGCAGCACCCAGGGCGCTAGCACCAGCAACAGCACCGGCCCCAGGTAGATCGGCAAGAAAGCCCAAAGCTGTTCGGCAGCCTGGCCTACGGCGCCGAAGAAGGTCCAGCTGGTGCAATACACGGCCAGCGACAAACTGTAGACCCACGCACGCACACGCGGCGGCAGCGGCGCATGGCGACGGTCACCATAAAAGGCGATGGCAAACATAATGGCCATATAGGCCAGGGCAACGGCGGCGATCAGCCCGCTGGACAGCGTCATGGTAACTCCGAGCATAGGAACACCGGGCATTCCGGGCCCGGTTGGACAGTCTCGCATGATGCTTGGGGTTAGTCAGTGTCGACCAAGGTCGCGTGAGGACGAATGTCGCAGGCGTGCTCAGCGCGGTGGCAGGGTTTTCTGGCGCAGGATGTAAATCGTCACCAGTACGGCACTGGTCAGCATGAAGCCTCGTGCCCAGGGCAGGGGCACCAGGTAGCAGGAGAGTGCGATGCTCAGCCACATCAAGCCGATGGCGTAGACCTTGCCTTTTAGCGGGATACCATTACCGTCCAGGTAATCGCGGATCCAGGGGCCCAGGCGTGGGTGTTCCACCAGCCAGTGGTAGAAACGCGGGGAGCTTCGCGCGAAGCAGGCAGCCGCCAGCAGGAGAAAGGGTGTAGTCGGCAATACCGGCAGGAAAATGCCGATAACCCCCAGCGCTACGCTCAGCCAGCCGATGGCCAGCAGCGCGTAACGCAGGAGCGGCGAGCGGGTGCCCATGGGGTCCACGGGCAAGCGACTCAGTGGTGGCGTGGCTTGAGGATCGCCGGTTTTTCGTCAGGCGCGTTGCACAGCAGGTACAGCGCGGTGAGGGCTTCGGGGATCTGCACGATCATATCGTCCATCAGGTTGGCGTCGGCGGCGATATCGGAGAACTCCGGCTGGTCGTCGAACAGGCCCGAACCGACCATGATCGGCAGCAGCATTTCGCTGACTTCTTCTTCGGCGGTTTCGAACCAGGCGGCTTCGCGCAGGAAAACGCCTTCCATGAAGCCGATGCACCAGCCGCGCAGGTCGGAATCGTCCGGCTCTTCGCCCAGATCCAGCTCGCAAGGCAGCTCGAATTCCTCGTCGGAGGCCAGTTGGCGACCGATGTGGGCCTTGAGGGCCAGCAGGGTGGCTTCGATTTCTTCGCGCTGGGCGTCGTCGGCGTAGTGAGGCTCTTCGGCGAACAGCGCGTCGATCCATTCACGCTCGGGCACCTCTTCGGCGCAGATCGACAGCGCGGTCAGGTAGCCGTGGGCGGCCACGTAGTCCAGCGCCTCGTCATGCAGCTCATCGGCGTCGAGGAAGGCTTGCAGGCGGGTTAGTTGCTCAGCGAAGGACATTGAAGGACTACCTTGGGAATAAACGATGCTGAATTCTAGGCTTTCTTGAGCGCCCAGGCCAGCCGCAGTGCATTTTTGCAAGGTTTTAGACGGCGGCGGTCTATTCGTCAGTCGCGCCCTTTGCCGGTGAACGCTCGGGTATACTGCCGCGTTTTGTGATGCCCCTGCAGGCCATGCAGCACTCCGGGAAAACTTCGCTTACGGATTATTTTCTATGAAAGCGGATTTTTTCGGCCAGCCTGTACAGAGGGATTTCGGCACCATTTTGGAGTTTTACATGCTCGAGCAGGCTCAACGCGTCCTCAAGGACATCTTCGGCTACGACAGTTTTCGTGGCCGCCAGGGTGCGATCATTGAGCGCGTGGCCAGTGGCGGCGATGCCCTGGTCCTGATGCCTACCGGTGGCGGCAAGTCGTTGTGCTTCCAGGTACCGGCGCTGTTGCGCAATGGCCTGGCGGTGGTGGTATCGCCGCTGATCGCATTGATGGACGATCAGGTCGCCACCCTGGAAGAGCTTGGTGTCGCCGCCGCGTCCCTGAACTCCACCCTCAGTGCCGAGCAGCAGCGCGACCTGGCGGCGCGGATCAAGCGCGGCGAAGTGAAGATGCTTTACCTGGCGCCGGAACGGCTGGTGCAGCCGCGCATGCTAGCGTTCCTGCAGAGCCTGGAAATTGCCCTGTTCGCCATCGACGAAGCCCACTGTGTGTCGCAGTGGGGCCACGACTTCCGCCGCGAATACCTGCAGCTCGGTCAACTGGCGGAGCTGTTCCCCGATGTGCCGCGTATTGCCCTGACCGCCACTGCCGACAAGCGGACCCGCGAAGAGATCGTCGAGCGCCTGCATTTGCAGAACGCCGAGCGCTTCCTGTCGAGCTTTGACCGGCCGAACATTTTCTACCGCATCGTGCCCAAGGAGCAGCCACGCAAGCAGCTGCTGGCATTCCTCTCCGAGCGCCGTAGCGATGCGGGCATCGTGTATTGCCTGTCACGCAAGAAGGTCGATGAAGTCGCTGCGTTCCTCTGTGAACAAGGCTACCCGGCGCTGCCTTACCACGCCGGCCTGCCCAATGAAACACGCTCGGCCCATCAGAAGCGCTTCCTCAACGAGGAAGGCCTGATCATGGTGGCGACCATCGCCTTCGGCATGGGCATCGACAAATCCAACGTGCGTTTCGTGGCGCACATGGACCTGCCCAAGTCCCTCGAGGCCTATTACCAGGAAACCGGCCGCGCCGGCCGTGACGGCCTGCCGGCGGATGCCTGGATGGTCTACGGCCTGCAAGATGTGGTGATGCTCAAGCAGATGCTGCAGAACTCCGAAGGCGACGAGCGCCACAAGCGCCTGGAGCAGCACAAGCTCGACGCCATGCTCTCGCTATGTGAAGAGACCCGCTGCCGCCGCCAGACGCTGCTGGCGTACTTCGACGAAGACATGCCGCAACCGTGCGGCCATTGTGATAACTGCACCGACGGCGTGCAGACCTGGGACGCTACCGAGCCGGCGCGCCAGGCCCTGTCGACGATCTACCGCACCGGCCAGCGCTATGGCGTGGGCCATCTGGTGGATGTGCTGCTGGGCAAGGACAACGAAAAAATCCGCAGCTTCGGCCACGAGAAACTCTCGGTCTACGGCGTCGGCAAGGCCCGCGCCGAAGGCGAATGGCGTTCACTGTTCCGCCAGATGGTCGCGCGCGGGCTGGTTGACATCGATATCGAAGGCTATGGCGGCCTGCGCCTGAACGACAGCTGCCGGCCGTTGCTCAAGGGTGAGGTCAGCCTGGAACTGCGCCGCGACCTCAAGCCGCAGACCACCGCCAAGAGCAGCACCAGCCAGGCCAGCCAGCTGGTGCGTGGCGAGGAGCGCGAACAGTGGGAAGCCTTGCGTACCTTGCGCCGCAACCTGGCGCAGGAACACAGTGTGCCGCCGTATGTCATCTTCCCTGACTCCACGTTGCTGGAGATGCTTCGCGAGCAACCCACCACCATGGCCGAGATGGCCAGGGTCAGCGGCGTGGGTGCGCGCAAGCTGGAGCGTTATGGTCAGGCCTTCCTTGAGGTACTTGGAGGCCAGGCTGAAGCGCCCAGGGAAGTCGCTGATATTCGCCACGAACTGATCAGCCTGGCCCGCGCCGGCATGACCCCGCTGCAGATCGCCGGCCAACTGCAGTGCTCGGAAAAGAACGTCTACACGTTGCTCGCCGAAGCCATCGGCAAGCAGCAGTTGTCGCTGGAACAGGCCCTTGATTTGCCTGAGGACTTGCTCGGCGAAATCCAGGATGCGTTTCTCGACGGAGAGGGCGAATTGCCACCGGTCGCGGAGATCGCGCCGCTGTTCACCGGACGCGTTCCGGAGGGCGTTTTGTACTGCGTACGTGCCGCTTTGCAGTCCGAATTCGAAATTTAGTGTGCCAATTACGACAATGTAACGAATCAGTACATACCGGGCCTTGCCTCCTGGCATGGCTCATGCTTAGCTGACTAATAATTAGCCACACTTTATTTTCAGTCTAAAACATGAGTTTTTTATGCCGTTAACCGATCAACACCGCTTTGGCATGCAGTTGGCGCAAATGTCCCGAGGTTGGCGCGCTGAGCTGGACCGCCGCTTGGCGGGGCTGGGGCTGTCCCAGGCGCGGTGGCTGGTGCTGCTGCACCTGGCCCGTTTTACCGAAGCACCGACTCAGCGTGAATTGGCACAAAGTGTCGGGGTGGAAGGGCCGACCCTGGCGCGGCTGCTCGACAGCCTGGAAAGCCAAGGTCTGGTGCAGCGCCAAGCGGTAGTGGAAGACCGCCGCGCCAAACGTATCCTGCTGTGCGACAGCGCCAGGCCCCTCATCGACCAGATCGAGACCATCGCCACGGCGTTGCGCCATGAACTGTTCGTTGGCGTGGATGAAGAGGATTTGCGGGTGTGCATGCGCGTGCACGGGCACATCCTGGCGAATCTGGAAAAGTCCTGATTCCAAGGCCATTGAAGATCAAAAGGTGGGAGGGGGCTTGCCCCCGATAGCGGTGGTTCAGTTGGAGCATTTTTGACTGATACACCGCCATCGGGGGCAAGCCCCCTCCCACATTTGTTCTGCGTTCGGTCAGAAGGTCTGGCCGAGGTTCAGGTACACTGCCTTCTGGTTGTCATCATTGAACCCATAGCTGAAATTCAACGGGCCCAGCGGGGTATCAAAGCCAAGGAAAATGCTCGCCGCGTTGATATACCCGCTGTCGAATTCGTTGTCGTTGTTCCACGCCCGGCCGCGCTCCACCGAGGCGCCCAGGTACAGCGGGAAATCCAGCGGCAGGTAGGAGCGCGGCGTAAGGCGACGGTAGTACACCGCACGCATCAGGCTGACGTTCTGGCCCGAAATCGCGTCTTCGCGAAAGCCTGACAACTGTCGCGCGCCACCCAGTAGGAAGCTGGAGATCACCACGTCGGATTTATCCAGGGTGCGTCCGTAGCGTCCGCCCAGGATCAGGGTATCGGGGCCGTGGCTCATGGCCTTGTCCAGCTTGAACTCCCATTGGCGGTAGCGCTGGTCCGAGCCAAGCCCCGGCTCGAACTCGCGGAAGGCCAGGGCGATGTCTTCGCCGGTGTGCGGGAAATACACGTTATCGAACGAATCGAACGAGTATTTCAGTTCATAGAAGCCCTCGCTGAAGCTCACGCTTGGCAGGTCGTGGTCGCCAATGCGCACGTCCGCCTTGCCCCAGGCTTCACCCACGCCGAAGCGGATCTCGCCGCTGTTGCCGATCTGCCGCCCGACATTCAAGCCAAAACCGTAGCGTTCCAGCCGATATTCCGAGATGGGGTCGTTGTCCAGCATCAGCTCGACATTTTGCGACTGAGCACTGATATAAGGCGCGATGAAGTAGCGTGACCCGGTGTCCATCGGTTGGTAGAACTCGCTGTACAGCTCCTGGCGATCACCGATCTGCACGCGCGTGAGCCATTCGGCGCCGAGGCGGTTGATGCCGTTCACCCGGTAGCTGGCGCCGAGGTTGAAGGCGCTGTCGCCGCGCATGTCATCCGACAGGTTCAAGCCCAGGCGCAGGTAATCGGTACCGCTGCGTTTGCCGCGCGCAGTGATGACCAGGGTGTTGGTCTTGGCCTTTTTCACCACGCGGTATTGCACCTGCTCGAAGTAGTCCAGGCCGTACAGCGTGCCCATGTCCGATTGCAGGCGGCCGAGGTTGAGCGGCTCGCCCAGTTCCTGGCGGATGTAGTAGCGGATCACGTCGTCGCTGACTTTGGAGTCGTTTTCCACCTCAATGGCGGTAATGATCGGGGTGCGCTCGCCTGGCGTGCGGGCGGCGGTCAGTTGCGGGTCTACCGGTTCGGCGGGGCGCAGATGCGCCAGGCGCAAGTCAAGGGCACGCGTGGCGCGGTAGCCGGCGTCGATCATATCCTTGGCGCGTCCGAAATCCGTCACGCCATAGGCCGCCAGCGGTGGTTGGATCAAGATGTCCCTGGGTTGCAGGGCCTTGAGCTGTTCCTCGGAGTTACGCCGGGTCATCAACGTGATGGACTGGTTGAGCACATCGACCACGGTCGCCAATTGCTTGCGCGAGCGTAGCGGGGTGCCGATGTCCACCACGATGGCGATGTCCACGCCCATTTCCCGCGCCACATCCAGCGGAATGTTGTCGGTCATGCCGCCGTCCACCAGCAGGCGCCCGTCCAGCTCCACTGGAGCGAACACCGCAGGAATCGACATGCTGGCGCGTATCACCTGGGGCAGGTGGCCCTTGCTGAACACGACTTTTTCGCCGGTGGTGATGTCGGTGGCCACGGCCCGGAACGGAATCGGCAGCTTGTCGAAGTTACGCGTGTTGCTGCTGTGGGCGAACATGCTTTCCAGCAGCAACGCCAGGTTCTGGCCCTGGATCACACCCAGCGGCAGGCCGAGGCTGCCGTCGTCGCGAAAGCTTAGTTTCTGTTTGACCAGGAAGTCGCGGTCGTCCTGCTTGCGCCGGAACGGCACGTCTTCCCGCGGCGGTGCGTCGGACAACGCCTGTTGCCAGTCGATATTCAGCGCGAGTTTTTCCAGCTCGTCGATCTTGTAGCCCGAGGCGTACAACCCGCCGATCACCGCGCCCATGCTGGTACCGGCAATCGCGTCGACCTGGATGCCTTGTTCTTCCAACGCCTTGAGCACACCGATATGCGCCAGGCCACGCGCCGCGCCGCCAGACAGTACCAGGCCGATTTTAGGACGTGGGCTGTCAACGGCATTGGCGAGAAGGGGCAACAGGCACAGGCACAGGCAGGACAACAGGCGGCGCATCATGAATCTCAAGGCTGGTCGATAAAGGCCGGTATTATAGCCACTCGATCCACCGAAGCCGTCACGCAGGAGCCTTTCACCTTATGTCTGCACGTAAACCCGAAATCGTGATCACCTATTGCACCCAGTGTCAGTGGCTGTTGCGTGCCGCGTGGCTGGCTCAAGAGTTGTTGAGTACGTTTGCCGACGATGTGGGCAAAGTGTCCCTGGCGCCCTCGACCGGCGGCGCGTTTCGCATCACCTGCGACGATGTGCAGATCTGGGAGCGCAAGGCGGACGGTGGCTTCCCGGAGGCCAAGGTGCTCAAGCAGCGCGTGCGCGACCAGATCGACCCGCAGCGCGACCTGGGCCACAACGATCGTACCCCGTAGTCAGGCCGCCGCCGGCTGCTTGGCCTGGCTGGCGCTGCCCATCAGCCCGGACAACACGATGGCGACAATGATCAGCGCGCCGCCCAGCAGCATGCGCAAGGTCGGCGTTTCGGCAAACAGAAGCCAGGCCACCGTGATGCCGTAGACCGGTTCCATGGCGAACACCACCGACGCGGTGCGCGCCTTGATCACCGCGAGGCTGGCGACAAACAGGCTATGGGCCAGTCCGGTACAGAACACGCCGAGCAGGCCGATCCACAGCCAGTCCAGCGCGCGTACATCGGCAAGCCCCGGCGCTGCCACGGGCAACAGGCAGGCCGCAACGATCAGGTTCTGGCACAACGCGGCCTGTACTGCAGGAATGCGCCCGGAGCTGGCGCGGTTATTCAGCGACAGCAGGGAGAACAGCAGTCCGGAGGCGATCCCCCACAACAGGCCGCCGGTGGCTTCGCTGGCCAGGTTGAAGTCCGGGGTGACCAACACCAGCCCTACGGTGACCAACGCCACCAGCAGCACTTCATTGGCGCGGATGCGCTCGCGGAAAATCAGCCCCTCGAGGATCACCGTAAAGGCTGGAAAGGCGGTGAAGCCCAACGTTGCTACCGCCACGCCGGCCACTTTTACGGCAATAAAGAACGTCACCCAATGCGCCGCCAGCAGCACACCGCTGACGAGCAAGCGGCGCCAGTCACGCCATTCAAGCCGCCTCCATGGCGCCTGGCTGGCAAAGCGCGCAAACACCGCCAAGGCAATTACCGCAAACGCGGCCCGCCCGAATACGATGATGGCGGGGGAGGCGGCCGCCAGCTTGCCGAATACGCCGGTAAGGCCAAACATCAATGCGCCGATATGCAGGGCGCCGAGGGCTGAGCGGGGAGTCATGGCGATCCTTGAGCCAAAGGGTAACAGGGGCGCAGTCTACAACGCTTGGCGGCAGACGCGTTGTCATCAGACTGACGCACGGCTGTCACGGGCTATTAATCGCCAGGGCGCAAGCTCGCGAAAACAGCGTCGAGGGACACCCATGACCCGTGCCGAATTCGCCAAACCCAGCCGCAAGCAACGGGTGCGTACCCTGTGGATTTCCGATGTGCATCTGGGCACTCGGGATTGCCAGGCCGAGCACTTGTCGCACTTTCTCAAGGGCTACCACGCCGACAAGGTGTATCTGGTCGGCGACATTATCGATGGCTGGAAAATGCGCGGCGGCATGTATTGGCCCCAAGCCCACACCAACGTCATCCGTCGCCTGCTGACCATGGCCAAGCGTGGCACCGAGGTGATCTACGTCACCGGTAACCATGACGAGTTTCTAAGGCGCTACTCCAAGCTGATCCTGGGCAATATCCAGCTGGTGGACGAGGCCGTGCATGTCACCGCCGACGGCCGCCATCTGCTGGTGATTCATGGCGATCAGTTCGATGTGATTACCCGTTATCACCGCTGGCTCGCCTTCCTGGGCGACTCGGCCTACGAGTTCACCCTTACCCTGAACCGTTGGCTCAATCACTGGCGAGCGCGCTATGGCTATGGTTATTGGTCGCTGTCGGCGTACTTGAAGCACAAGGTGAAAACCGCCGTGAGTTTTATCAGCGATTTCGAAGAGGCCATCGCCCACGAAGTGACCAAGCGTGAGTTGCACGGGGTGGTGTGCGGGCATATTCACCATGCCGAGATCCGCAAGGTGGGCGAGGTGGATTACCTCAATTGTGGCGATTGGGTGGAGTCGTGCACGGCGTTGATCGAGCACTGGGATGGGCATATCGAGTTGTATCGGTTGGCGGATGCGCAGGCCAGGGAAGCGCAACTGAGGGCCGAGGTGGCCGTAACCTGAAGGTCCTGACTCGGTCAAAATATAGGAGGGGGGCAAGCCCTAATGCCATTCAGTTAAGTGTACACCGTCCTCAGTAGGAGCGAGCTTGCTCGCGAAAAACTCACAGGCTCCGCGTTCGTTCAGAAAGCACGCGTTATCGTTGACGTTTTTCGCGAGCAAGCTCGCTCCTACACAAATCCTTAACCCCTCCCACATTTTGTTCCGGTTTTATTCAGTTGGAGACGTCGGCGATGGCCTGGGCCAGCAGGGTTAGGCGGGTGGCATCGACCCCCGCCACGTTGGCCCGTCCCGAACTGACCATGTACACACTGTGCTTCTCACGCAGTTGCTTGACCTGCTCGGCACTCAAGCCGGTATAGGAAAACATTCCGCGCTGCGTCCCGATGTGCGCAAACCGCTCGGCCAGGCCGTGGGGCGTCAGCGCTTCCACCAGCCCGGCGCGCAATTGGGCGATGCGCAAACGCATGGCTTCGACTTCGTCGCTCCACTGCTTTTTCAGCTCGGCATCGCCCAGGATGGTCGCGACCACGGCGGCGCCATGATCCGGTGGCGTGGACCACAAATTGCGCGCGATATTGGCCAACTGACTGCGCACATCCAGAAGCTTTTGCGCATCCGCCGCACACACGATCAAGGCGCCAACGCGGTCGCGGTACAAACCGAAGTTCTTCGAGCACGAACTGGTGATCAACACTTCCGGCAGTTCGGCGGCGAACAAGCGCACCGCCCACGCATCTTGCTCCAGGCCGTCGCCAAAGCCCTGGTAGGCAAAATCGATCAGCGGTAGCAATTGACGTTCGCGCACGATCTGCAGCACCTGGCGCCAGTCATCCTGGGACAGGTCGAACCCGGTCGGGTTATGGCAGCACGCGTGAAGCAGGACCACGTCGCCCTTGGGCACGCTGGACAGAGTGGCCAACATCGCCGCCACATCCAGGCGATTGTCGCTGCCCACGTAGGGGTAGTGACTGACCTTGAGTCCGGCTTTGGCGAATAGGGTTTCGTGGATCGGCCAGGTCGGGTCGCTCAGCCACACGCCACGGCCGGGCAGGCTGTGGGCGATGAAGTCGGCCGTCAGGCGCAGGGCGCCGGTACCGCCCGGCGTCTGGGTGGCGCCGGCCCGTTGTTCGCCGAGCAAGGCCGAATCGGCGCCAAGCACCAGTTGGCTGATCAATGCGCCGAACGCTGCATCGCCGTGACCGCCGATGTAGGTCTTGGTGGTTTGGCTATCGACCAGGCGCTGCTCGGCGAGTTTGACCGAGTGCGGAATCGGCGTCAGACCCTGGTCGTCCTTGTAGACGCCCACGCCCAAGTCGAATTTGTTCGGGTTGGCATCCTGGGCGTACAGGTCCATCAACCCGAGGATCGGGTCACCGGGCACGCGGCCAATCGCATCGAAATGCATTACTTGCGACCCTCGGCGCTCTTGGCCACTTCATCGGTGCGCGCGGCCATGATGAAGTCGTTGCGGTGCAGGCCCTTGATGGAGTGGCTCCACCAGGTCACGGTGACTTTGCCCCATTCGGTGAGCAGGCCAGGGTGGTGGCCTTCGGCTTCGGAGATGTCACCCACGGCGTTGGTGAAGGCCAGGGCGAACTTGAAGTTCTTGAACAAAAAGACCTTTTCCAATTGCATCACGCCGTCGCGCACTTCGATGTTCCAGTCCGGGATCTGTTTGATCAACACCGGCAGTTCTTCATCGCTGACTTGCGGGGCGTCGGCGCGGCAGGCTTCGCAATGGGCTTGGTTCAAGGTGGTCATGAAGGTGTCCTGAATTCGAATGATTGAAGGTCAGTGGCGTTACCCTAAAGCAACGCGCGGCCAGGGAACAGACTCACCTGGCGTTAAAACACAAGGTTCACGCGGCTTTGGGTTTTGGAGGCTGCTTTTGGGGTAAAGAGCGGCGCATGCAGGCCCAGCTGCATGCCGCGCTCCACCATGCCCATGATGTCTTCCTGTGCCACATCGAACAGACGCTTGAGCTCGGGCAGCACGAAGTACAGCGGCTGCAGGATGTCGATGCGATAAGGGGTGCGCATCGCCTCCAGCGGGTCGAAGGCCTGGTGTTCAGGCTCGTCCGACAGGCAATACACGCTTTCCTTGGGCGACGACAGAATACCGCCACCGTAGATGCGCCGACCTTCAGGAGTGTCCACCAGGCCAAACTCGATGGTCATCCAGTACAGGCGCGCCAGGTACACCCGTTGCTCTTTGGTGGCCGCCAGGCCGAGCTTGCCGTAGGTGTGGGTGAATTCGGCGAACCAGGGGTTGGTCAGTAGCGGGCAGTGACCAAAGATCTCGTGAAAGATATCCGGCTCTTGCAGGTAGTCCAGTTCTTCACGGGTACGAATAAAGGTTGCCACCGGAAACTGCTTGCTGGCGAGCAATTCGAAGAAAGTCTGGAAGGGGATCAGCGCCGGCACGCGGGCCACTTGCCAGCCCGTGGTTTCAGCCAGCACTTTGTTGATTTCGCCCAGCTGTGGGATGCGATCCAGGGGCAGTCCGAGCTTGTCGATGCCGTCCAGGTATTCCTGGCAGGCACGGCCCTCGATCACTTTCAACTGGCGCGTGATCAGGGTGTTCCACACCGCGTGTTCTTCGGGCGGGTAGTGGATAAAACCTTGCGCATCGGGCTCGCGGGCCACGTAGTGCGTCTGCTTCATACGGCTCTCCTGCTAGGCATTCGTTCTTGTTATGTCCTGCGATGTCTCTATTGATAACCCGTGCGAGGCAGGTTTTCGCGGGTCTCAAAGGCCTCAAGGTAGGAAAAGTTACTGGATTTCGTAAACTATTCGTTACGGATGTGGCGCCCTGCGCTGCATTGGGCTGGGAAAAGCTCGCGGGCTGTCACATAATCTTGACGACTATCTGCGCCCAGCGGCAAAAAGCCGCAGCGCCTATCCACTTTCGAGCCCTTTCATGCGTATCAAAGTGCATTGCCAGAACCGCATCGGCATCCTGCGGGACATCCTCAACCTGCTGGTGGAGTACGGCGTGAACGTTGCCAAGGGCGAGGTCGGCGGCGAGCATGGCAATGCCATCTATCTGTTCTGCCCTAACCTGGTGAACATGCAGTTCCAGGCGTTGCGCCCGCAGTTCGAGGCGATAGCCGGCGTATTCGGCGTAAAAAGGGTAGGGCTGATGCCCAGCGAGCGTCGGCACATGGAGCTCAATGCGCTGCTCGGCGCCCTGGAGTTTCCGGTGTTGTCCATCGACATGGGCGGCTCCATCGTTGCGGCCAACCGTGCGGCGGCGCAGTTGCTCGGCGTGCGGGTGGATGAAGTGCCAGGGATTCCCTTGTCGCGCTATGCCGAAGACTTCGATTTGCCGGAGCTGGTGCGCGCCAGCAAATCGCGGATCAATGGTCTGCGGGTCAAGGTCAAGGGTGATGTATTCCTGGCGGACATCGCGCCGCTGCAGTCTTCCGAACATGATGACAGCGAAGCCATGGCCGGCGCGGTGTTGACCCTGCACCGCGCCGACCGGGTGGGCGAGCGCATTTACAACGTGCGCAAGCAGGAGCTGCGCGGCTTTGACAGCATCTTCCAGAGTTCCAAGGTGATGGCCGCCGTGGTGCGCGAAGCCCGGCGCATGGCACCACTGGATGCGCCGCTATTAATAGAGGGCGAAACCGGTACCGGCAAAGAGCTGCTGGCCCGTGCCTGCCACCTCGCCAGCCCGCGTGGTCAGTCGCCCTTGATGGCGCTCAACTGCGCGGGCTTGCCTGAGTCAATGGCCGAGACCGAGCTGTTTGGCTATGGCCCCGGCGCGTTCGAAGGCGCACGGGCCGAAGGCAAACTCGGGCTGCTGGAACTGACCGCCGGCGGTACGTTGTTTCTCGACGGGGTCGGGGAAATGAGTGCACGCCTGCAGGTAAAACTGCTGCGCTTTTTGCAGGACGGCTGCTTTCGCCGCGTGGGCAGTGATGAAGAGGTGTACCTCGACGTGCGGGTCATCTGCGCGACACAGGTGGATTTGTCCGAGTTGTGCGCCCGTGGCGAATTTCGCCAGGACCTGTATCACCGCCTGAACGTGCTGTCGCTGCACATCCCGCCCCTGCGCGAATGCCTTGACGGCCTCGCACCCCTGGTCGAGCATTTCCTCGACCAGGCCAGCCGGCAGATTGGCTGCCCGCTGCCCAAGTTGGCGCCTGCCGCGATGGACAAGCTCAGCCACTATCACTGGCCGGGCAATGTGCGGCAATTGGAGAACGTGCTGTTCCAGGCGGTTTCGCTGTGCGAAGGCGGGACGGTCAAGCTTGAGCATATTCGCTTGCCGGATTACGGCATGCGCCAGCCCCTTGGCGATTTCTCGTTGGAAGGCGGGCTGGAGGCCATCGTCGGGCGGTTCGAGAAGGCTGTTCTGGAAGCCTTGTACGCCGAGCATCCCAGCAGTCGGCAATTGGGCAAGCGCCTGGATGTATCCCACACCACCATCGCCAACAAACTGCGCGACTACGAAATCCTCAAGACCGGCAAGTAATGTGGGAGGGGGCTTGCCCCCGATAGCGGTATATCAGCCATACACTTTTGGACTGACCCACCGCTATCGGGGGCAAGCCCCCTCCCACATTGGATTTGTGTCGTATTCAAGGCCGAGGCTTGCCGTTAGCGGCAGTAGTCCGCCGTTTTTTCGACTCTGACCCACGCTCGCAATCTTGCATCGCACCCGCAAACCCCCGCCCCGCCTGTGCTTGAGCCAATTTTAAAAAGTTGGTTCGCAAATTGCTTAAGCCTCATCAGTACAGCGGTGGGCGGCAAGCGTCCGTCAGAAAGAGGATAGAGCGTGGACAAGTACCTTTATGTGGCAATGACCGGCGCCAGCCAAAATGCTCTGGCGCAGAAGGCCCATGCCAACAATCTGGCGAACATTTCCACCAACGGTTTCCAGCGTGACCTGGAGCAGGCGCGGTCGATGCCGGTGTTCGGTGACAGCTTTCCGGCGCGGGCCTTTGCGATGACCGAGCGGCCAGCCACCGACTTCTCCCCGGGCGCGATGATTGAAACCGGTCGTGACCTGGACGTGGCCGTCAGCGGCGACGGCTGGATGGCCGTGCAAACCCCGGATGGCAGCGAAGCCTACGTGCGCAGTGCCAGCATGAACGTGGATGCACTGGGCGTGCTGCGGGCGGGCAACGGTATGCCGATCATGGGCAACGGCGGCCCGATCGCCGTGCCGCCCCAGCAGAAAATCGAAGTGGGCGCCGACGGCACCATCAGCATCCGCGCCATGGGCGAGGGCCCACGGGTGATGGCGGAAGTGGACCGGATCAAGATGGTCCAGCCTGACCTCAAGAACATGACCAAAGGTTTGGACGGCACCATCCACACCAAGGATGGCCAGCCGGCCCAGGCCGACGCGAACGTCAAGCTGACCTCGGGCTTCCTGCAGGCGAGCAACGTCAACGCCGTGGAGGAAATGACTGCGGTACTGGCGCTTTCCAAGCAGTTCGAGCTGCACATCAAGATGATGAACAGCGCTAAAGAAGACGATCAGGCCATGACTCGCGTCATGCAGATGAGCTAATTGCCTTAATTGGCTTTTAAATAAACAGCGCAGCACGGCGCCAACAAACAGGCGCACGAAGGAGAACAGCATGCTTCCGGCTCTATGGGTTGCCAAGACAGGCCTGTCCGCCCAGGACACCAACCTGACGACCATTTCCAACAACCTGGCGAACGTGTCGACCACGGGTTTCAAACGTGATCGCGCCGAATTCCAGGACTTGCTCTATCAGATCAAGCGCCAGCCAGGCGCCCAGTCGACCCAGGACAGCGAACTGCCGTCGGGCCTGCAACTGGGTACCGGTGTGCAGATTGTCGGCACCCAGAAAAACTTCAGCGCCGGTAACCTGCAACAGACCGGTCAGCCGCTGGACATGGCGATCAACGGCCGTGGTTTCTTCCAGATCCTGCAACCGGATGGCACCACGTCTTACACCCGTGACGGTACTTTTCACCTGGATTCCAACGGCCAGATCGTGACCGCCAACGGTTTCGCCCTGGAGCCAGCCGTCGTGGTTCCGGCAGACGCCAAGACCTTCACCGTCGGCAACGACGGCACCGTGTCGATCACCGTGGCCGGCAACCCCGCGTCGCAAGTGATCGGCAACTTGCAAACCGCCGACTTCATCAACCCGGCCGGCCTGCAGGCCATGGGCAACAACCTGTTCCTCGAGACCGCCTCCAGCGGCGCGCCGCAAATCGGCACCCCTGGCCTGAACGGTTTCGGTACCACGCTGCAAAGCACCCTGGAAACCTCCAACGTCAGCACGGTTGAGGAGATGGTCAACATGATCACCACCCAGCGCGCCTACGAGATGAACTCCAAGGTGATTTCCACCGCCGACCAGATGCTTTCGTTCGTAACGCAGAATCTGTAATCAGTCTATGGGGCGCCCTTGAAAGCGCCTGCAACACCGTGAGGTTAGGGTCATGAATCGCTTTGTTTCTGTTTTGGCATTGAGTGGGATCGCCGTACTTGCGGGCTGTGTCGCCCCGACGCCGAAACCCAATGACCCGTACTACGCGCCGGTGTTGCCACGCACGCCATTGCCGGCGGCGGCCAACAATGGCTCGATCTACCAGGCCGGTTTCGAGCAGAACCTGTACAGCGACCGCAAGGCGTTCCGGGTGGGTGACATCATCACCATCACCCTGAACGAGAAGACCCAGGCCAGCAAGAACGCCAACTCGCAGATCGGCAAGACCAGCAAGACCGGTATCGGCCTGACTTCACTGTTCGGCGGCGGCCTGACCACCAATAACCCGTTGGGTGATGGTGACCTGAGCCTCAATGCCGGCTACAGCGGCGACCGCGCCACCAACGGCAAGAGTGCGGCAGGGCAGGGCAACAGCCTGACCGGCTCGATCACCGTGACCGTGGCTGACGTGTTGCCCAACGGCATTATCGCCGTACGCGGTGAAAAGTGGATGACCCTCAACACCGGCGACGAGCTGGTGCGCATTGCCGGCATGGTACGTGCCGATGATATTTCCACCGATAACACCGTGCCATCGACGCGGATTGCCGATGCGCGGATTACCTACTCGGGTACGGGTTCGTTTGCTGATGCAAGCCAGCCGGGCTGGTTCGACCGTTTCTTCCTTAGCCCGCTGTTCCCTTTCTAGGTGGCCATTTTGAACTTCAAGCAGCTGATGGCGGCGGTGTTGTTGCTGTCCCTGAGCGCCGTCGCCCAGGCCGAGCGCCTGAAAGACATCGCCAGCATTTCCGGCGTGCGCAGCAACCAGTTGATCGGCTATGGCCTGGTGGTGGGGCTCAATGGCACGGGTGACCAGACCACCCAGACCCCGTTCACCCTGCAAACCTTCAACAACATGCTGTCGCAGTTCGGCATCAAGGTACCGCCAGGCTCGGGCAACGTGCAGTTGAAGAACGTCGCGGCGGTGTCGATCAGCGCCGACTTGCCGGCGTTCGCCAAGCCGGGGCAGGTGGTGGACATCACGGTTTCGTCCATGGGCAACTCCAAGAGCCTGCGTGGCGGTACGTTGCTGATGACGCCGCTCAAAGGTATCGACGGCAATGTCTACGCCATCGCCCAGGGCAACCTGGTGGTGGGCGGGTTCGACGCCGAGGGCCGCGACGGCTCGAAGATCACCGTCAACGTGCCATCGGCCGGCCGCATCCCCGGTGGCGCCACGGTTGAACGCACCGTGCCGAGCGGTTTCAACCAGGGCAACAGCCTGACCTTGAACCTCAACCGTTCCGACTTCACCACCGCCAAGCGCGTGGTCGACAAGATCAACGACATGCTCGGCCCAGGCGTGGCCCAGGCCATCGATGGTGGCTCGGTGCGGGTGACCGCGCCGCTGGACCCAAGCCAGCGGGTGGACTATCTGTCGATCCTGGAAAACCTTGAGGTGGACCCCGGTCAGGCAGTGGCCAAAGTCATCATCAATTCGCGCACCGGCACCATCGTGATCGGCCAGAACGTCAAGGTTTCGCCGGCAGCGGTTACCCACGGCAGCCTGACGGTGACCATCACCGAAGACCCGATCGTCAGCCAGCCTGGGCCATTGTCCAACGGCCAGACGGCGGTGGTGCCGCGTTCGCGAGTCAATGCCCAGCAGGAAGCCAAGCCGATGTTCAAGTTCGGCCCCGGTACCACCCTGGACGAGATTGTCCGCGCGGTGAACCAGGTGGGCGCGGCCCCCGGCGACTTGATGGCGATCCTCGAAGCCCTGAAACAGGCCGGCGCCTTGCAAGCCGACCTGATCGTGATCTGAGGCCATGGTCATGGACATGCGCAAGAGCGGGATCAGCAGCACGGCGGATTCTGGGTCTTACTCGGACTTGAACCGGCTTAACCAGCTCAAGGTCGGCGCCGACAAGAACAGCGATGGCAACATGCGCAAAGTCGCGCAGGAGTTCGAGTCGCTGTTCCTCAGCGAGATGCTCAAGTCCATGCGTTCGGCCACCGAAGCGCTGGGCAAGGACAACCCGCTGAACACCCCGGCGGCCAAGCAGTATCAGGAAATGTACGACCAGCAACTGGCGGTGTCGATGTCCCGCGAGGGCGGTGGTATCGGCCTGGCCGACGTGCTGATGCGCCAGATGCAAAAGAACAAACCGGTGGACGCCCAGGCGGCCACCTTGCAGGGGCCGGCAGCCGAGGCCCCGGCGAAGAAAGCCGACGTGCCGACGGAAATTGCCGCCGGCACCCAGGCGCAAGGCCCGTTGGGACGCTCCAATGGCCAGCGTCCATTGTGGGCTTATCGCGTGGCGGTGCCCGAAGGCGCGAGTGCGCATGCCAACGACATGGAGCTGATGAACCAGCGCCGTATCGCCTTGCCAAGCAAACTGACCGATCGCCTGCTCGCCGGCATCGTGCCGAGCACGCCAGTCGCTGCGCAAACCACCAGCGCGCCGCTGCGCAACAGTGCCGCCGACGACAACGTGGTCAACAGCACTGCGCGCAGCGTGGCCGTGCCGAGCGGGCGCATGCAGGTCTACGGCCGCGCCATCGCTCAGCCACCGTTGGCACCGGCGAAAAAGGCCTTCAGCTCCCAGGACGAATTCGTCGCGACCATGCTGCCGATGGCCAAGGCAGCGGCCGAGCGCATCGGTATCGATCCGAAGTACCTGGTGGCCCAGGCCGCCTTGGAAACCGGTTGGGGTAAATCGGTGATGCGCGCCGAGGACGGCAGCAGCAGCCACAACCTGTTCGGCATCAAGGCCGGCCAGAGCTGGCAGGGCGGCCAGGCCCGTGCGATCACCAGTGAGTTTCGCGATGGCGCGATGGTCAAGGAAACGGCGCAGTTCCGTTCCTACAGCTCTTATCAAGACAGCTTCCATGACCTCGTGACGCTGCTGCAAAGCAATGATCGCTATAAAGAAGTTGTGAAGTCAGCCGACAACCCGGAACGCTTTGTGCGCGAGTTGCAAAAAGCCGGTTACGCCACCGACCCGGATTACGCCAGCAAGATTTCGCAGATCGCAAAAAACATGAACAGTTACCAGAACTACGCTGCCGCTGGCGCAACCACACATTTATAAGGTCTGAACCATGAGTTTGCTCAGTATCGGGATGTCAGGGCTTAACGCCGCTCAAGGATCGTTGTCGGTTCTGAGTAATAACATTGCCAACGTCAACACCCCGGGATACTCGCGTCAGCAGACCACGCAGAACGCCGGTGCCAGCAACCCCTACGGCGGCGTGTACATCGGCACCGGTACGACGCTGGCGGATGTGCGCCGCATTTATAACGATTTTCTAGGCGCTGCCTATCAAGGCAGCACCGCCCTCAACAGTGACGCCACCACTTACGCGGGCCAGGCCGCTGCGATCGACAAGACCCTGTCGGACAAGTCGACCGGCATGTCGGCCGTGCTCAGCGCATTTTTTGCCTCCCTGCAGACCGCGGCGGCAACGCCCAGCGATGTGTCCGCGCGGCAGTTGCTGGTCACCAGCGCCCAGACCTTGAGCAACCGCTTCAACGCGATCTCCACGCAGTTGACCCAGCAGAAAGAAGGCATCAACGCCCAACTTAGCACCATGAGTGACCAGGTCAACAAACTGACGTCGTCGATTGCATCGCTCAATGCTCAAATCACCACCGCCCAAAGTTCGTCGACCAGTGCGCCGGCCAACTTGCTGGATGCGCGTAATGAGGCTGTGCGTTCGCTCAATGAACTGATCGGCGTGACGGCCACCGAGAAAAACGGTCAGTTCAGCATCAACACCGGCACCGGCCAGTCGTTGGTGGAGGGGAGTATCGCCAATACGATCTCGGCGGTGCCGAGCAAGGCCGACAACAGTCAGTACACCATCCAGCTGAACATGGGCGACACTGCGATTGACATCGGTAATGTAGTCAGCGGCGGCAGTATTGGCGGCCTGTTGCGTTATCGCAGTGATGCGCTGATGCCCGCCATCAATGACTTGGGGCGCATCGCCATTGCCACCGCCGACAGCGTGAACAGCCAGTTGGGGCAGGGCCTGGACCTGAACAGCGATTTTGGCTCCTCGCTGTTCGGCGACATTAACAGCGCCATCGCGATTGCCCAGCGAAGCCAGGCGTCAGCGGGTAACAGTGCGGGTTCGGGCAACTTGAATGTGACGATCGCCGACAGCAGCAAGCTGTCGACCTTTGACTACAAGGTGACCTTCACCAGCGGTAACCTTTACAACGTGGTGCGCTCGGACGGCAAAGCCATGGGCTCGTTCGATACCACCACCACGCCGCCACCGGTGATTGACGGTTTCACCCTGGCGTTGAATGGCGCGGGCCCGGTCGCGGCCGGTGACAGCTTCAAGATCAGTCCGACGGCTAACGGCGCCAGCGGCATCAGTGTCGAACTCAAAGACCCGAACAAGCTTGCTTTTGCCGCGCCTTTGGCCGGTAACGCCAGCAAGACCAACACCGGTACCGGTGCGTTCACGCCTCCCACCTTGACGGTGCCGATCGATATCAATGGTGGCGCGGCCACCGCCCAGTTGCGCACCGGGATCGAAAACTCGATGCCGGTGAAAATGCTCTTCGGCAAGCCTGCGGCGAATGGCACCCAGCCGTATTCGATCAGTGATGCCCAAGGCAATCCGCTCGGCAGCGGTACCATCATTCCGGGTCAGGGCAACAAGATCACCATCAACGTGCCGATGCGCGATGCCGCCGGCGCGTTGATTCCGGGCAAAAGCTTCAGCTTTGACACCAGTGTGTCCGGTGCGCCCGCCGACGGCGACAGCACGACCTTTTCATTCAACAGTGGCGCCACGTCCGATGGCCGCAACGCCCAGCAGTTGCTGGGGTTGCAGACCAAGGCGACGGTCGGCGCGGTGGATGGCAATGCGGGCGTGAGCCTGGTCAGCGCCAACAGTCGGCTGGTGTCCCAGGTGGGCTCCAAGGCAGCCCAGGCCAATACCGACAGCACTGCAACCGGGGCCTTGCTGGCGGCGAACAAGGCGGCCAGCAACTCTGTGTCCCAGGTCAACCTGGACGAGGAGGCGGGCGACATGATCAAGTTCCAGCAGTACTACACGGCGTCGTCGCAGATCATCAAGGCCGCGCAAGAAACCTTCAGCACACTGATCAACGCCCTTTAAAGGAGTCTGGAACGATGCGTATCTCTACACAGCAGTATTTCGACACCAGCTCCACCAAGTACCAGGACAACTATTCCGGTGTGGTGAAGGCCCAGGACCAGGCGTCTACCGGCGTGCGTGTGCAAACCGCTTCCGATGACCCGGTGGCCGCGGCCCAGTTGCTGATGCTGCAACAACAGAAAGACATGCTGGGGCAGTACAACGGCAACATCACCACCTTGCAGAACTCGCTGAACAACGAAGAAAGCGTGCTGTCGAGCATCAGCCTGGCGATGCAGACCGCCAGTGGCCTGGCGCTGCAGGCGGGTAACCTGCAGATGAGCAACGATGATCGCAAGGCGATCGCCGCCCAGGTGGGAGCGCTTGAAGATCATGTGCTGGGCCTGCTCAACAGCAAGGACTCCAGCGGCAACTACATGTTCTCCGGGGCCAAGACCGACACGCCACCCTACAGCCGTAACAACGATGGCACCTACACCTATCAGGGTGATGAAACGCCGTTGAGCCTGCAGGTATCGAGCAACCTGTCGATTTCCATGGGCGATACCGGCAAGACCCTGCTTGAAAGTTCTTCCAATGTCGGTCGCACCCAAACCACGCTGTTGCCGCCTTCGGTCGATGACGGCAAGGTCTCGATTTCGGCCGGCCTGGTGACGTCCGGCACGGCTTATACCAAGAGTTTCGCCGATGGCCAGCCATACAAGCTGACCTTCGCCAGCAGCACCCAATACAGCGTAACCGACAACGCGGGTAACGACGTCACGTCGGAGATCACCGGCAACGGTATGTTCGACTCCACCAAGGAAGGCGCGGCCAGTGTCAACCTGCGCGGAGTCAAGTTCGACATCACCTTGAACCTGGGAGCGGGTGTAGCCTCGGGGCCTCCCTCCGACGTCCTGGTGGCCGGCAAGGAATTCACCCTTGAAAGCAAGCCGGATACCTTCAGCAGCTCGCGTACGGCAAACAATGCGTCCACCGCGCAGCTGACCGGTGGTCGCGTCACTGATCAGGCCACGTACGCCAGCACTTTCCCGAACTCGGGGGCGGTGATCAAATTTACCAGCGGCACCGCCTACGACGTGTACGCCCAGCCCTATACGGTTGATAGCAAATCCATTGCCTCGGGCACCATTGCCGCGGGCGCGACAACAGTCACCGCGGTCGGGGTGACCTTTGATGTGAGCGGCACGCCGGGTGCCGGCGATCAGTTTTCGATCGGTGCCACGAGCAACAAGAACATGAACGCCCTGGATACCCTGGGCCAATTGCGCAAAGCCCTGGAGACTCCGGCAGATGGTGATCCGATTGCCAGGGCCAAGCTCAAGGATGTCATCAATACCTCGATTGGCAACCTGGCCAACGCCGACGCGCAGATCAACCAGGTACGCGGCTCCATTGGTGCGCGGCAGAACGCCTTGGATATTCAGGGCCAGGAAAACACCAGCCTGGGTCTGGCCAACACCTCCACCATGTCATCGCTGGCCAACGTCGATATGGGGCAGGCTGCGATTGACCTGACGTTGCAGCAGACCATGTTGCAGGCGTCCCAGTTGGCCTTTGTGAAAATCTCCCAGTTGAGCCTGTTCAATAAAATGTAAATTCTGGCGGTAGACCAGCGGCTCATCCCGGAAACGGGGTGGGCCGTTGTCGTTTTTGCGGCTGATTTGTTTGCGGATTTTGCACGGATCCATTGAAAATTGAGTGACCTGTGAGTCATAAAGCGCATCTTCACTGTATCGTGTGAAAAGGATAAGTCGCCTTGCCGTTGTTATTGCGCGGCGTTCAGCGAGATCTTTATGGGGTTATCCCCTTTATTGTCAGCACTTCGGGCCCAGGCCCTGGGGTGTTCTCCAGCTATTTAGTATTGGGAAGCCACAATGATTGGCATAAAAAGCATCGCCAGTTACGTGCCGGCGGACGGTATCGATAACTACGCCCAGGGTGCCAAATTCGCCAAGGATGAAGAATTCATCATCGGCAAGATCGGTTCGGCGTTCCTGCCGCGCAAGGAAGCCGCGCAGGAAACCTCCGATCTGTGTGTCGAGGCGGTCAACGCGTTGTTTGCCAACAACCCGGACTTGAAGCGCGAGTCCATCGACGCTGTGATCGTCGTCACCCAGAATGGCGATGAAGAAGGGCTGCCCCACACCGCAGCCATCGTCCAGGACAAACTGGGCCTGCCGACCCACGTGGCCGCCTTCGATATTTCCCTGGGCTGTTCCGGGTACGTGTACGGCATCTACGCGATGAAGGGTTTCATGGAAGCCACCGGCCTGAAAAACGGCCTGCTGATCACGGCCGACCCGTACTCGAAAATCGTCGACCCGGAAGATCGCAACACCACCATGCTGTTCGGCGACGCCGCCACCGCCACCTGGATGGGCGAAGACGCGCCTTGGTTGCTGGGCAAATCCAAGTTCGGCACCGACGGTTCTGGCGCGCCGCATCTGAAGGTCAGTGATGGCGTGTTCTTCATGAACGGCCGCCAGGTGTTCAACTTCGCCTTGCTGAAAGTGCCGGCGCATTTGCACGAGCTGCTCGATGAGTCGGACCTCAAGCCCGATGACATCGATGCGTTCTGCATCCACCAGGGCAGTGCGGCCATTGTTGACGCCGTGGCGCGGCGTTTCGAAGACGCGCCGGTAGAGAAGTTCATCAAGGACATGGTCGAGACCGGCAACACCGTGTCATCGAGCATTCCGTTGCTGCTGGAAAAGCATGTGATGGACGCCACCTGGAAACGCGTGGCGATCAGTGGCTTCGGTGTGGGCCTGTCCTGGGGTTCGGCGATTCTCTATCGCCCATGACGTTTCATTAGACCGGTTCTGCATAAAAGCGAACGCTGATGATCAAAAGATCATCGGCGTTTTTTATTTGGCGCCAAAAAAAACCATAAAATCGCAGGTTGGAGTCGGCCCAAGGCCTTGAATCACAAGGGGTGGCACGGCGCCATTAAAAAAAATCAAAAAAATCCTCAAGCAACCGGCTACCACGACGATAACTATTACGTAGGTTCTCTAGGCCACACCCGGCGGTTGCCAGGGCCGGAAGCCGCAGTACACCACCCACGAGGATTTCGTCATGGCATTAACAGTAAACACCAACCTTGCTTCGTTGACCGTTCAGAGCAACCTGAACAAGGCTTCCGGCGCTCTGCAAACTTCCATGCAGCGTCTGTCCTCCGGCCTGCGTATCAACAGCGCCAAGGACGATGCGGCCGGCCTGCAAATTTCCAACCGTCTGACCAGCCAGATCAACGGCCTGGGCGTTGCAATCAAAAACGCCAACGACGGTAGCTCGATCGCTCAGACCGCTGAAGGCGCGATGCAGCAGTCCACCAACATCCTGCAAAGCATGCGTACCCTGGCCCTGCAATCGGCCAACGGCTCGCCAAGCGCTGAAGACCGCAAGTCGAACCAGGCTCAATACGCTGCTCTGACTGCTGAACTGACCCGTATCGCTACCACCACCACCTTCGGTGGCAAGAACCTGCTGGACGGTTCTTTCGGTACCACTTCGTTCCAGGTCGGCGCCAACGCCAACCAGACTATCGACATGAGCATCGGTAACGTTGCAGCCAACAACATTGGTTCGCAGCAGCTGAAAACTCAAGCTCTGACGCCTTCGGCAACCGGTATTACCGGTGGTGCTGTCACCGTTACCGGTGGTGGCCAGACCGCTACTGTGACCCTGGCTGCTGGCGCTTCCGCCAAGCAGATCGCTGCGCAAATGAACGGCGCCGTTGGTGGCCTGTCTGCGAGTGCCAGCACCGAAGCTCAGTTCACCGTGAACACCGGTACCATCGCTGCTGCCACTCCGCCGAGCGCTAACTTCACCCTGCAAGTGGGCAGCGGTGCAGCCGTTCAGTTCACTGGCGTGACCAGCACTTCCGACCTGGCTGACCAACTGAAGTCCAACGCTGCCAAGCTGGGCATCAGCGTCAACTACGATTCGTCCACCAACGCCCTGTCGGTCAAGTCCGACACCGGTGAGAACCTGACCTTCAACGCCGGTGACGGTGGTGCTGCTGGTATCTCGGTTGCTACCAAAGACGGCACCGGCACCTACGGTACCGCTACTGCCCTGGCCGCCACCGCTATTATCGCCACTGGTGCTGTTTCGCTGAACTCCTCCAGCAGCTACGCGCTGAACGGCGCTGGTGTAGCCGGTGTGTTCGCTGCCGGTGCCGCGACCGCTGCCAACTCGGCCAAAACCACCGTCAACAACACTGACATCACCACGGCTTCCAACGCGCAGAACTCGATCGACGTGATCACCCAGGCGATCTCGGACATCGACTCCCAGCGTGCCGGTCTCGGTGCTGTACAAAACCGTTTCGACAACACCGTTGCCAACCTGCAGAGCATTGCAGACAACTCCAGCGCCGCTCGCGGTCAGATCCAGGACGTTGACTACGCTGCAGAAACTGCTCAGCTGACCAAGCAACAAACCCTGCAACAGGCTTCCACTGCGATCCTGTCCCAGGCCAACCAACTGCCATCCGCTGTACTGAAGCTGCTTCAGTAATAGCCATCGGTAGATGACTGACGGAAGGGCGCGTTTACGTGCCCTTTTGTCTTTTGCGTGATGAGGAGATTGGACATGGACATGAGCATCAAGTTGAACCTGTCTTATCCTGCAGCGGCGCCGCAGAGCGTTTCTGCTCCCGTAAACAATGACCTGCAGAAGTCCAAGGTAGACCCTACTGCTGCCACGGTCGAAACCAAGCAGGACACGAAGCCGTCCGACCTTCAACAGGCGGTAACGGACATTCGCAAATTCGTCCAGGCTGCCCAGCGCAACCTGGATTTTTCGATTGATGACAGCACCCATCAGGTGGTCGTCAAAGTCATTGCGACTGACAGCGGCGAAGTTATCCGCCAGATTCCGTCGGAAACCGCATTGAAACTTGCACAGAGCCTTCACGACGCCAGCAGCGTACTGTTTGACGCCAAAGTCTGAGCTGGCATGAATTTTGTTGCTGTAGCTGCTTTTAGGCGTCGTCCGTCAATAAAGCGCCAGCCCCGATCAGGAGAAGTGTCATGGGTGATATCACGGTAAGCGGCCCGGTTACAGGGATTAATACCGAGTCGATCGTTACTGCCTTGGTGAACGCGGAGCAAGCGCCCAAGCAGTCGCAGATCAACAAACAGACGCAGACGCAGACCGCCCAGCTGTCCTCGATCGGTAAGATTCAAGCGGCGCTGTCGGCGTTTCGCGGCGCCATGGACAACATGGCCAAGGACGCCAGTATCGGTGGCCTGACAGCCTCGACCTCGGATACCGCCGTATCCAGTGTGACCTTGGGTGCCGGTGCTTCCGCGGGCAGCTATCAGCTGGTGGTCAACCAGTTGGCGACCGCCTCGAAGATCGCGACCCAGAATTTCGCCGGTGGCGCCAAGACCGTCGTCAACGCCGGCAGTACCGCGACGACCCTGGAGATTTCCCAGTCAGGCCAGAGTTATGGCGTGAGTGTCGCGCCGGGCGCCACCCTGCAGCAGGTGCGAGATTCGATCAACTCGCAATACAGCAGCGCAGGCTTGAGCGCCAACATCCTGACAGACGCCACCGGTTCGCGCCTGGTCGTCACCTCGACCAACACCGGCGCCGGCACCGACATTACCCTGGGCGGTAATTCCGGCCTGCAAACCGGTACTTCGGTGGTGGGCGGTGCGCCGCAGAATGCCAAATACACCATTGACGGTACGGCTCAGGAGTCCAAGAGCAATACCTTGTCCGATGCGATCAGTGGTGTGAGCATCAAGCTGACGGCCGTGTCGCCGCTGCCCACCGGCGAACAGGACACGACCAAGCGAATTGCGTCGACCATTACGGTCACCCGTAGCAACGACACCCTCAAAAGTTCGGTCAAGGGTTTTGTCGATACCTATAACGCACTGATCACCGCGATCAGCACCGAGACCAAAGTAACCACCAACCCTGACGGCAGCACCACGCCGTCCGCGCTGACGGGCGATGCCACCATGCGCTCTTTGCAATCGGCGCTGCGCAGCGAGTTGAACGCACTGAGCGGTTCGGGCACGTTGAAGTCTCTGGCTCAATTTGGCGTGAACACTGACCAGACCACCGGCAAGCTGAGTATTGACGATAAAATCTTCAGCGCGGCAGTCGCTAGCAACCCTACGGACATCGGCGGCATTTTCAACGGTGACAAGGGCCTGCTGGCGCGCATGAAAACCGCGACCGACAGTTATGCGCTGAGCGGCACTGGCGTGCTCGCCACGCGCAGCTCGACGTTGTCGGATAACCTCAAGGACCTGCAGAACCAGCAGGACACCCTGACCGCGCGTATGGCTGCCCTGAAGACGAGCCTGACCGCCAAGTACACCACGATGAACAACCTGGTCGCCCAGCTTACCAACCAACGCTCCAGTGTCATGACAACCCTCAATGCGCTGAACAAAAACAATTCGGATAGTTGATCCGCGTTGCAGTCGCCCCGGTGAGCGGCACCGGGCGCGGCTTCGCCTGATCGGCGGGTTAAAGTTTTGTGTAGTCCCGACGACATATTAGTCAGAGCCCATCCTATTTAGCTGTTGCCTGTCACGAGGTCGAAAAATGAATCCCATGAGAGCCCTTCGCCAATACCAGAAGGTCAATTCCCATGCCCAGGTCTCCGAGGCCAGCCCGCACCGTCTGGTCCAGATGCTGATGGAAGGCGCATTGGATCGCATGGCTCAGGCCAAAGGCGCCATGGCTCGTGGTGATATCGCGCAGAAAGGCCTGCTGTTGGGCAAGGCGATCGATATCCTGATCGGTCTGCGCGATGGCCTGAACCCGGAAAAAACCGATGACCCGGCCGCCTTGCAGCAATTGGACAACCTGTACGCCTATATGACCACGCGTTTGCTTGAAGCCAACAGCAAGAGCGATGTCACGATGATCGATGAAGTGGCGGGCCTGATGATTACCTTGAAGGAAGGTTGGGACGGTATCGCAACACAGTAGGCCCCTTGGCCTGAGGATGATGTCATGAGCCACGCCCTGCAACGGATTGACGAGACCCGCGAAGCCTTGGTGGACGCATTGGCGCAACGTAACTGGGACGCTATCGGCGAACTGGACCTGGGTTGCCGTGCGGTGATCGATGAGGCGCTGCACAATGCGCCGGTAGACGAAGCCGCGCTCCGCGAGAAGCTTGAGAGCCTGCTGGCGGTGTATCAGCAATTGCTTGAGGTGACGACCGGCGAGCGTCAAGCGATTTTTGAAGAGATGTCGCAGATCAACCGCGCGCAAAATGCGTCTAAGGTCTACCATCTGTTCGGCTGAATAGGCGCAGTTAATCCTACCGGGCGTCATAAATTTGACTGTGGCAGCTTTTTTGACTTAACTAGTGCTGTTTTCAGAGTTCAGACGTCTATAGAGTACGAAATCCTACGGCCGTCTTGATTGCCCTCATTCCGGGGCAGGAAGTTTTACTAGGGAAGTTGCTATTGCATGTGGCGTGAAACCAAAATTCTGCTGATCGATGACGATAGCGTCCGCCGCCGCGATTTGGCGGTGATTTTAAATTTTCTCGGTGAAGAAAATTTACCCTGCGGTAGCCATGATTGGCAGCAGGCGGTCAGCTCGTTGGCGTCGAGCCGTGAAGTCATTTGTGTGCTGATCGGGACGGTAAACGCTCCAGGCGCTGTTTTGGGCTTGTTAAAGACACTGTCAACCTGGGATGAGTTCCTTCCAGTGTTGCTGATGGGCGATATTTCTTCTGTCGACCTGCCTGAAGACCAGCGCCGCCGGGTACTTTCCACCCTGGAAATGCCGCCCAGCTATAGCAAGCTGCTCGATTCCCTGCACCGCGCCCAGGTCTATCGCGAGATGTACGATCAGGCCCGTGAGCGCGGCCGTCACCGTGAACCCAACCTGTTCCGCAGCCTCGTCGGCACCAGCCGGGCGATCCAGCACGTACGCCAGATGATGCAGCAAGTGGCCGACACCGATGCCAGCGTGCTGATCCTGGGCGAGTCGGGCACCGGCAAAGAAGTGGTCGCGCGCAACCTGCACTATCACTCCAAGCGTCGCGACGGGCCGTTCGTGCCGGTCAACTGCGGGGCGATCCCGGCAGAGCTGCTGGAAAGCGAATTGTTCGGCCACGAGAAGGGCGCCTTTACCGGGGCGATCACCAGCCGTGCCGGGCGCTTCGAACTGGCCAATGGCGGCACGCTGTTCCTCGACGAAATCGGCGATATGCCGCTGCCGATGCAGGTCAAGCTGCTGCGCGTGTTGCAGGAGCGCACCTTCGAACGCGTGGGCAGCAACAAGACCCAGAGCGTGGACGTGCGCATCATTGCCGCCACCCACAAAAACCTCGAAAGCATGATCGAGGTCGGCAGCTTCCGCGAAGACCTGTACTACCGCCTCAACGTATTCCCGATCGAGATGGCGCCGCTGCGCGAGCGTGTGGAAGACATCCCGTTGCTGATGAACGAACTGATCTCGCGCATGGAGCACGAAAAACGCGGCTCCATCCGTTTCAACTCCGCCGCGATCATGTCCCTGTGCCGCCACGGCTGGCCGGGTAACGTGCGCGAGCTGGCCAACCTGGTGGAGCGCATGGCGATCATGCACCCCTATGGTGTGATCGGCGTGGTCGAGTTGCCGAAGAAATTCCGCTATGTCGACGATGAAGACGAGCAACTGGTCGATAGCCTGCGCAGCGACATGGAAGAGCGCGTGGCCATCAACGGCCATACGCCGGACTTCGGTGCCACGGCCATGCTGCCGCCGGAAGGCCTGGATCTGAAGGACTACCTCGGCAACCTGGAACAAGGCCTGATCCAACAGGCCCTGGACGACGCCAGCGGCATCGTTGCCCGCGCCGCCGAGCGCCTGCGTATCCGTCGAACCACCTTGGTGGAGAAGATGCGCAAGTACGGCATGAGCCGCAAAGAAGGCGATGAACAGGCGGATGATTGACGCCTGTTTTTCAAGCGACTGAAATCCAGGTAGTTTTTTTTCGGCACGGGTATTGCTACAGCCCTCGCAACGTTCCGTTTCACTGACGGTCAGCCAAGCGAGAGAGCATGATGCCCCACGCCGCCCAATTATCTGCGGCCCCTGCCATCCAGGGGCTGGTTTCGCCTGTAGAGCCGCTGACCCGCCCGGGTCTTGAGCAGGCGTTCTCGCAGTTCAACCAGATGTCGAGCCAGTTGACCGATTCCTACAGTCTGCTCGAAGCCCGGGTGTCCGAGCTTAAAGGCGAGCTCGCAGTGGTCAGCGCCCAGCGCATGCAGGAACTGGCCGAAAAAGAACGCCTGGCCAATCGCCTGCAGAATTTGCTCTCGCTGCTGCCCGGTGGCGTGATCGTCATCGATGACCAGGGCCGTGTGCGCGAAGCCAACCCGGCCGCCTGCGACCTGCTCGGCCTGCCGCTGGAAGGCGAGCTGTGGCGTCACGTCATCACCCGCTGCTTTGCGCCGCGTGACGATGACGGCCACGAAGTTTCCCTCAAGGACGGGCGCCGCCTGTCCATCGCCACCCGGTCTCTGGATGCTGAGCCGGGTCAGTTGGTGCTGCTCAATGACCTGACGGAAACCCGTCACCTGCAAGACCAACTGGCCCGGCATGAGCGTTTGTCGTCGTTGGGGCGCATGGTCGCTTCCCTGGCGCATCAGATCCGCACGCCGCTGTCGGCAGCGTTGATCTACGCCAGTCATTTGACTGATGAGCAATTGCCGGCCGCCACCCATCAGCGTTTTGCCGGGCGTCTCAAGGAGCGCCTGCATGAGCTGGAACACCAGGTGCGCGACATGCTGGTGTTTGCCCGCGGCGAATTGCCCTTGACCGACCGCGTCACCCCGGCCGGTTTGATGCAGGCCCTGCAAGCGGCCGCGTCCACGCATATCCAGGGCGCGAACCTGCGCTGGCAGTGCGACAGTCACCAAGGCGAGTTGCTGTGCAATCGCGACACCCTGGTCGGCGCGCTGCTCAATCTAATCGAAAACGCCACCCAGGCCAGCGGTCCCGGTGCGCGGCTCAAGGTGCACCTGTACAGCCGCGAGCAAACCCTGCGCCTGTGCATCAGCGACAGCGGCAGCGGTATAGCGCCGGCGGTGCTGCAGCGCCTGGGCGAACCTTTTTTCACCACCAAGACCAACGGCACCGGCCTGGGCCTGACCGTGGTCAAGGCAGTGGCGCGCGCGCATCAGGGAGAATTGCAGTTGCGCTCCCGGTTGGGGCGCGGCACCTGTGCATTGATGACCTTGCCGCTGTTTTCCAGCGCGGCAAGCGCGGAGTAGAAGGGACATGACTATCAAGGTTTTATTGGTTGAAGACGATCGCGCCCTGCGTGAAGCATTGGCTGACACGCTGCTGTTGGCGGGCCATGACTACCGCGCGGTCGGCTCAGCCGAGGAGGCCTTGGAGGCGGTGGAGCAGGAGGCGTTCAGCCTGGTGGTCAGCGATGTGAACATGCCCGGCATGGACGGCCACCAGTTGCTCGGCCTGTTGCGTGCGCGCCAGCCGCAATTGCCGGTACTGCTGATGACCGCCCATGGCGCGGTGGAGCGGGCCGTGGACGCCATGCGTCAAGGGGCTGCGGATTACCTGGTCAAGCCGTTCGAGCCCAAGGCGCTGATCGAACTGGTGGCCAGGCATGCCCTGGGCGTGATTTCGGCGGGGGAGGGCGACGGTCCGATTGCCTTCGAGCCGGCCAGCGCGCAACTGCTGGATCTGGCGGCCCGTGTGGCGCGCAGTGACTCCACCGTATTGATCTCTGGCGAGTCCGGCACTGGCAAGGAAGTGTTGGCGCGCTATATCCACCAGCAATCGAGCCGGGCCCGGCAGCCGTTTATCGCGATCAACTGCGCAGCGATCCCGGACAACATGCTCGAAGCCACGCTGTTCGGCCATGAAAAGGGCTCGTTCACCGGCGCCATCGCGGCCCAGGCCGGCAAGTTCGAACAAGCCGACGGCGGCACCATTCTGCTCGACGAAATTTCGGAAATGCCCCTGGGTCTGCAAGCCAAGCTGCTGCGTGTGTTGCAGGAGCGCGAAGTGGAGCGGGTGGGCGCACGCAAGCCGATCCAGCTGGATATCCGCGTGGTCGCCACGACCAACCGCGACCTGACGGGCGAAGTGGCGGCGGGGCGGTTTCGCGAAGATCTGTTCTATCGCCTGTCGGTGTTTCCGCTGGCCTGGCGCCCGTTGCGCGAGCGCCCCGCCGATATCATTCCCCTGGCCGAGCGCCTGCTGAACAACCACGTCAAGAAAATGAAGCACGCCCAGGCGCGGCTGTCGGCCGAGGCCCAGGCCTGCCTGGTCGGTTATCCATGGCCGGGCAATGTGCGCGAGCTGGACAACGCGATCCAGCGCGCCCTGATCCTGCAGCAAGGCGGCTTGATCCAGCCCCAGGATTTCTGCCTGGCCCTGGGCAATGGCGTGGCGCCGTTGCCGAGCCTGGCGCCGGCAGCGGTGCTTGCCGAAGCAGAATCGGCCGGCGCCCTGGGCGATGACCTGCGTCGCCGCGAATTCCAGATGATCATCGACACCCTGCGCGCCGAGCGCGGCCGCCGCAAAGAAGCGGCCGAGCGTCTCGGCATCAGCCCGCGCACCCTGCGCTACAAGCTGGCGCAGATGCGCGACGCCGGGATGGATGTGGAAGCGTATCTCTTCGCCACCTGAGCAGAACCTAGGCTGACAAGGTTTGTCGCCTTTTCTTACGAATCGCCACGGAGCTGGCACCCTTGTTGCTACCACCCCTAGTAACCGCTGCGTAGTGTCAAAAAATTGCGGGTCGTCGGAGAGAGAAGTTCATGAGCCAGGGTATTGAGTTCAATCGGTTGATGTTGGATATGCGCTCCATGCAAATGGATGCCATGGCTCAGCCGAAATCCGTCGCGCCAGCGCCGGAATTGGGCCAAAGCAATTTTGCCGACATGCTCGGTCAGGCAATCAATAAAGTCAGTGATACCCAGCAGGCCTCCAGCCAGTTGGCGACCGCGTTCGAGATCGGTAAAAGCGGCGTGGACCTCACCGATGTGATGGTCGCCTCGCAAAAGGCCAGTGTTTCCTTCCAGGCCTTGACCCAAGTGCGTAACAAGCTGGTTCAGGCTTATCAAGACATCATGCAGATGCCGGTTTAAGGGCGAGATTTAAGTCATGGCAGAAGCAGTCGTGGACAACGTACCCGCCAAGACAGACGGCAAGCCGCCGCTGTTTGGCCTGTCGTTCCTGGAAAACCTCTCGGAAATGACCATGCTGCGTCAGGTGGGCCTGATGGTCGGCCTGGCGGCGAGCGTGGCGATTGGTTTTGCCGTGGTGTTGTGGTCGCAGCAGCCTGATTACCGGCCGCTGTACGGCAGCCTGGCGGGCATGGATTCCAAACAGATCATGGAAACCCTCGCCGCCGCCGACATCGCCTACACCGTAGAGCCCAACTCCGGCGCCTTGCTGGTCAAGGCCGATGATGTGGCGCGTGCACGGATGAAACTGGCGGCCGCCGGCGTGACGCCGTCCGACAGCAATATCGGCTTTGAAATCCTCGACAAGGACCAGGGGCTGGGCACCAGCCAGTTCATGGAAGCCACCCGCTACCGTCGCGGCCTGGAAGGCGAACTGGCGCGGACCATTTCCAGCTTGAACAACGTCAAGGGTGCCCGCGTGCACCTGGCCATTCCGAAAAGCTCGGTGTTCGTGCGTGATGAGCGCAAGCCAAGCGCCTCGGTATTGGTCGAACTGTTTTCCGGCCGCTCCCTGGAGCCAGGCCAGGTGCTGGCGATCGTCAACCTGGTGGCCACCAGCGTGCCAGAGTTGAGCAAGTCGCAAATCACCGTGGTCGACCAGAAGGGTAACCTGCTCTCCGACATGGCCGAAAACTCCGCGCTGACCCAGGCCGGCAAGCAGTTCGACTACAGCCGTCGCATGGAAAGCATGCTCACCCAGCGCGTGCACAACATCCTGCAACCGGTGCTGGGCAACGACCGCTACAAGGCTGAAGTGTCCGCTGACGTAGACTTCAGCGCCGTGGAATCGACGTCCGAACAATTCAACCCGGACCAGCCCGCCCTGCGCAGCGAGCAGTCCACCAGCGAGCAACGCACTGCCAGTAATGGCCCGCAAGGCGTACCGGGGGCCCTGAGCAACCAGCCGCCGGCCCCGGCGTCAGCACCGCAAACCACCGGCGGCGCCGCTGCCACCGCTGGCGCGATTGCGGCCGGCCAACCGCTGCTGGACGCCAATGGTCAGCAGATCATGGACCCGGCCACCGGCCAGCCGATGCTCGCGCCTTACCCGGCGGACAAGCGTAACCAGTCCACCAAGAACTTCGAACTCGACCGTTCCATCAGCCACACCAAGCAGCAGCAGGGCAAGATCAATCGCCTGTCGGTGTCGGTGGTGGTCGATGACCAGGTCAAGGTTAACGCCGCTGACGGCGCCGTCACCCGCGCGCCTTGGAGCGCCGACGAATTGGCACGCTTCACCCGCCTGGTGCAGGACGCCGTTGGCTTCGACGCCAGCCGTGGCGACAGCGTCAGCGTGATCAACATGCCGTTCTCTGCCGAGCGCGGCGAAGTGATCGCCGACCCGGCGTTCTACACCCAGCCGTGGTTCTGGGACATCGTCAAGCAAGTGCTGGGTGTGATGTTCATCCTGGTACTGGTGTTTGGCGTGCTGCGCCCGGTGCTCAACAACATCACCGGTAACGGCAAGAAGCAACTGGCCCTGGCCGGTGGCGACGTGGAACTGGGCGGCATGGGTGGTCTGGACGGCGAACTGGCCAACGACCGCGTCAGCCTGGGCGGCCCGCAAAGCATCCTGTTGCCAAGCCCGAGCGAAGGCTATGACGCTCAGTTGAACGCAATCAAGAGTCTGGTGGCAGAAGACCCGGGCCGTGTGGCCCAGGTCGTGAAAGAGTGGATTAACGCTGATGAATGATCGAGTCGCTGTTGCCAAGCTCTCCCGGGTCGACAAAGCTGCCGTGTTGCTGCTGTCGTTGGGCGAAACCGACGCCGCCCAAGTGCTGCGCCACATGGGCCCCAAAGAGGTCCAGCGCGTCGGCGTGGCCATGGCGCAGATGCGCAACGTGCACCGCGAGCAAGTCGAACAGGTGATGAGCGAGTTCGTCGAGATCGTCGGCGACCAGACCAGCCTGGGCGTCGGCTCCGACAGCTATATCCGCAAAATGCTCACTTCGGCCCTGGGCGAAGACAAGGCCAACGGCCTGATCGACCGCATCCTGCTGGGCGGCAACACCAGTGGCCTGGACAGCCTCAAGTGGATGGAGCCGCGCGCGGTCGCCGACGTGATCCGCTACGAACACCCGCAGATCCAGGCCATCGTCGTGGCCTACCTGGACCCGGACCAGGCGGGTGAAGTGCTCGGCCACTTCGACCATAAAGTGCGCCTGGACATCATCCTGCGCGTGTCTTCGTTGAACACCGTGCAGCCGGCCGCCTTGAAGGAACTCAACACGATTCTGGAGAAACAGTTCTCCGGCAACTCGAACGCCTCGCGCACCACCCTGGGCGGGATCAAGCGTGCCGCCGACATCATGAACTTCCTCGACAGCTCGGTCGAAGGCCAGTTGATGGACTCGATCCGCGAGATCGACGACACCCTGTCCGGCCAGATCGAAGACCTGATGTTCGTGTTCAACAACCTCGCCGATGTCGACGACCGTGGCATCCAGGCGTTGCTGCGCGAAGTGTCGTCCGACGTGCTGGTGCTGGCCCTCAAGGGCTCGGACGAAGGCGTCAAGGAAAAGATCTTCAAGAACATGTCCAAGCGTGCCTCCGAACTGTTGCGCGACGACCTGGAAGCCAAAGGCCCGGTGCGCGTCAGCGACGTGGAGACCGCGCAGAAAGAAATCCTCACCATTGCCCGCCGTATGGCCGAAGCCGGAGAAATCGTTCTCGGCGGGAAGGGCGGCGAAGAAATGATCTAAGGCGCCCTGCATGTCGAACAAAGATGAGACGCCCAGCGATCTGATTCGCGCGCGGGATGTCGGCGGGTTCGACATCTGGTCGTTGCCCAGCTTCGACCCCCACGTGCCGGAGCCTGAGCCTGAACCGGTGGAAGAGCCGCCGGCGCAGATGGAAGAAGTGCCGCTGGAGGAAGTCCAGCCACTGACCCTTGAAGAGTTGGAAGCGATCCGCCAGGAGGCTTACAACGAAGGGTTTGCGGCCGGTGAAAAAGATGGCTTTCGCAGCTCCACCCTCAAGGTCCGCCAGGAAGCCGAAGAAGCCCTCGGCGGTAAGCTGGCCAGCCTCGAGCGCTTGATGGGCAGCCTGTTCGAGCCGATTGCCGAGCAGGACTCGCAACTGGAAAAGGCCATGGTCGGCCTGGTGCAGCACATCGCGCGCCAGGTGATCCAGCGTGAACTGGTGCTTGATTCGAGCCAGATTGAAAGCGTGATGCGCGAAGCCCTCAAGCTGCTGCCCCTGGGTGTCGGCAATGTGCGCCTGTACATCAACCCGCAGGATTTCGAGCAGGTCAAAGCCTTGCGCGAGCGCCATGAAGAAACCTGGCGCATCGTCGAGGACGCTTCGCTGCAGCCGGGTGGCTGCCGCGTCGAGACCGAGCACAGCCGCATCGATGCCACAGTGGAAACCCGCATCAGCCAGATCATGGCCAAGTTGCTGGACCAACAGCACGAGCAGGCATTGAACCCCGCCCAAGCCGATATCAGCGTTGACCTGGACGCCAGCGATGCGCCTTGATCGCACCAGCTTCGCCAAGCGCCTGGGCAGCTACGCCGAGGCCACTGAGTTGCCCGGCCAGCCGATCCTGGAAGGGCGCCTGTTGCGCATGGTCGGCCTGACCCTCGAAGCCGAGGGCTTGCGTGCCGCCATGGGCAGCCGTTGCATGGTGATCAACGATGACAGCTACCACCCGGTGCAGGTCGAAGCCGAAGTGATGGGTTTTTCCGGCAACAAGATCTTCCTGATGCCGGTGGGCAGCCTCGCCGGTATCGCCCCCGGTGCCCGCGTGGTGCCATTGGCCGACACCGGGCGCTTGCCGATGGGCATGAGCATGCTCGGCCGCGTGCTCGACGGCGCCGGCCGCGCGCTGGACGGCAAGGGCGGCATGAAGGCCGAGGACTGGGTGCCGATGGACGGCCCTACGATCAACCCGCTCAACCGTAACCCCATCAGCGTGCCACTGGACGTGGGTATTCGCAGCATCAACGGTTTATTGACGGTCGGTCGAGGCCAGCGCCTGGGCCTGTTCGCCGGTACCGGTGTGGGTAAATCGGTGTTGCTGGGCATGATGACGCGTTTTACCGAAGCCGACATCATTGTGGTCGGGCTGATCGGCGAGCGTGGCCGTGAGGTCAAGGAATTCATCGAACACAGCCTCGGTGAAGAAGGGCTCAAGCGCTCGGTGGTGGTGGCTTCCCCAGCGGATGATGCCCCGCTGATGCGCTTGCGTGCGGCCATGTACTGCACGCGCATCGCCGAATATTTTCGCGACAAGGGCAAGAATGTCCTGTTGCTGATGGACTCGCTCACTCGTTTCGCCCAGGCCCAGCGCGAGATCGCCCTGGCCATCGGCGAGCCGCCGGCGACCAAGGGTTATCCGCCGTCGGTGTTCGCCAAGCTGCCCAAGCTGGTGGAGCGGGCGGGTAATGCCGAGGCCGGCGGCGGTTCGATCACCGCGTTCTATACGGTGTTGTCCGAAGGCGACGACCAGCAGGACCCGATTGCCGACTCGGCGCGGGGCGTGCTCGATGGGCACATCGTGCTGTCGCGGCGCCTGGCCGAAGAAGGGCATTACCCGGCCATCGACATCGAGGCGTCCATCAGCCGGGTGATGCCGGCGGTGGTCACGCCGGAGCACATGGCCCGCGCGCAATACTTCAAGCAGTTGTGGTCGCGTTATCAGCAGAGCCGCGACCTGATCAGCGTCGGCGCCTACGTGGCCGGCGGCGATCGCGAGACCGACCTGGCGATTGCCCTGCAACCGCAATTGGTGACCTACCTGCGTCAGGGCCTTAACGACAAGATCAGCATGGGCGAAAGCGAAGCGCATCTGCAGTCCATCTTCGCCCCGGCGCCAGGCGGCTAAGCCATGGCCAACAGCCGTGCTGCGCGCCTGGCCCCGGTGGTGGAAATGGCCGAAAAGGCCGAAAAGACCGCCGTGCAGCGCCTGGGCTATTTCCAGGGCCAGGTGCGCCTGGCGGAAAGCAAGCTGGGCGACCTTGAGAGCTTTCGCAGCGAATACCAGCAGCAGTGGATCGAGCGCGGCAGCAAGGGCGTGTCGGGCCAGTGGCTGATGGGGTACCAGGGCTTTCTCAATCAACTGGAAACCGCCGTCGGCCAACAGCGCCAGAGTCTGGCCTGGCACCAGAACAACCTCGATAAAGCCCGCGAAAGCTGGCAAGCGGCGTTCGCCCGCGTCGAAGGGTTGCGCAAGCTGGTGCAGCGCTATCTCGACGAAGCACGGGCCCTCGAGGATAAGCGTGAGCAGAAGCTGCTCGATGAGCTGTCACAGCGCCTTCCCCGCCAGGAACAGTTCTAAATGTGGGAGGGGGCTTGCCCCCGATGCAGTGTGTCAGCCAATAAATTCATTGCTGATACACCGCTATCGGGGGCAAGCCCCCTCCCACATTTGAACTGCTGTGTTGCTCACATCAGGTTCAGCTGCTACACCTTGTGTCTAGTGCCAACGACAAGGAAGCAGTCACATGTCAATCGAGTCAGAAGTATCCCTGGACGGGACGAAGTTGACGATCGCAATCAGGGGTCGATTCGATTTCGGCAGCCACCAGGCATTTCGTGATGCCTACGAGCGGTTTTACAAAGTGCCTGAGTTGTACGTCGTGGACCTCAAGGAAACCACGTATATGGACAGCTCGGCCCTGGGCATGCTTCTGCTGCTGCGCGACCATGCCGGTGGTGATGACGCAGAAGTCCGCGTGATCAACAGCAACGCCGACGTGCGCAAGATCCTCGCCATCTCCAACTTCGACAAACTGTTTGATTTAAGTTGAGCTTCCTGGCCCCTGTCCTCGAGCCGCTGACGATCCTGATCGCCGAGGACAGCGCCGCCGATCTGCTGTTGCTGTCGACGATTATCCGGCGTCAGGGTCACCAGGTACTCACCGCCAGGAACGGCGTAGAGGCCACAGAGGTGTTCGCCCTTGAGCGACCGCAACTGGTGCTGATGGATGCCCTGATGCCGGTGATGGACGGCTTCGAAGCGGCACGGCAGATCAAGCAATTGGCGGGCGAGGCGCTGGTGCCGATCATCTTCCTCACCTCGTTGCGTGAAAGCGAAGCCCTGGCTCAATGCCTGGATGCCGGCGGCGATGACTTCCTGCCCAAACCCTACAATCCGCTGATCCTGGCCGCCAAGATCAACGCCATGGACCGTCTGCGCCGCTTGCAGGCCACGGTGTTGCAACAGCGTGACCTGATCGCCCGGCACCACGACTACCTGCTGCATGAACAGCGTGCGGCCAAGGCGGTCTTCGACAAAGTCGCGCATTCGGGTTGCATCAACGCGGCGCCGAATATCCGCTACCTGCAATCACCCTATGCGCTGTTCAATGGTGATTTGCTGCTGGCGGCCTACACGCCGTCCGGCGACATGCACGTGCTGCTCGGCGATTTCACCGGCCACGGTTTGCCGGCCGCTATCGGTGCCATGCCCCTGGCCGAGGTGTTCTATGGCATGACCGCCAAGGGTTATGGCCTGACGCAGATCCTGCGGGAAATGAATGCCAAGCTTAAGCGCATCCTGCCGGTGGACATGTTCTGCTGCGCGACGCTGTTGTGCCTGAGCCCACAGCGGCGGGTGGTGGAAGTGTGGAATGGCGGCATGCCCGAGGGGTATGTGCATGACGTCGCCACGGGCCAACGCACCGCGCTGATATCGCGACATCTGCCGTTGGGAGTGCTCTCGGCGCGCGCCTTCGATGACAGTACCGAGGTCTGGCCGATGGCCTTGGGCGACCGGGTGTTTTTGCTGTCCGATGGGGTGCTGGATACGGCCGACGCCAACGAGCAGCTGTTCGGCGCCGAGCGTTTGCAACAAGTGTTCGCCGCCAACCGTGAGCCCGACCGGTTGTTCGAGGATATCGAGCAGGCGCTGGCGGCGTTCCGTGGCCGCGCCCGGGATGACGTCAGCATGGTGGAGATCACCTTGCAGGCCGACCAGCCGTTGCGTGCGGCCGAGCCGATGTATACCGACAGCGGCCAGTCGTGCCCGCTGGACTGGTCGGTGAGCTTCGAATTTCGCGCGCAGACGCTCAAAAGCTACAACCCACTGCCCTACCTGCTGCAACTGCTGCTGGAGGTCCATGGCCTGCGTGAGCAGGGCGGGGCGCTTTACAGCGTGATGGCGGAGTTGTATTCCAATGCACTGGAGCATGGCGTACTGGGCCTGGATTCGCAGCTCAAGCGCGATGCCCAGGGCTTTGCGCAGTATTATCAGCAGCGCAACGAACGGCTGGCGAACCTGAGCCACGGTTACATCCGGGTGCATGTGCAGGTGGAACCGACCGTGACGGGTGGCAGGTTGACTTTGCGTATCGAAGACAGCGGGCTGGGTTTCGATGTTGATCAGGTGCTCGCGCGGCCGTTGGATATCGACCGTCTGTCCGGTCGCGGCTTGAGCCTGGTGCGTCAACTGAGCAGCGATGTACGCTGGTCCGACGGCGGGCGCAGTGTCTGCGTGGAGTTTTGCTGGAAGGCTCTGGCATAATCCGCCGATTCTTGATCAAGGAGCGAGCAAGTGGCTGAGATTCATCTGGACCCCAACGTGTTGTCGGGCTTGCAGGAAGTGATGGAGGCCGAATACCCGCGATTGCTGGAAACCTTCCTGCATGATTCTGAAGAACGCGTCACCGCGTTGCGCAAGGCACGCGATGACGCCAAGGCGCTCGGGCGCATAGCGCATAGCTTCAAGGGCAGCAGCGGCAACCTGGGGGCGGTGCGATTGGCGCAGTTGTGTCAGCGCCTGGAAGTGGAGTCCGTTGGGGCGACCGCGGACCTTGGCGCCCTGGTCGATCAGATTGATCATGAGTTTGCATTGGTTCGGCCGTTGTATGAATCGGAGCGGGAGCGCTTCAGTCTCTGAATCGCGTTGAGCCGTGATTTATCGATCTCGGGTGACTTGGCCCGACTCTTGCTGTAGCTCTGGATACTGCATCCCCGATCCCATGCAGTGGAGACCTTTACCTATGCCAGTCGCCCCCAATTCGCTCCTTCAGGCTGCCCCTGCGGCCAAGCCTCAAGCGCCTGCCGCCAGCCCTGCGCCAGCGGCAGCGGACCCACGGGACAAGGGCCCTGGCTTCGCTCAAGTGTTCGCCAACCAAGGCGCCAAACCGGCGTCGAAAACCAGCGACACCCCGGCCAAATCGACGCCGACAGCGGGGGACGACAAATCTGCCGCCAGCACCCCAGCGGTTGCCGATAGCGGCAATCCCTTGCCTGCCAAGCCGGCCGAGGCCGACGAGGGCGCCGACGATACGCCCACTGATCCGTCGCTGGCGCAACAGCCGCCGGCAGACCCGCCGGTTGATCCCGCGTTGATCGCTGCGGTCATGCCCGTCGCCGTTCCGGTAGAGCCCCCAGCGCCTGCGGCAGTCGTGGCGGATGACAAGCCCCAACCGGTCGCTGCCGCCCCTGTCGCAGTGATCGACGAGGCCAAACCACCGGTCTTCGACCCGCAAGCCGATCCCCTGGACGCGGTGCCCGCCGTGCGCCTGGCGATGGAGCAGGGCGGTCATGTGTCGGCCAGCAGCCAGACGCCGCAGAAAGCTGCGCCAATCCCATCGCTGGATCAGCCGAGCGCCGCACAGAACTTCGCGGCGGGCCTGGTCACCCTGGTCGATCAACAAGCCACCAAGGACAGCACTGACCAGGGCGGCGACAAAGCCTTCGGCGCGCTGATCGATGACGGTCTCAAGGATTTGAAAGACGCCAGCAGCGACACCCGTGTGGATGACTTCGCCAATCGCCTGGCCGCGCTGACCCAAGCCGCCACGCCGAAAACCGCCAATGCCTTGCCGCCGGTGATCAACGCCCCGCTGGCCATGCACCAGAGCGGCTGGACCGAGGAAGTGGTCAACCGCGTCATGTACCTCTCCAGCGCCAACCTCAAGTCAGCCGAAATCCAGCTGCAGCCGGCTGAACTCGGGCGTCTGGATATCAAGGTCAACATGACGCCCGACCAGCAGGCCCAGGTGAGTTTCATGAGCGGCCATGCGGTGGTGCGTGAAGCGCTGGAAAGCCAGTCTGGCCGCCTGCGCGAAATGTTCGCCCAGCAGGGCATGGGCCAGGTGGATGTAAATGTGTCGGACCAGTCCCGGGGCCAGGAGCAGCAGCAACAGCAAAGCCAGGCGCGGAGCGTAAGTGGCGGTCGCAGTAGCGCTGGCGACGGCGCCGACCCTGTCGACGTGGCGGCCGCCGTCGCGCCAGTGGTGAGCAGCGTGATCGGCTCCAGCGCCGTCGACTATTACGCCTGACCCAAGCCGAACCGAGCTCCAAATGTGGGAGGGGGCTTGCCCCCGATTGCGATGTATCAGCAACAGATTTGTTGACTGACACACTGCTATCGGGAGCAAGCCCCCTTCCACATTTGATTTGTGTTGCCCTGATGCCAGACAACTCTGGCATAACACTTGCTCTTGCCTTTGCGTAGATCTATGAATCCCAGAATAGTGACGGATTATTGGCATGGCGAAGAGCGACGACGCAGCAACTCCCCCCGCAGGCAAAGGCAAGCTCAAGCTGATCCTGCTGATTGTGCTGGGCCTGCTCCTGGCCATTGGCGCCTCGGTTGGCGGCACCTGGTACATCATGCACAGCAGCGCCAGCAAGCCGGCCCCCGCCGCCGAGACCGCCACTAACGTCAAGCAACCGGCAATCTTCGAGCCGATGCTTCCGGCGTTTGTCGCCAACTACAATCAGAATGGTCGCCAGCGCTATTTGCAGGTGAGCATCACCTTGCTGGCGCGCAACCAGGCGGACCTGGACGCGCTCAAGGTGCACATGCCGGTGATCCGCAACAACCTGGTGATGCTGTTCTCCGGGCAGAGCTTCGACAGCCTGGCCACTCCGGTGGGCCAGGAAATGCTGCGCCAGAAGGTCACTGCCAGCGTGCAGGAAGTGGCCCAGAAAGAGCTCGGCAAAGTCGTGGTCGAGCAGGCGCTCTTCACTAACTTCGTATTGCAGTAGGACCACGACATGGCCGTGCAAGACCTGCTGTCCCAGGATGAAATCGACGCGCTGTTGCATGGCGTCGACGACGGTCTGGTACAGACCGAAATGGCTGCCGAGCCCGGCAGCGTCAAAAGTTACGACCTGACCAGCCAGGATCGCATCGTCCGTGGACGCATGCCGACCCTGGAAATGATCAACGAACGTTTCGCCCGTTACACCCGCATCAGCATGTTCAACATGCTGCGCCGTTCGGCGGACGTGGCGGTGGGCGGCGTGCAGGTGATGAAGTTCGGTGAATACGTGCACTCGCTGTACGTACCCACCAGCCTCAACCTGGTCAAGATCAAGCCGTTACGCGGCACCGCGCTGTTCATCCTCGACGCCAAGCTGGTGTTCAAACTGGTGGACAACTTCTTCGGCGGCGACGGCCGTCACGCCAAGATCGAAGGCCGCGAATTCACCCCCACCGAACTGCGCGTGGTACGCATGGTGCTGGAGCAGGCCTTCATTGACTTGAAGGAAGCCTGGCAGGCGATCATGGAAGTCAATTTCGAGTACATCAACTCGGAAGTGAACCCGGCCATGGCCAACATCGTCGGGCCGAGCGAAGCCATTGTGGTGTCGACCTTCCACATCGAACTCGATGGCGGTGGCGGCGACCTGCACGTGACCATGCCGTATTCGATGATCGAGCCGGTGCGCGAAATGCTCGATGCCGGTTTCCAATCCGACCTCGACGACCAGGACGAACGCTGGGTCAAGGCTTTGCGCGAAGACCTGCTGGACGTCGACGTGCCCCTGAGCGCCACCGTGGCCCGTCGCCAGCTGCGCCTGCGCGACATTCTGCACATGCAGCCGGGAGATGTGATCCCGGTCGAGTTGCCAGAAGAACTGATCATGCGCGCCAACGGTGTGCCGTCGTTCAAGGTCAAGCTCGGTTCCCACAAGGGCAACCTGGCGTTGCAAGTGATTGAGCCGATCAACCGACGCTGACCCAACCCCATGATGCATCCCCTATTTCTGATTGTTTGCTGCGCCGAGGACATGTAATGGCTACCGAACACGAAAACACTTCCGCCGAAGACCAGGCCCTGGCTGACGAGTGGGCAGCGGCCCTGGAAGAAACCGGCGATGTCGGCCAGGACGACATCGACGCGCTGCTGGCCGCCGACGCCGCCTCTGCGCCGGCCGGCAAGCGCCTGCCGATGGAAGAATTCGGCAGCGTGCCGAAAAACAACGACCCGGTGAGCCTCGACGGCCCTAACCTGGATGTGATCCTGGATATTCCGGTGTCGATTTCCATGGAAGTGGGCAGCACCGAGATCAACATCCGTAACCTGCTGCAGCTCAACCAGGGCTCGGTGATCGAGCTCGACCGCCTGGCCGGCGAGCCGCTGGACGTGCTGGTCAACGGCACGCTGATCGCCCATGGCGAGGTGGTGGTGGTCAACGAGAAGTTCGGCATTCGCCTGACGGACGTGATCAGCCCGAGCGAACGCATCAAGAAGTTGCGCTGAAATGAAGTATTCGCTGGCGGGACTGATGCTGGCGCTGCCATTGAGCGCCCTGGCGGCTGAACCGGTCGCGCAAGCGGCTGCGGCCCCCGCGGTGGGCAGCGTCGGCGGGCAATTGACGCAACTGATGCTCGGCCTGTTGCTGGTGGTCGGCCTGATTTTCGTACTGGCCTGGTTGATGCGCCGCGTGCAGCGTATCGGCCCGGGCAACGCCCAGGTCATCGAGATGATCGGCTCGCGCGCCCTGGGCCCGCGTGATCGCCTGGTGCTGGTGCAGGTGGGTGAGGAGCAGATCCTGCTCGGTCTCACCCCCGGCCGCATTACCCCGCTGCACGTACTCAAGACACCGGTGGACGCGGCCAAGACCGAGGCCGCCACGCCAGAATTCGCCCAGCGCCTGATGGAGTTGCTGGGCAAGGATCAGAAGGATAAGAAGTAATGCGCGTGTTCCTGACGCTCATGCTGTTGCTGGCCGCGCCGATGGCGCTGGGCGCCGACCCGTTGTCGATCCCGGCGATTACCCTGGGCACCAATGCGGCCGGGGCGCAGGAATATTCGGTCAGCCTGCAGATCCTGCTGATCATGACCGCGCTGAGTTTTATCCCGGCGTTCGTCATGCTGATGACCAGCTTCACGCGGATCATCATTGTGTTCTCGATCCTGCGCCAGGCGCTGGGCCTGCAACAGACGCCGTCGAACCAGATCCTGACCGGCATGGCGTTGTTCTTGACGCTGTTCATCATGGCGCCGGTGTTCGACAAGGTGAACCAGCAAGCCCTGCAACCCTACCTGGCGGAAAAAATGACCGCCCAGGACGCCATCGACAAGGCCCAGGGCCCGATCAAGGACTTCATGCTGTCGCAGACCCGCTCCAGCGACCTAGAGCTGTTCATGCGCCTGTCCAAGCGCACCGACATCGCCACGCCGGACCAGGCCCCGCTGACCATCCTGGTACCGGCCTTCGTCACCTCGGAATTGAAGACCGCGTTCCAGATCGGCTTCATGATTTTCATCCCGTTCCTGATCATCGACCTGGTGGTGGCGAGCGTGCTGATGGCGATGGGCATGATGATGCTGTCGCCGCTGATCATCTCGTTGCCGTTCAAGATCATGCTGTTTGTGCTGGTGGACGGCTGGGCGCTGATTATCGGCACCCTGGCCGGCAGTTTCGGAGGGGTATAGCGCCATGACCCCAGAAGTTGCCGTCGACCTGTTCCGTGAAGCGCTGTGGCTGACCACCGTGATGGTCGCCGTGCTGGTGGTGCCGAGCCTGCTGGTCGGCCTGCTGGTGGCGATGTTCCAGGCGGCCACCCAGATCAACGAGCAGACCCTGAGCTTCCTGCCGCGCCTGCTGGTTATGCTGATCACGTTGATCGTCGCCGGCCCGTGGCTGGTGCAAACCTTCATGGAATACATCCTGCAGCTGTACGGCAGTATTCCGCAGTTGATCGGCTGAGCCGATGCAATCGTTACTGGCCTTGACCGACACCCAGATCAGTACCTGGGTGGCCTCGTTCATCCTGCCGCTGTTTCGCGTCACGGCCATGTTGATGGCCATGCCGGTGTTCGGCACCACCCTGGTACCGCGGCGTGTGCGGCTGTATTTTGCGGTCGCGATTACCGTCGTCATCGTGCCGGGCCTGCCGCCGATGCCCCCGGTCAACGCGCTCGACCTCAGCGCGCTGCTGCTGATCGCCGAACAGGTCCTGATCGGCGCCATGCTGGGCTTTTCCCTGAGCCTGTTTTTCCAGGCGTTCGTGGTCGCCGGGCAAATCATTTCGGTGCAGATGGGCATGGGCTTCGCGTCCATGGTCGACCCCACCAACGGTGTGTCGGCGGCGGTGATCGGGCAGTTCCTGACCATGCTGGTGACCTTGCTGTTCCTGGCCATGAACGGCCATCTGGTGGCGTTCGAGGTGCTGACCGAAAGCTTCACCACCTTGCCGGTCGGCTCGGGACTGGTGGTCAACCATTTCTGGGAAGTGGTCGGGCGCCTCGGCTGGGTATTGGGCGCGTCCTTGCTGCTGGTGTTGCCGGCGATCACTGCGCTGCTGGTGGTCAACATCGCGTTTGGCGTGATGACCCGTGCGGCGCCGCAACTGAACATCTTCTCGATTGGCTTCCCATTGACTCTGGTGTTGGGCATGGGGATTTTCTGGATCGGCCTGGCTGACATTCTCAATCAGTATCAACCGCTGGCGACCGACGCCCTGCAGTTCCTACGTGACTTGGCACGGGCGCGCTGAGCCATGGCCGAGAGCGAGAGCGGTCAGGACAAAACAGAAGACCCCACGGAGAAACGTAAAAAGGACTCCAGGGAAAAGGGCGAGATCGCACGCTCCAAAGAGCTCAATACCGTTGCGACCATGATGGCCGGTGCCGGCGCGCTGCTGATCTACGGCGGTGGCCTGGCGCTGGACTTGCTGGAACTGATGAAGCACAACTTCAGTTTGCCCCGCGAGGTACTGCTCAACCCTGATTCCATGGGGCAATACCTGCTGCACTCGGGAAAAATCGCGATCCTGGCGGTGCAGCCGATTCTGATCACATTATTGCTGGCCGCGCTGATCGGCCCGGTCGCCCTCGGCGGCTGGCTGTTTGCCGCCGGCAGCATGGCGCCCAAGTTCAGCCGCATGAATCCGGCGGCCGGGCTCAAGCGCATGTTTTCCACCAAGGCCCTGGTGGAGCTGCTCAAGGCCCTGGCCAAATTCATTCTGATTCTGTTCGTAGCGTTGTCGGTGTTGTCATCCGACATCGACGACTTGCTGCGCATCGCCCATGAACCGCTGGAGTCGGCGATTATCCATAGCCTGCAAGTGGTGGGGTGGAGTGCGTTGTGGATGTCTGCCGGGCTGATCATCATTGCGGCGGTAGACGCGCCGATCCAGCTGTGGGAAAGCCACAAGAAACTGCTGATGACCAAGCAGGAAGTGCGCGACGAACACAAGGATCAGGAAGGGCGCCCAGAGGTCAAGCAGCGCATCCGCCAACTGCAGCGCGAAATGTCTCAGCGCAAGATGATGGCCTCGGTGCCCGATGCCGATGTGATCATCACCAACCCGACCCACTACGCCGTCGCCCTCAAGTACGACCCGGAGAAGGGTGGCGCGCCCATGCTGCTGGCCAAGGGCAGTGACTTTACCGCGCTGAAAATTCGCGAAATCGCCGTGGCCAACGACATTCTGCTGCTGGAATCGCCGGCCCTGGCGCGCTCGATTTTCTACTCCACCGACCTCGACCAGGAAATCCCGGCCGGGCTGTACCTGGCCGTGGCGCAGGTATTGGCCTACGTCTATCAGATCCGCCAGTACCGCGCGGGCAAGGGCAAGCGCCCGGATCCGCTCAAGGACCTGCCGATTCCGCCGGATTTGCGTCGCGACACGTAAATGCCTGTCTAACCTGTCAACTTTGACAGTAGCCAATACGCCGCCTTCACTGTCTGATAGAACGATGAGCCGCGCAGCCATGCGCGGCTCGGGAGGCTGTGATGGATAGGGCTACGGTCAGGTGGTTCGATGCGGTAAAGGGCATTGGCTTTATTGCCCGGGACCGTGATGGCAATGAGGTCGCTGTGCAGTCGACAGGCGCTAAGTGCGGTGACGTCCCGCCAGCCGCTCCCACCTTGCGAAAACCCCGCAAGCGAAAAAAACAACCGAAAACATAATCCCCTCACTAGCATCCATCGGCCGCTCGCGTCTACCTGTCAACTTTGACAGTAGCCAGCGGCAGCGTCTCGCGGTTCTATTGCGTCAGGCACTGCGCGCAGGCTGTAAACGAGATGCAGGGAGAACGGGGTTGAAAGTGGCTACGGGTACAGTCAAATCCTATGAGTTGGCCAGGGGCGAGTGGTTGATAGCGCTGGAAGACGGGCAGGACTGCGTCTTTATCGATTGGAGGGATTGGCATTGGGCTGCACTGTCGATTGGTGAGCAGATAACGTTTCAAATGATCCATAAACCCCTGGGCGTTTATGCGCTGCCCGTCAGTGCGGGTAACCGCGCCGAAACGGGTCCATAAGTGTGTGGAGAGCGGCAATGAGGTGAAACAAGCACAAAAAGGTCCTCAGGCCGAGAATATACGGCTTCTTTAAAAGACCACCCCGGTTACAAATGTAAGAGGGGGCTTGCCCCCGATAGCGGCATATCAGTCACCTATTCCGGGCCTGACACACCGCCATCGGGGGCAAGCCCCCTCCCACATTCGAACTGACTTACCCCCGTAGGCTGCGTCGTTCCCAAGGTCATCCTGGGCCCAAAAGCAAAGTTGGAAGGCTTCTTGCAATACCGCCTGCAGGACGCCCTCCAGCGTCAAAACTTTGCTTCAAGGACACGAGGAATACCGGTGGTAGATCGCTCTCAAATGCTCAGCACGGCCCGTGGCACCCTGACTGACCTGTCGCGGGGCAATCTGGGTGTGCCATTGTTGTTGCTGGTGATGCTGGCAATGATGATGTTGCCGATGCCGCCGTTCCTGCTCGACGTGTTCTTCACCTTCAACATCGCGCTGTCGGTGGTGGTGCTGCTGGTGTGTGTGTATGCCCTGCGCCCGCTGGATTTCGCGGTGTTCCCGACCATCCTGCTGGTGGCAACCCTGCTGCGCCTGGCGCTGAACGTGGCGTCCACCCGCGTGGTGATGCTGCACGGCCAGGACGGCCACGCCGCCGCCGGTAAGGTGATCCAGGCCTTCGGTGAAGTGGTGATCGGCGGTAACTACGTGGTCGGTATCGTGGTGTTCGCGATCCTGATGATCATCAACTTCGTGGTGGTGACCAAGGGCGCCGGGCGGATTTCCGAGGTGAGCGCGCGCTTTACCCTGGACGCGATGCCCGGCAAGCAGATGGCCATCGACGCCGACCTCAATGCCGGCCTGATCGACCAGAACCAGGCGAAATCCCGACGCCTGGAGGTAGCCCAGGAAGCCGAGTTCTACGGCTCTATGGACGGCGCGAGCAAATTCGTGCGCGGTGATGCCATCGCCGGCCTGCTGATCCTGTTCATCAACCTGATCGGCGGCATGGCCGTGGGTATCTTCCAGCACGGCATGACCTTCGGCGATGCGGGCAAGGTGTACGCGTTGCTGACCATTGGTGACGGTTTAGTGGCGCAATTGCCATCACTGTTGTTATCCACAGCGGCAGCCATCATGGTCACCCGTGCTTCGGGCTCCGAAGACATGGGCAAGCAGATCAGCCGGCAGATGTTCGCTTCCCCCAAAGCATTGGCCGTGGCGGCGGGCATCATGGCGATCATGGGCCTCGTGCCGGGCATGCCCCACGTCTCGTTTCTGAGCATGGCAGCCATGGCTGGCGGCGGGGCCTACCTGTTCTGGAAGAAGCAGAACGCGGTGAAGGTCCAGGCTCAGCAAGAGATTGCCCGCCAGCAGGAGCTGCTGCCATCCCCGGCCCGCGCCCAGGAAACCAAGGAGCTGGGCTGGGACGACGTGACCCCGATCGACATGATCGGCCTGGAAGTCGGTTACCGCCTGATTCCGTTGGTGGACCGCAACCAGGGCGGCCAGTTGCTCGCGCGGATCAAGGGCGTGCGCAAGAAGCTGTCCCAGGACCTGGGCTTTCTGATGCCCACCGTGCATATCCGCGACAACCTCGACCTGGCGCCCAGCGCCTACCGCCTGACCTTGATGGGCGTAATCCTGGCCGAGGCCGAGATCTACCCGGATCGCGAACTGGCGATCAACCCCGGCCAGGTGTTCGGTACGCTTAACGGCATCACCGCCAAAGATCCGGCTTTTGGCCTGGAAGCGGTGTGGATCGAAGTCAGCCAGCGCAGCCAGGCGCAGTCCCTCGGTTATACCGTGGTCGACGCCAGCACCGTGGTCGCTACCCACCTCAACCAGATTCTCTACAAGCACTCCCACGAGCTGATCGGCCACGAGGAAGTCCAGCAATTGATGGGTTTGCTGGCCAAAGCCTCGCCAAAACTGGCCGAAGAGCTGGTGCCGGGCGTGCTGTCGCTGTCACAGTTGCTCAAGGTGCTGCAAGCCTTGCTCGCCGAGCAAGTGCCGGTACGGGATATTCGCAGCATTGCCGAGGCCATCGCCAACAATGCCGCCAAGAGTCAAGATACTGCCGCGCTGGTGGCTGCGGTGCGCGTCGGTTTGTCCCGCGCCATCGTGCAAAGCATTGTAGGCATTGAGTCTGAGCTGCCTGTGATCACCTTGGAGCCAAGGTTGGAACAGATATTGCTCAATAGTATTCAGAAGGCAGGGCAAGGCCAGGAAGAAGGTGTTTTGCTGGAGCCAAGCATGGCTGAAAAGCTGCAGCGTTCGTTGATCGAAGCCGCGCAGCGCCAGGAAATGCAGGGCCAGCCGGTGATTCTGCTGGTGGCCGGACCAGTCCGCGCGATGTTGTCGCGCTTCGGGCGCCTGGCAGTACCGAATTTGCACGTGTTGGCTTACCAGGAAATTCCTGACAATAAGCAAGTGACTATCGTCGCGACAGTAGGGCCCAACGGCTGAGGGTAGTGGGTTATGCAAGTGAAGCGTTTTTTCGCCGCCGATATGCGTCAGGCCATGAAGTTGGTCCGCGATGAGCTGGGCGCCGATGCCGCGATTATCGGTAACCGTCGTATTGCCGGCGGTGTCGAGCTGACGGCTGCCCTGGATTACACGCCCCAGGCCCTGGCTCCGCGCGTGCCGAACATGGAGCTTGAAGACGAGTTGCGCAAGACCGCTTCGCGCATCGTCTCGGCCCAGGCCGAACTGAGCATGCGTGGCGACAGCGATGCCACCACCAATCGCCAATTGTTCGCCGGCCTGCCGCTGACCGCCGCCGAGCCGCTGGTGGAACCTACCTTTGTCGAGCCGCCACGTCCCGCAGCGCCAGCCCCGGCCGCCGCGGTCGACCAGCGCGTGTTCGATTCGATGCGCTTTGAACTCAACGGCCTGCGTGAGCTGCTCGAAGTGCAGCTGGGCTCCCTGGCCTGGACGCAACTGCAAGGCAGCAAGCCGCAACAAGCCAACCTGTGGCGTCGCCTGCAGCGCATCGGCCTGTCCGGCCCGTTGTCCCGCGACCTGCTGGCGCTGACTGCCGAAGTCCAGGAGCCGCGCCAAGCCTGGCGTATGCTGCTGGCGCACCTGGCACGGATGATCGCCACCCCGGAAATCGAACCCCTGGAAGAAGGCGGTGTGATTGCTATGGTCGGCCCTGCCGGCATGGGCAAGACCACCACCCTGGCCAAGCTGGCCGCGCGTTATGTGCTCAAGTACGGCGCGTCGAATATCGCGTTGGTGAGCATGGACAGCTACCGCATTGGCGCCCAGGAGCAACTCAAGACCCTGGGCCGCATCCTCAATGTGCCGGTGACCCACGTCGACCCGGGCCAGTCCCTGGCCAATGCCCTCGACCCACTGCTGCGCAAGCGCGTGGTGTTGATCGATACCGCCGGCCTGCAAGCCAGCGACCCGGCCCTGCGCATGCAGCTCGAAAGCCTGGCCGGACGCGGCATCAAGTCAAAAAATTACCTGGTGCTTGCAACCACCAGCCAGAAACAGGTTCTTACCGCTGCCTATCACAGCTACAAACGCTGCGGTCTGGCCGGTTGCATCCTGACCAAACTGGATGAAACTGCCAGCCTCGGCGAAGTGCTGAGCCTGGCGATCAGTCATGAATTACCGGTCGCCTATCTGACCGACGGGCCGCGGATCCCGGATGATTTGCATCTGCCGCGCCGTCATCAGTTGGTCAGCCGTGCTGTCAGTGTGCAAATGCAAGACGAGCCTAGCGAGGAAGCGATGGCCGACATGTTCGCCGACCTTTATCACAACCCGGCAAAGCGGGTGGGGTGAGGCAGGATGAACACCGTGAAATGTATCTACATCGATGGTCTGCAAGCGATACACGCGGCCAAGCCATGTAGCCTGCGTCTAAGCAAGACAAGGTAAAGAAATAAAATGGGCAGCATGCATCCCGTACAGGTGATCGCGGTGACCGGCGGCAAAGGTGGCGTCGGCAAAACTAACGTGTCAGTGAATTTGTCCCTGGCGCTGGCAGAGCTTGGCCGTCGCGTCATGCTGCTGGATGCTGACCTGGGCCTGGCGAACGTGGACGTTCTGCTGGGGCTGACACCCAAACACACCCTCGCCGATGTGATCGAAGGCCGCTGTGAGCTGCGCGATGTGCTGCTCCAGGGCCCCGGTGGCATCCGCATCGTGCCGGCCGCCTCGGGTACCCAGAGCATGGTGCACCTGAGCCCGGCGCAGCATGCCGGCCTGATCCAGGCCTTCAGCGATATCGGCGACAACCTCGACGTGCTGGTGATCGACACCGCAGCCGGGATCGGCGAGTCGGTGGTCAGCTTTGTCCGCGCAGCGCAAGAAGTGCTGCTGGTGGTGTGCGACGAACCCACCTCGATCACTGACGCCTACGCCCTGATCAAACTGCTTAACCGTGACTACGGCATGAACCGCTTCCGCGTGCTGGCCAATATGGCCCAGAGCCCGCAGGAAGGGCGCAACCTGTTCGCCAAGTTGACCAAGGTCACGGATCGCTTTCTCGACGTCGCCTTACAATACGTCGGTGCGGTTCCCTATGACGAGTGTGTACGCAAGGCCGTGCAAAAGCAGCGTGCGGTCTACGAAGCGTTCCCTCGTTCCAAGTGCGCGCTGGCGTTCAAGGCCATTGCCCAGAAGGTTGATACCTGGCCGTTGCCGGCCAACCCTCGCGGGCATCTGGAGTTTTTCGTCGAGCGATTGGTGCATCAGACGAGCGCAGGACCTGTGCTATGACATCCAGCGGCTACAACCTTTACAAAAAGTCGGCACGTGACAGTCAGGGCGAGTTGATCGAGCGCTATGCGCCGCTGGTCAAGCGCATTGCCTATCACCTGTTGGCGCGCCTGCCCGCCAGCGTGCAGGTGGAAGACCTGATCCAGGCCGGGATGATCGGCCTGCTTGAAGTGTCGACCAAATACGACGCGAGCAAGGGTGCGAGTTTCGAGACGTATGCGGGTATCCGTATCCGTGGCGCGATGCTCGATGAGGTGCGTAAAGGGGATTGGGCGCCGCGCTCGGTACACCGCAATACGCGAATGGTCAGTGACGCAATTCGCGCAATTGAAGCAAAAACCGGTCGTGACGCTAAAGATCATGAAGTTGCGGCCGAACTCCAATTGAGTCTCGACGATTATTACGGGATTTTGAACGATACCTTGGGCAGCCGCCTGTTCAGTTTCGACGACCTGTTGCAGGACGGCGAACACGAAGGGCTGCATGAGGACGGCGCGAGCGCGCATATGGAACCGTCGCGCGATCTGGAAGATGAACGTTTCCAGGGAGCGCTGGCGGAGGCCATTGCCAATTTGCCGGAGCGCGAGCGCCTGGTGTTGGCGCTGTACTACGACGAGGAGCTGAACCTCAAGGAAATCGGTGAGGTCCTGGGGGTCAGCGAATCGCGTGTCAGCCAGTTGCATAGCCAGTGCGCGGCCCGCTTGCGGGGGCGGTTGGGAGAGTGGCGCGCGCGCTGACAGGCAGTGTGGGGACACTGCAGACGCTACCGCGAGGGTTTCGGCCCTTGCGGGTTCGCTCCGTGGTGCCCTGGGCAGTCCTTTTTGTGTAACGCCTGTTGATTGAAGTGGCGCGTCCAGGTGCTGGGCGCGTTTAAGACTGCTTGGAGGTCGAATTGGACAAGAACATGAAAATCCTCATCGTTGATGACTTCTCAACGATGCGGCGGATCATAAAAAACCTGTTGCGTGACCTTGGGTTCACAAACACGGTCGAGGCGGACGACGGCATTACAGCCATTCCGATCCTCAACAGCGGGAGCATCGACTTTCTGGTAACCGACTGGAACATGCCGGGCATGACCGGTATCGACTTGCTGCGCCATGTGCGCGCCGATGAAAAACTGCGCAGCCTGCCGGTGCTGATGGTGACCGCCGAAGCCAAGCGTGAACAGATCATCGAAGCCGCCCAGGCCGGGGTCAACGGTTACGTGGTCAAGCCATTCACAGCATTGGCCTTGAAAGAGAAGATCGAAAAAATCTTCGAACGCATCCACGGCTAATGCCATCGCGGGGGAGCTATGGAGCATAACGAAACGTCACAGGGCGACTTTGAGTCGACCTTGAAAAAACATGCTCACCAGTTGGTCGAAAGCCTCGAAAAAGGCCAGTTCGCCGATGCGGTGCAGTTGATCCATGAGCTTAACCAGACCCGTGACCGCGGCCTGTACCAGGAAGTGGGCAAGCTCACGCGTGAGCTGCACAGTGCGATCGTCAATTTCCAGATTGACCCGCGCATGCCCCAGGCCGAAGAAATTTCGCAGATCACCGACGCCACTGAACGCCTGTCCTATGTGGTCAGGCTGACCGAGGCGGCGGCCAACCGCACCATGGACCTGGTGGAAAACGCTACGCCTCTGGTCAACGGCATGGCCAGCGAAGCCCAGGCCTTGAGCGTTGACTGGGGGCGCTTCATGCGCCGTGAAGTGGGGGCTGAAGAGTTCCGTGAGCTGGCCCGCAGAGTCGACGGTTTTCTGTCGCGCAGCGAACAGGAAAACCGCACGGTGGCCAGCAACCTCAACGACATTCTGCTCGCCCAGGATTATCAGGACCTTACCGGTCAGGTGATCAAGCGTGTGACCCAATTGGTCACCGAAGTGGAAAGCAACCTGCTCAAACTGGTGCTCATGGCCGGCCAGGTCGACCGTTTTGCCGGCATCGAACATGACCGCGAAGCGATCCTCTCGGAAAAAGATCCACAAAAACATCTCGCCAAGGGTGAAGGTCCGCAGATTCATGCCGATAAACGTGAAGACGTCGTATCCGGTCAAGATGACGTAGACGATTTGCTGTCCAGTTTAGGCTTCTAAGGAGCACCCACATGAGCTTCGGCGCCGATGAAGAAATCCTTCAGGATTTCCTTGTAGAGGCCGGCGAAATTTTAGAGCAACTGTCCGAACAACTGGTCGAGCTGGAAAGCCGTCCGGATGATGCGAACCTGCTCAATGCAATTTTTCGCGGTTTTCACACTGTAAAAGGGGGCGCCGGCTTCCTCCAGCTCCATGAGCTGGTGGAGTGCTGCCACATCGCCGAGAACGTGTTCGACATCCTGCGCAAGGGTGAGCGTCAGGTTGACTCGGAGTTGATGGACGTGATTCTCGAAGCACTGGATGCGGTCAACGGCATGTTCAGCCAAGTGCGTGAACGTGCACCGGTCACCGCCGCCACGCCGGAACTGCTGGCCGCCCTAGCGCGCCTGGCGGAACCCGCCGCCGAAGCACCGGTTGCGCAAGCCGAGCCTGAGCCTGTGGTAGAAGCCGAGCCGGACGTGACCGACAGCGAGTTCGAACAGCTGCTCGATTCGCTCAATGCGGTCAAGGCTCAAGCTGAGGCTCCGGCCACGGCTCCGGCCGCGCCGGTTGCCGCGCCGACCAGCGAAGACATTACCGATGCGGAATTCGAATCCCTGCTCGACCAGTTGCATGGCAAGGGCCAGTTCGCGGCCGACGCCGTGGCACCCGCCGCTGCACCGCCAGCGCCGGCCGCCAGCGCCAGCACCGATATTACCGACGATGAATTCGAGGCCCTGCTCGATCAACTGCATGGCAAAGGCACGTTCGTCGCCGAAGCCCTGCCGAATGTTGCGGCCACCGCAGCCGCTCCAGCCGCCAAGTCTGAACCGGCCGCTGATGGACTGATCTCCGACAACGAGTTCGAGGCGTTGCTGGACGAACTGCACGGCAAAGGCAAGTTCACCGAAGTGGCCCCGGCCCCGGTCACCGCCGCAGCGGTCGCTACGCCCGCACCGGTTGCTGCCAAGGCCGCGGCGCCGGTCGCCAAGCCAGCGCCTGCACCGGCTGCCGCGCCCGCTCCGGCGCGTGCCGCCGCGGCGCCGGTTGGCGAAAAACCTGCCAGTGAAGCCGAAACCACCGTGCGCGTGGACACTGCGCGCCTGGACGACATCATGAACATGGTCGGCGAACTGGTACTGGTGCGTAACCGCCTGGTACGCCTGGGTCTGAACAGTGGTGATGAAACCATGCAGAAGGCCGTGTCGAACCTCGACGTGGTCACCGCCGACCTGCAAACCGCCGTGATGAAAACGCGCATGCAGCCGATCAAGAAAGTCTTCGGCCGCTTCCCGCGCCTGGTGCGTGACTTGGCGCGCCAGCTCAAGAAAGAAATCATTCTGGAACTGGTGGGCGAAGAAACCGACCTCGACAAGAACCTCGTCGAGGCCCTGGCCGACCCGCTGGTCCACTTGGTGCGCAACGCCGTCGACCATGGCGTGGAAACCCCGGAAGAGCGCGAAGCCTCGGGCAAGTCACGGGGTGGCAAAGTGATCCTGGCGGCGGAGCAAGAGGGCGACCATATCCTGCTGTCGATCACCGATGACGGCAAAGGCATGGACCCGACCATTTTGCGCAATATCGCGGTCAAGCGTGGCGTGATGGACAAGGACGCCGCCGACCGCCTCACCGACACCGAGTGCTACAACTTGATCTTTGCCCCCGGCTTCTCGACCAAGACCGAGATTTCCGACGTGTCCGGCCGTGGCGTCGGCATGGACGTGGTGAAGACCAAGATCAGCCAGCTCAACGGCTCGATCAATATCTACTCGACCAAGGGCCAGGGCTCGAAAATCGTCATCAAGGTGCCGTTGACCTTGGCGATCATGCCGACCCTGATGGTGATGCTGGGCAACCAGGCATTCGCCTTCCCGCTGGTCAACGTCAACGAGATTTTCCACCTCGACCTCTCGCGCACCAACGTGGTGGACGGCCAGGAAGTGGTGATCGTGCGCGACAAGGCATTGCCATTGTTCTACCTCAAGCGCTGGCTGGTGGCCTCGGCCAAGCATGAAGAGCAGCGCGAAGGCCATGTGGTGATTCTGTCGGTGGGCACCCAGCGCATCGGCTTTGTGGTCGACCAGCTGGTGGGCCAGGAAGAAGTGGTCATCAAGCCGTTGGGCAAAATGCTGCAGGGAACCCCAGGCATGTCGGGCGCAACCATCACGGGTGACGGCCGCATCGCGCTGATTCTCGATGTCCCGAGCATGCTCAAGCGTTACGCCGCACGGCGTATTTGATTCTGGCGGGGCAGGGCGATAGCGCCCGCCCCGTCTAACGGAGTGTTTATGGCAGTCAAGGTCCTGGTGGTGGACGATTCGGGTTTCTTCCGCCGCCGCGTCTCGGAGATTCTTTCCGCCGATCCAACGATCCAGGTAGTCGGCACGGCCACCAATGGCAAAGAGGCGATCGATCAAGCCATTGCGTTGAAGCCGGACGTGATCACCATGGACTACGAGATGCCGATGATGGATGGCATCACGGCCGTGCGTCATATCATGCAGCGCTGCCCCACACCGGTGTTGATGTTCTCCTCGCTGACCCACGAAGGCGCCCGGGTGACCCTGGATGCGCTGGATGCCGGCGCGGTGGATTTTTTGCCGAAGAATTTCGAAGATATCTCGCGCAACCCCGAGAAGGTCAAGCAGATGCTGTGCGAGAAGGTGCACAGCATCTCGCGCAGTAACCGCCGCAGTCTGTTCAGCGCACCCGCGCCGACACCTGCACCCGCACCCGTGGTCGCGCCGACTTCATCGTTCAGCCGCCCGGCGCCCGCACCGGTTGCTCGGCCCGCGCCGACAACGCCTGCCCGCGCGGCTGCACCGAGCGCCCATTCGCCCGCGCCCAAGCGCAAGGCCTACAAGCTGGTGGCGATTGGTACATCCACGGGCGGGCCGGTGGCCCTGCAGCGTGTGTTGACCCAACTGCCGGCCAACTTCCCGGCGCCAATCGTGCTGGTGCAGCACATGCCCGCCGCGTTCACCAAGGCTTTTGCCGAGCGTTTGGACAAGCTGTGCCGCATCAGCGTCAAGGAAGCCGAGGATGGCGACATCTTGCGCCCTGGCCTGGCGCTGCTGGCCCCGGGCGGCAAGCAGATGATGGTGGATGGCCGTGGCGCGATCAAAATCCTGCCGGGCGACGAGCGCCTCAACTACAAGCCGTGTGTGGATATCACCTTCGGTTCGGCGGCCAAGTCCTACGGTGACAAAGTTCTGGCGGTGGTGCTCACCGGCATGGGCGCCGACGGTCGTGAGGGCGCACGCCTGCTCAAGCAGGGCGGCAGCGCCATCTGGGCCCAGGACGAAGCCAGCTGCGTGATCTATGGCATGCCCATGGCCATCGTCAAGGCTGACCTGGCCGATGCGGTCTACAGCCTGGACGACATCGGCAAACATCTGGTGGAGGCCTGCCTCTGATGGATGTCTTGAGCCTGATCGGCATCACTCTGGCGTTCGTTGCCATTATCGGCGGCAACTACCTGGAAGGCGGCCATCTGGGCGCGCTGGCCAACGGCCCGGCGGCGCTGATCGTGATTGGTGGCACCGTGGGCGCGGCGCTGTTGCAGTCGCCGCTGAGCTCATTCAAGCGTGCGATGCAGATCCTGATCTGGATCATTTTCCCGCCACGCGTCGACCTGCCAGGCGGCATCGACCGTGTGGTCAACTGGAGCCTCACTGCACGCAAGGAAGGCTTGCTGGGCCTGGAAGGCATAGCCGATGCCGAGCCCGACAGCTACGCGCGCAAGGGCCTGCAGTTGCTGGTGGACGGCGCGGAGCCGGAGGCGATCCGCAGCATCCTCGAGGTGGATTTCTACACCCAGGAAAGCCGCGACATCAACGCGGCCAAAGTATTTGAAAGCATGGGCGGTTACGCGCCGACCATCGGCATCATCGGCGCGGTGATGGGCCTGATTCATGTGATGGGCAACCTGGCTGACCCTTCGCAACTGGGCAGCGGCATTGCCGTGGCGTTTGTCGCCACCATCTATGGTGTGGCGAGCGCCAACCTGGTGCTGCTGCCGGTGGCGAGCAAGCTCAAGTCGATTGCCCTGCGCCAGTCCCGTTACCGCGAAATGCTGCTCGAAGGCATCCTGTCGATCGCCGAGGGCGAAAACCCGCGCTCCATCGAATTGAAGCTCCAGGGCTTCATGGATTGATGGGCATGAATTCTGTAGGAGCGAGCTTGCTCGCGAGAAACGTCAACGATAACGCGTGCATCCTGGATGAATGCGTCGGCCTCGTGTTTTTCGCGAGCAAGCTCGCTCCTACAGTGGGGTCGGTTTGTGGAGGGAAGTGCCTGTGAGCCGTCGCCGTCGCGAGCCAGAAGAACACGTCAACCATGAACGCTGGCTGGTGTCCTACGCGGACTTCATAACCTTGCTGTTTGCGTTTTTCGTGGTGATGTATTCGATCTCGTCGGTGAACGAAGGCAAGTACAAAGTCATTTCCGAAGCGTTGATCGGGGTGTTTTCCGACTCCGATCGCGCGCTCAAGCCTATCCCTATTGGCGATGAACGGCCCAAGACGGTGACCCCGGCCAAGCCGCTGGTCAATGACAGCGATGAAACCGCTGCCGGCATCGGCGGCACCAGCGATCCGCTCAAAAGCATCGCCGACGATATCAGCGCCGCGTTCGGCGACCTGATCCGTTCCAACCAGATGACCGTGCGCGGCAATGAGCTGTGGGTGGAGATCGAGCTGAACTCCAGCCTGTTGTTCGCCAGCGCCGATGCGCTGCCCAGCGATCAGGCCTTCACCATCATCGATAAGGTGGCGGCGATCCTCAAACCGTTTGAAAATCCGATTCACGTCGAGGGCTTTACCGACAACTTGCCGATCAGCACGGCGCAGTACCCGACCAATTGGGAGCTCTCCTCGGCCCGGGCGGCAAGCATCGTGCGCATGCTCGCGATGCAGGGCGTGAACCCCCAGCGCCTGGCGTCGGTGGGCTACGGTGAGTTCCAGCCGGTGGCCAATAACGCCACGGTCGAAGGCCGTGCGCGCAACCGACGGGTAGTGCTGGTGGTGTCGCGTAACCTGGATGTACGCCGCAGCCTGACCGGCACCGGCACGGCGAATGCAACACCGGATGCGGCGTTGAGGCGCGCTGGCACACAAACTGCACCGGCCTCTGCGAAGCCGCCGGTGCGGGCAAGCTCCGTCAATTCTCCGTCACCGGCTCAATAACCAATGCAATGTCTCGGTCGCGCCTGTGCCCGCCGGGAGGAACCAACCGAATGAGAGTCTGGGCAGTTGCCAATCAAAAGGGTGGGGTCGGCAAGACCACCACGTCCATCGCTTTAGCCGGGTTGCTGGCCGAGGCGGGCAAGCGCGTGGTCGTGGTCGACCTGGACCCCCACGGCTCCATGACCAGCTATTTCGGCTACGACCCGGATGCGCTGGAGCACAGTTGCTATGACTTGTTCCTGCACAAGGGCAACGTGCCGAGCGACTTGCCTGGGCAGCTGCTGCTGCCCACCAGCAATGACAGTATTTCGCTGTTGCCGTCCAGCACCGCCCTGGCCACCCTTGAGCGCCAGTCGCCGGGCCAGAGCGGCCTGGGCCTGGTGATCGCCAAGACCCTGGCGCAACTGTGGCAGGACTTCGACTACGCGATCATCGACAGCCCGCCCTTGCTCGGCGTGCTGATGGTCAATGCCTTGGCGGCCAGCCAGCAGTTGGTGATCCCGGTACAGACCGAACACCTGGCGGTCAAAGGCCTGGAGCGCATGGTCAGCACCCTGGCGATGATCAACCGTTCGCGCAAACAGGCGCTGCCGTTCAGCATTGTGCCGACCTTGTTCGACCGTCGTACCCAGGCGTCCCTCGGCACCCTGCGGGTACTGCGCGATGCCTACCCGGACACCATCTGGAACGGTTACATTCCGGTGGACACGCGCCTGCGTGACGCCAGCCGCGCCGGGCTCACGCCGTCGCAATTCGACGGCAAGAGCCGTGGCGTGCTGGCCTATCGCGCGTTGCTCAAGCACCTGCTGTCCCAGCAACTCGTGGCGCAGGTGGCGTGATGAATCGTCCCCTTGATTTCAAGACCCGGCCGCAACTGGCACTGGAATCCTACCTGGATGCCTTGCTGCAGGATGCGACCGCCGAGGAGCTGCCGGAACCGATCCTGGTGCTGGAGCCGGCCGTCGAGCCTGAGACTGCGCTGGATGAGTTCCAGTTGGCGGTGCTTGAAGAGCAGGCGCGCGATGCTCACGTCGAGGCGGCGCCCGTGGTGGTGCCGATCACGCCTGACGTAGTAGTGCCGGTGCCGGTGGTGGTCGAGCCGATCGTGCAGGTGCACCTGCCGCCGAGCATCACGCCGCCGCCGGCGACCGGCGATGGCCGCCCCTCGTGGGCCGCCGAGCCGTTCGAGTGCCTGCTGTTCGACGTCGCCGGGTTGACCCTGGCAGTGCCGCTGGTGTGCCTGGGCTCGATCTACTCCCTGGAAGGCCAGGAGCTGACGCCGCTGTTCGGGCAACCGGAGTGGTTCCTCGGCATCCTGCCCAGTCAGGCCGGTAACTTGAAGGTGCTGGACACCGCACGCTGGGTGATGCCCGATCGCTACCGCGACGACTTCCGCCAGGGCCTGCAGTACGTGATCTCCGTGCAGGGCTACGAGTGGGGGCTGGCGGTGCATCAAGTCAGCCGCTCGTTGCGCCTGGACCCGAACGAAATCAAATGGCGCAGCCATCGGGGCCAACGGCCGTGGTTGGCGGGCACCGTGATTGAACATATGTGCGCGTTGCTCGACGTCGCCGAACTGGCCGAGTTGATTGCCAGTGGCGCGGTCAAGGCAATGGCGCAGAACCAACGCAGTTGATTGAACAATAAAAGTCGTGCGGTCGCGCGGCTCATTAGCACACACGCCGTCGATAGCGGCATTTGAAGGGGTCAGAAGCATGAACAAGTCAGCGTCCGCACAAGGTTTGGATGATCCGATCCTGCAATGGGTGACCTTCAAACTGGACAACGAGTCCTACGGCATCAACGTCATGCGCGTGCAGGAAGTGCTGCGCTACACCGAGATCGCCCCGGTACCGGGTGCACCGAGCTACGTGCTGGGCATCATCAACCTGCGCGGCAATGTGGTGACGGTGATCGACACCCGTCAGCGCTTTGGCCTGGCACCGACCGATGTCAATGACAACACGCGCATCGTCATCATCGAAGCCGACAAGCAAGTGGTCGGGATCATGGTCGACAGCGTGGCCGAAGTGGTCTACCTGCGCCAGTCGGAAGTGGAAACCGCACCGAACGTAGGCAACGAAGAATCCGCCAAGTTTATCCAGGGTGTGTGCAACAAGAACAACGAGCTGTTGATTCTGGTTGAGCTGGACAAAATGATGAGCGAAGAAGAGTGGTCGGAACTGGAGAGCATCTGATTGTTCCTTGAGGCGGCGGTGATTGTCCTGGCCCTGTTGTGGGCCGGGACTTTGGCATTTGCGCTGCGCTATATGCGCCAGCAGCGGGAGTTGGCCTTGCAACAGGCCGAGCGCGATGCGGTGCGTGACCGGCGCATTCTGGAGTTGGTCAAGCGCGTCGATCATTTCCAGCAGAGTGCGGTGCGGGTTGGGGATGAAGTGCATGAATTGCGCGCTATTCTCGCGCCGTTGCCGGACAAGCTGGTGCAGTTGGAACAGCGTGACCCTTCGAATCTGTCGTTCGCCCAGGCCGCCAAGCTGGTGGGCATGGGGGCGACGGTGGATGAGCTGACCCAGTCTTGCGGCTTGACCCAGGCTGAAGCGCAGTTGATGAGCAAGTTGCACAAGGGCTGATTCGGGCCGGGGTATGGGTGGAAGGGCAGCCGGCGGCGATCCAACTGATGTTCCTCGGCCCAATGTGGGAGGGGCTTGCTCCCGATGGCGGTGTATCAGTCAGCTTATCTATAGCTGACCCACTGCTATCGGGGGCAAGCCCCCTCCCACATTTTGATTTGCGTACATCGGTCAATTTTCGCCCGTCACCGACTTTTCCCGTTGCCCAAGGGTCCACATCCTGCAAGCACCTTTGACCCAGGAGATTTCCCGATGACCACCGCCAGAGCCCTGTTGATCCTCCACGGCAAGCAAGCCCTCAACGAGGACGTACGCGCCGCCGTGATGGCGCGGCGTGAGCAGGGTTGGGAGCTGGCAGTGCGGGTCACGTGGGAGGGCGGCGATGCCCAGCGCCTGGTCAATGAAGCCCTGGCCGCTGGTTACACCCATATCATCGCCGGCGGTGGCGACGGCACCTTGCGCGATGTGGCCGAAGCCATGGCTCAAGCCGGCACCGACGCGAGCCTGGTGCTGATGCCCCTGGGCACCGCCAATGACTTCGCCAAGGCCGCTGGCGTGCCGTTGGAGCCCGCGGGAGCGCTGGCGTTGCTGGACGTTGAGCCCAGGGCAATCGACCTCGGCCAGGTCGGTGGGCAGATCTTCTTGAACATGGCCACCGGTGGTTTCGGCAGCCAGGTCACCGCCAACACCTCCGAAGACCTGAAGAAAATCCTCGGCGGTGCCGCCTACCTGTTCACCGGTTTGTCGCGCTTCAGCGAGTTGAAGGCCGCCTACGGTGAGCTGGAAGGTCCGGATTTCCACTGGAAAGGCGAGCTGCTCGCGCTGGGTATCGGCAACGGGCGCCAGGCCGGGGGCGGGCATGTGCTGTGCCCGGGTGCATTGGCCGACGACGGGCTGCTGGATGTCAGCATCCTGCCGGCGCCCCAGGAAGTGGTTGGCACCTTGCGCGAGTTGATGAGCAACGGCTGGGGCCTGGACACCATGTTCGTCCGCGCACGCCTGCCGTGGGTGAATATCAAGGTGGCGCAAGGCTTGTACATCAACCTCGATGGCGAGCCGCTGGAAGGCGATGACCTGCATTTCGAGGCGTTGCCCAAGGCGCTGCGGGTGCACCTGCCGCTGGGCTCGCCCTTAGTCGTCCAGGCTGATGATCTGCTCGCGCACCGCGAATAACACCAGGCCCGCCACGTCGAAAATCTGCAGGCGCTTCATGATTTGCGAGCGGTGTGCTTCCACGGTCTTGATGCTCAAGCCCAGGCCGTGGGCGATCTCCCGGGTGGACTTGCCGCGCACGATCAAGCGCAGGATTTCCAATTGGCGCGCGGTAAGGTTGTGGCTATGGGGGACGGGGGAGGCAGGGCCGTGGCTGCGCACCAGTGCCTGGTTGATCACCGTGTGGGCGATGGCCGGGCTGAGGTAGCGCTCGTTGTTGCGCAGGGCCCGCAGGGCATGTTCCAGCTCGTTGCCAGTCATGTCCTTGAGCAGGTAACCGTGGGCGCCCGACTCCAGCGCGCGCATGATCAGGTCGGGGTCGGTGTGCATCGACAGGATCAGTACTTTGCTCTTGGGGTAGGCGCCCTTGAGTTGCTGCAAGGCGTCCAGGCCGCCGGTGTGTTTCATCGACAGGTCCAGCAGCACGATGTCCGGCTGCAGGGTGCGAAATTGCTCCAGCAGTTGCGCGCCATCGCTGGCTTCGCCGATCACATCGTAGTCGGGAATATCCAGGATCAGCGCGCGTACTCCTGCGCGGATCAGCGCGTGGTCGTCCACCAGCAGTAAGTTGCAGCTCACTCGAAGACCTCAGGCGCGCGGGCCCGTTCGAGGGCGCGGGGCGCCCAGGGGAACAGCGCGTCGATCCGCGTGCCTTTGCCGGGTTGGCTGCTGACGGACAAGGTCCCCCCCAGTTGATCTATCCGCTCGGCCATGCCGGCCATGCCGCGTTGGCCTGCAAGGGCCGGGTCGGGGGCAGGCGAAAAGCCCTGGCCGTCATCGCAGATCATCAGCGACAGGCCTTCGGGCAGGCGTTGCAGGCGCACCCGCAGGTTGCGTGCCTGGGCGTGACGGAGCATGTTGGTCACCGCTTCCTGGGTAATACGAAACGCCGCCACGGCCATTTCTTCCGGGATACCGGTCAGGCGTTGCTGGCACTCCAGGCTCCAGCATACCTGGGTGTTTTCCAAGGTCTTGAGCAGGTGCGCGCGCAAACTGGCTTCCAGGCCCAGGCTGGCCAACTGGCGCGGATTGAGAATGGCGGACACGTCGCGCACTTTGGCCAGGGTTTCGTTGAGAATATTGCACAGCGTCTCGCACTGGCCTTGCAGCTCTGGCGGCAGGCGACGCTGCAGCCATTCGCTTTGCAGCTTGGCGGCGGTCAGCAGTTGGCCGATATCGTCGTGTAGCTCGCGACTGAGGCGATGGCGTTCGTTTTCCTGGACCTGCAACAGACGGTCGGCCAATTCCTGGGGTTGGAACTTGATGGCTTTGCGCGAACGCCATTGATGCAGGCCCAGCACCGTCAGCGTGGCCAGGTTGAGCAGCAGCACCAGTAGCGACCAAGGTGAAGTGTGCACGTACGCCCACACGCTGACGGCCAACGAACACAGGCACAGCGCGAGGACGATGCGGCATGCATTGCTGCGTGATACAGACCTGGAAAAAAGTGGCTTGAGGTTGGCGTACATAGCGGTTGGAGCCACTGAGGGTTCGCTGCGGGGAGACCGGTTGGCCGGGCTCTGTTTGGAATGCGCTGCCGAATCGTTTTTAAACATGATGAAGTTGTGTCACTTCGAGCGGGGCATAGTACCACCCCTGTTACCGTTGGTCGCCTGATTGGTTTATGGAACACGCAAATACTCTGGGCGGTAAGCCCAGAGTTTCAAATGAGAAGTTGTACTAATAGATTGGGTTTGTAACGTTATTATCGGCTGGGTCGTTTTTAGAGAAGTCGGCGATTAAATACGACATGCGCCAGACTCAAGACGCATGATGCAAACGCTGCTGCGGTTTATGACCGTAGTCCTTTTGCGGGATTTGCAGGGTGACCGTCGCAATCAGCGAAGTTTGCTCAGTTTCGTCCAGGCTCAGCTCGCCAGTGCGGCTGTCGATCAGTTCCAATTGCCAGGCCAGCAATGTCAGGCAGTTATGCAAGGCATCCAGTGCATCGTCATGCAATTGCATGGGGCTCTGGGCATTGGCGATCAGGTGTTGAAGGTGCCTCGAGAACTCGCTGATCGCTTGCAGGGCCAGGCTGTCGGCCTTTTCAGCGAGTTTGGCGAGGCTGGTCTTCATGCAGTCGATGGCGTCGCTGTCGTTACGGATCAAATGCAGATGGCTCAAGCACTCTTGCGACTTGATCAGCAGCATTTCGGCCTCCAGCAGAAATTCGGGAAGTGCCGTTTGCCATTCTTTCGCGCTGTTCATCATGCAAGTCTCCACAACTTAAGCTCGGGTGATGAGATATCGCACCGGGTGAATGGCTTAACGCTAGCGCTGAAATATAATTGAGGCTTGTAGGCTGCTTCCGATATTCCTGTAGGACGTTTATTGAAATGCCCACGAAAGTCGTGCGTAACCCCAATTGATCGGGATGACACGACTTCAGTTGCCGATACGTGAGTGCCTGGAAGGCCTACGGGCCAAGGGCTGGGGATGGCAAACAAAAGCCTGACTCCATTCATGCAATGAGAATGGCGTCACATTAATGGCTATTAGATATCGCGAATATCAGGTCGGGCCTGATTGCGCATAGGGGAATCCCCTATGGAGTGGAACCGCACGACGATTGGAGTGTCGTGCAAGGGTCGCCACACAGCCCTATGAGAGGGCTTACGCAGTAAAGCATGATGTCAGTGTGACATCAATGTATTTACATGGCATTTTACCGGGGTCAAGGTCTGGCGCTTGCCGCCGATAACTTGCCTATATGAACTGCACACCCTCTCAGCGCGAAACCAACGTGCACACCAGGAGCTTTTAATGGCCGGCATTCTCGACACGGTAGATCAACGCACGCAATTGGTGGGTGAGAATCGCCTGGAGATCCTTATGTTTCGCCTGTTCGGGCGGCAGCTGTTCGCCATCAACGTGTTCAAGGTGCAGGAAGTGCTGCAACTGCCCAAGTTGACCCTGATGCCCCAGCGCCATCCCTTTGTTTGCGGGGTGGTCAACCTGCGCGGCCAGACGTTGCCGGTGATCGACTTGTCCCAGGCCATCGGCATGCGTCCGCTGGTGCCAGGGCCCAACAGCACCATTATCGTCACCGAGTACAACCGTTCGGTGCAGGCCTTCCTGGTGGGCGGCGTCGACCGCATCGTCAACATGAATTGGGAAGCCATCCTGCCGCCGCCGGCCAGCGCCGGGCGCCAGCACTACCTCACCGCCATCAGCAAGGTCGACGACCAGTTGGTGGAAATCATCGATGTGGAAAAAGTCCTCGCTGAAATCGTGCCTTACAACGCCAAGGTCTCCCGGGAAAAACTCGAAGACCCGGTGCTGGAGCGCGCCCGTGGTCGTGAAGTATTACTGGTGGATGACTCCAATGTAGCGCTGTCGCAGTTGAAGGACACCCTGGGCCAGTTGGGCGTGAAAATGCACATCGCCAGCGATGGCCTCAAGGCGCTGAACATGCTCAAGGCCTGGGCCGACAGCGGCCAGGTGATGACCGACAAGCTGCTGATGATCTTCACCGACGCCGAAATGCCCGAGATGGACGGCTACCGCCTCACCACCGAAATTCGCAATGATCCGCGCTTGCGTGGCCTCTACGTGGTGCTGCACACCTCGCTGTCGGGCAGCTTCAACGAGTCGATGGTGAAGAAGGTCGGCTGCGACAATTTCCTCTCCAAATTCCAGCCCGACAAGCTGGTGGATGTAGTGCGTCAACGACTGATGCTGGACGAAGTGTCTGCCTGACTTTAGTCTATGACACTTTGTTTCCTAGGAACGCAGGCTCATGCTCCGTCTCAGCGCGCTGTACCGTTACCCCTTGAAATCCGGCAAGGCTCAAGCCTTGCAGCAGATTGGCCTGGATAAGCTTGGGCTTGAGGGGGATCGACGCTGGATGCTGGTGGACGAAGCCAGCGGGCGATTCCTCACACAACGCGCCGTGGCCAAAATGAGCCAGCTGACTGCGCTGTGGAACACCGCGGGCGGCCTGACCCTCAGCTCGCCCGGCTACCCGACGTTGGACGTGGCCTTGCCCGGCGCCGATGCGTTGCGCGGTGTGACCATCTGGCATGACAGCCTGCGCGTGCCGGACGCAGGCGATGCCGCGGCGGCCTGGGTCAGCGCCTTCATCGGCAAACCCACGCGCCTGGTGCACATGCCCATCGATCGCGCACGTGCCACCGAAGCCGGCTATGGCCAGGATGACGACCGGGTAGGGTTTGCCGACGGATACCCCCTGCTGCTGATTGGCCAGGCTTCCCTGGACGATCTGTGCGCGCAGATCGGCCGGCCGATGGAGATGCTGCGCTTTCGCCCCAACCTGGTGATCGAAGGCGGCGAGGCCTTCGCCGAGGATGGCTGGAAGCGCTTGCGCATTGGCGATGTGGAGTTTCGCGTGGTCAAGCCCTGTTCACGTTGCGTCCTCACCACCATCGACCCGCAGACCGGCGAGCGCAGCCCGGATCGTGAGCCTTTCGCGACGCTGCAGGCCTATCGCAGCACTGAGAAGGGCGCGATGTTCGGCCAGAACCTGGTCAACGATGGGGTGGGGCGATTGGAAGTCGGCATGCCGGTGACCGTGCTGGAATGAAAAATGCCCGTCTCGCAAGAGACGGGCATTTTTTTGCGCCGAGTGACCTTTAGCCGCGGTATTCGCACAGGTAAGCAGTGTCTACGGCGACCTTCAGTTGGAATTTGCTGTTGGCCGGCACGTTGAACTGGCTGCCGGCGGCGAAGGTTTCCCAGCCGCTGCTGTCCGGCAGCTTGACGACCAGCGCGCCGGAAACCACGTGCATGATTTCACGCTGGGCGGTGCCGAATTCGTATTCACCCGGGGCCATCACGCCGATGGTCGCCGGACCTTCCGCGGTGCCGAACGCGATCGACTTGACGGTGCCGTCGAAGTATTCATTGACTTTGAACATGGGTGAATCCTCGGAAAAGGGTCTGGAAAGGTCAGCCAGTATGCCCAAGGGCAGGGAAGCTGCCTAGACCGGCAAAGTCAGCGGCAGCAGGCGTGCGGTGTTGCGCGCATCCTCCAGCGCCCGATGCTGCTGGCCATGGAACTGCATGCCCGCCAGTTGCAGCGCGCTATTGAGCCCCAAAGGCTTGTCCAGGCGCCGGGCCTTGGCGAAACGTTGCTTGAGGTTGACATGGGGCGTCTGGCCGAGCGCGCTGGCCAGGCCATGGCGTTGCCATTCCAGCTCCAGTTGCACGCGGTCGTAATCGCCCCAGCTGGCCCAGCCTTCCAGGCGTGGCTGATGCTGGCCCAGCCAGCGCTCGAACAGCGGCCACACCTCGGTGATGGGCGCTGCCGCGTCGATATTGGCCTGGGTGATGTGGGTCAATTTGCGGCAAAACGGCGTCAGCAGTGGCCGCCGCAGCGGTCGCACGAAGCGCTGGAAGTGGTCCAGCTCGCGGCCCTGGCGGTTGACCAGGCTCGCGCCGATTTCGATGACTTCCATCTCCGTCACGGGCCAGCCGCCGTCATCCGTTGTGGCTTCAAGGTCAATAATCAGCCAATGAGGCATGCGCAGGTTCCCGTACTGTTCCTGTCCTGATGGGGATAGAGCGTAGCCGGGCCTTGTAGTTCCGCCCAGGGGCTTATTCGATCTCCAGCAAAACCTGACGATTGCGTACCTGGTCGCCCGCCGCCACCTGCACACCCTGGATAATGCCGTCGATGCCGGCCTTCAGCGGGTGCTCCATTTTCATCGCTTCGAGCACCACCAGCAGTTGGCCTTTGCTGACACTTTCGCCGACGCGTACATGCACCTCGACAATCGCCCCATCCATCGGCGCCTTGAGCGTACCGCTGCCGGCATCGGCCTGGCGGTTGGCGATGGGCTGGGTGACGTTATTTACCTTGAGGCCCGGCAGCCACAGTTGGGTGCCGTCGAGGTGATAGGCGATGCGTCGGCGGATGCCGTTGAGCACCAGGGTCGCCCAGCGCCCGTCAGTGCTGAGCTGGCGGATATCGACGTCGTCGACCTGCAGGTGGTTGTCCGCCACCACGCTGACGCTGGCCGCGTGGGTGGCATCGTTCACCACCAGGCGGTACGCCCAGGGCAGCGTGGCGTTGTTGCGCCAGCCTGCGAGGCCGTGGCGATGGGCGTTGGCGCTGTGCTGATAGAACAGCGCGGCGGCCACGGCGAGTTCTTCGGCGCAGGCCGGGGGGCGGGGAATGTGGTTGAAATGCTCGGCGATAAAACCGGTACCGAAATCACCGCTGACAAAGGCCGGATGCCTGAGCAGGTCGGCCAAAAGGCGCTGGTTGGTGGCGACGCCGAGCAACACCGTATCTTCCACCGCCCGCAGCAGCTTGCGCCGAGCTTCTTCGCGGGTGGCGCCATGGGCGATGAGCTTGCCCTGCATCGCGTCGTAGAACGGGCTGATGCTGTCGCCCTCGCGCACGCCATGGTCTATGCGAATACCCGGCGCCGGCTCCCAACGCAGCACCGCGCCGGTTTGCGGCAGAAAGTCGTTGGCCGGGTCTTCGGCGTACAGGCGCACTTCCATGGCGTGGCCGCTGAGCGTCACCTCGGCTTGGGTCAGCGGCAGGGGCTGGCCGGCGGCGATCTGCAGTTGCCAGTCGACTAGGTCAACGCCGGTGATCAGTTCGGTGACTGGGTGCTCGACTTGCAGGCGCGTGTTCATTTCCAGGAAGTAGAACTGGCCGTGGCCGTCGAGCAGGAATTCCACTGTCCCTGCGCCGACGTAATTCACCGCGCGACCCGCCTTGAGCGCGGCTTCGCCCATGGCGCGGCGCAGTGCGTCGGTCATGATCGGGCAAGGTGCTTCTTCGATGACTTTTTGATGGCGACGCTGAAGCGAGCAATCGCGTTCGCCCAGGTAAATCAGCTGGCCATGCTGGTCGCCGAACAGCTGGATTTCCACATGGCGTGGACCGATCAGCGCCTGTTCGAGGATCAGTTCATCGCTGCCGAAGGCGTTCAGTGCTTCGGAGCGCGCGGTGCGCAGTTGCTCCAGCAATTGGCCCTGATGCTGCACCAGGCGCATGCCACGACCGCCGCCGCCCGCGCTGGCCTTGATCATCAGGGGGTAGCCGATGCGCTGGGCTTCGTGGTGCAGCGTAGCGTCGTCCTGGGCGCTGCCTTGATAGCCGGCGATGCAGGGAACGCCGGCCTGGAGCATGGCAAGTTTGGACAGGCGCTTGCTGCCCATCAGCTCAATGGCTTCCGGGCTGGGGCCGATGAAGGTGATACCGGCGTTCAGGCAGGCCTTGGCGAACGCGGGGTTTTCCGACAGGAAACCGTAGCCGGGGTGAATCGCGTCGGCCCCCGTGCGGTGGGCGGCGTCGAGGATCGCCTGGCTATTGAGGTAGGACTGGTGGGCGGGAGCGGGGCCGATATTGACGGCTTCGTCGGCCATTTCCACGTGCAGGGAATGAGCGTCGGCGTCGCTGTAGACGGCCACGGTGCGGTAGCCCAATGCCTGGGCCGTGCGTTGGATACGGCAGGCAATTTCGCCGCGGTTGGCGATCAGGATCTTGGTGAAGGCGGGCATTGGTTTATCCCTTGGTTGATCGGATGAGTGTTCCGGCCTCATCGGGGGCAAGCCCTCTCCCACATTTTGAAAAGCGTTCCAAAGGTGGGAGGGGGCTTGCCCCCGATGGCGTCATTTGCACCACCCAGGCTTGCGCTTGTGCACAAAAGCCTGCGTCCCCTCGATCCCTTCTTCACCGGTCACCGCCTCGGCAAACCACTGCGCTGCCTGGTCCAGCAGCGGCTCCAGTGGCCGCTCCACACTGGCCAACAACAGCGCCTTGGTGCGCGCATTGGCGCCTGGCGCGCAGCGCAGCACTTGCCCCAGCACCTCATCCAGACGCTCTGCCAATGCCTGCCCATCGTCCTCGACAAAATGCACCACGCCCAACCTGCCCGCTTCGACGCCATCAAACCGCGCCGCCGTCAGCGCCAGGCGACGCGCCTGGGTCAACCCCACGCGCCTGACCACAAACGGCGCAATCTGCGCCGGCAGCAACCCCAGGCTGGTTTCCGGCAAGCCGAACTGCGCCGTGCCTTCTGCAATCGCAATATCGCTCACACAGGCCAGGCCAAACCCACCGCCCAGTACCGCGCCCTGGAGCACCACGATCACCACCGGCGAAACGGCTTCTGCCTCTTGCAGCAAACTGCCAAACGCGCGGTTCAAGGCGACCAGTTGATCACCTGCCGTGACCAGGTCCTTCACATCCGCCCCCGCACAAAAGTGCCCACCCGCGCCGCTGATCACGATGGCACGCACCTGACTGTCCAGTTGTGCCAGCACGGCGCGCAGTTCGTTGACCATCTCAAGGCTCATTGCGTTACGGCAATGCGGGCGGTTGAGGGTGATGTGCAGCACACCGTTGTGCGCTTCGAGCAGCAAGGTGTTCATGGCTTTTTCCCCGGCAGGGTGCCCATCAGTTTGCAGATGATGCCCAGCATGATTTCATCGGCACCGCCGCCGATCGACACCAGGCGCACGTCGCGATAGGCACGGGCCACCGGGTTGTCCCACATGAAGCCCATGCCGCCCCAATATTGCAGGCAACTGTCGCTGACCTCGCGGCCCAGGCGCCCGGCCTTGAGCTTGGCCATGGACGCCAGGCGCGTCACGTCCTGGCCTTTGATGTATTGCTCGGTGGCCTGGTAGACCAGTGCGCGCAAGCATTCGATTTCGGTCGCCAGTTCGGCCAGGCGAAAGTGAATCACCTGGTTGTCGAGCAGCGCCTTGCCGAAGGTGTGGCGTTGCTTGCAGTAGTCGATGGTGCTGTCGATGCAGTATTCCAGGCCCTTGATCATATTGGCCGCGCCGAACAGGCGTTCTTCCTGGAACTGCAGCATCTGCATCATGAAGCCCGCGCCCTCCTGGCCGATACGGTTGCGCTGCGGCACGCGCACGCCGTCAAAGAACACCTGGGCAGTCTCGGAGCTGTGCATGCCGAGCTTTTCCAGGGGCGGGCTGACGCTGATGCCGGGGCTGTTCATCGGCACCATGATCAGTGATTTGTTGAGGTGCGGCTTGTCGTCGGAGGTGTTGGCCAGCAGGCAGATAAAGTCGGCACTCGGCGAGTTGGTGATCCACATTTTGCTGCCGTTGATCACGTAGTCGTCGCCGTCCTTGCGCGCATGGGTCTTGAGCCCGGCAACGTCGGAACCGGCGCCGGTTTCCGAAACACCGATGCAACCGACCTGCTCGCCGCTGATGGCCGGGCGCAGGAACTCCTCGCGCAGTTCATCCGAGCCGAAGCGGGCGAGGGCGGGGGTGCACATATCGGTCTGTACGCCGATGGACATCGGGATGCCACCGCAGCGAATGCTGCCGAACGCTTCGGCGGCAACGATCGAGTAGCTGTAGTCCAGGCCCATGCCGCCAAACTGTTGCGGTTTGGAGATGCCCAGCAGGCCGAGATCGCCGGCCTTGCGGAAGATTTCGTGGATGGGAAAGCGCCCGGCTTTTTCCCATTCGTCCACGAAGGGGTTGATCTCGCGCTCGACGAAGGCGTGCACGGTACGCCGCAGTTCCTGGTGTTCCTGGGTGAAGATCATGCGTGTCGTCCTCCTGTTAGAACCGCGCCACACCAAAACTGTTGGGCTGCAAGGGGCGCACCTCGGCCTCCTCACAGATATCCAGCAATAACCCGAGCAAGGTTCGCGTATCCCGTGGGTCGATCAGCCCGTCATCCCACAGGTTGGCAGTGCCATACAGTGCGGTGGACTGGCTGTCGAGTTTCTGCGCGGTGACCTGCTCCAGCATGTCCAGTACCTTTTGATCGGGCACCAGGCCCTCCTTCAACTGCTTGGCCTCGGTGACGATGCGCAGCACCTTGCCCGCCTGCGCGCCCCCCATCACCGCCGTGCGGCTGTTGGGCCAGGCGAAGATGAAACGCGGGTCCAGGCCGCGGCCGCACATCGCGTAGTTGCCGGCCCCGTAGGAGCCGCCCACCACAATCGTGAGTTTGGCCACGCGGGCATTGGCCACCGCCTGGATCATCTTGGCGCCGTGCTTGATCACGCCTTGCTGCTCGGATTCGGTGCCCACCATGAAACCTGTGGTGTTGTGCAGAAACAGCAGCGGCGTGCGGCTCTGGTCGCACAGCTGGATGAACTGCGCCGCCTTGCTCGCGCCTTTCGGGGTGATGGGGCCGTTATTGCCGATCACGCCGACGGCGCGGCCGTGGATATTCAGGTGGCCGCAGACCGTGTGCGCATCGAACTCGCTCTTGAATTCAAGAAAGCGCGAGCCGTCGGCCAGGCGCGCGAGGATTTCACGCACGTCGTAGGGTTTTTTCGGGTCGTCCGGGATCAGTCCCAGCAGCTCTTCAGCGGCATACAGCGGCTCGCTGTAGGCCCGTTGCGGCGCTGGCGGCAGGTGATCATTCCAGGGCAACAAGCTGACAATCTCGCGCACGATGCGCACGCCATCGGCATCGTCCTGGGCCAGGTATTCAGCGGTGCCAGCGGTTTGCGCGTGCATCTGGGCGCCGCCCAGTTCTTCATCGGTGGCGACTTCACCGGTGGCGGCCTTGAGCAGCGGCGGCCCGGCCAGGAACAGCTTGGCCTTGCCGCGCACCACCACCACGTAATCCGAAAGCCCCGGCTGGTACGCGCCGCCGGCGGTGGCCGAGCCATGCACCACGGTGATCTGCGGCAGGCCCATGGCCGACATGCGCGCCTGGTTGGCAAAGCTGCGCGCGCCTTCGACGAAAATCTCGGCGGCGTAATTGAGGTTGGCACCGCCGCTTTCGGCGAGGGTCACCACCGGCAGTTTGTTGTCCATCGCGATCTGCTGCAGGCGCAGGGATTTTTTCAGGCCGGCGGGGGAGATGGTGCCGCCCTTGATCGCGCTGTTGTTGGCCACCACCAGCATGCGTACGCCGCTGACGTAACCGATGCCGGCGACCAACCCGCCGCCGGCGGCGCTGCCGTCCTTGTCGTCATGCAGTTTGTAGCCGGCCAGGCTGGCCAGTTCCAGAAACGGCGCGCCGGGGTCGAGCAGCAGGTTGAGGCGCTCGCGTGGGAGCAGTTGGCCACGTTGCTCGAACTTGGCCCGGGCCTGCTCGGCCTTGGCGAGCAGGGTGTGTTCCAGCTGGCGCACGTGCTGGAGGCTGCGCAGCATGGCTTCGCGGTTTTGCGCGAACTGCGGGCTGTGGGGGTCGATCAGGCTTTCGATCACGGGCATGGCCTAGTGCTCCGCCTTGAGCACATCGGGCAGGTAGGCGCGGTGAAAACCATTGAACCCTTCAGTGGGCGCCTTCGCCTTGTGCAACGGCCAGGCGCGGCTGCCCAGGCTGGCGGCGCCGTCGATGCGCAAGGTGCTGCCGCTGATAAAGGCGGCGGCGGGGCTGAGCAGAAACACGATGGCCGCGCTGACTTCCGACTCGGTGCCGATCCGCTTGAGCGGCACATGCTCGCCCAGGGTGGGGATCACCGCCTTGAACGCGCCTTCGTAGGTGTCCATGCCGCTGGAAGCGATCCAGCCCGGCGCCACCGCGTTGACGCGCACGCCGGCGTGGCCCCATTCAAATGCCGCGGTCTTGGTGAAGTTGTCCATCCCCGCACGCGCCGCACCCGAGTGGCCCATGCCGGGCATGCCGCCCCACATATCGGCGAGCATATTGACGATGGCACCGCCGTGGGTGCTCATCGACTGGTTGAACACTTCCCGCGCCATCACGAAGCCGCCGACCAGGTTGCTGCGCAGCACGGTTTCAAAGCCTTTTTGATTGATCGATGCCAGTGGCGATGGGTACTGGCCGCCCGCGTTATTGACCAGTCCATGGATTGGGCCGTGGTCGGCGACGATCTGTTCGACCAATTGCTTCACGGCGTCTTCATCGCGGATATCGCAGGCGTGCCAATCGGCGGTGCCAGCGTCTTCGGCGATTTCCGTCGCGACCTTTTCCAGCTTATCCGGCTTGCGCCCCACCAGGATCACATGCGCACCGAGTGCCGCCAGCTCATGGGCGGTGCAACGACCAATACCGCTGCCGCCTCCGGTAACGATAATGCTTTGCCCCTGGAGCAGGTCGGCTTTGAAGATCGAGTCGAAGGCCACGGCGACGGTCCTTTAAGTGAGTTGATCGGCGATGTGTTGCGGCACGGCGATGGGAATTTCCAACAGTTGCTGGGCGAAGGCCTTGCCTTGGGGGTCGATGCGCAAGCTGGCAATGCCGCCACCCCCCAGGGCGTTTTCCAGCAGGAAGTTAAGGCTGTGGCTGCCGGGCAAATACCAGCGCTCGACACGGCCGTACACCGGGTCGAGCACATGGCTCATCCAGTCGACGACCACTTCGGGGGTGAGCACTTCGGCGATCCACGGCAGGTACTCGGGCGCGCGGGCAATTACGCCGATATTGCTGTGGTTACCCTTGTCGCCGGAGCGCGCCACTGCCAGTTTCACCAGGGGCACGCTGGCGTCGGCACGGCCCTGGGGTTTGGGCGGTTCGATGGGCGCGGCAGGGGTGAGGGGCGGCCGTGCGGCGGGTAGCTCCACGACGTGATGTGCGTCCTGGTAGTCGAGGGTCACGGCGCAGGCAGATTTATCGATCAGGAACGAAAACAGCCGGATCAGTGGATACACCGTGGGCCTGCCGCCGACGATCCCGGTCAGCCCCGGCGCCATGCCGGTAGCGGCCTGGGCGATTTCGCGAGCAAACAGGAGGAGTGCCTGCTTGTGGGGGTGGCGCACCGCCAGCTTGATCACCACCTCCCGGCAGTCCTGACGTTGGGCGTGCCCTCCGTAGGTGGCTTCGCTGCCGAGCAGTTCTATGTTCACCTCGGTGTAGGGCCCCCAGCCGCGCTGGCTGAAGAGTTCGGAGGTCTTGTGGATGATGGCCTGGCTGACTCGGTCGGCCTTGGCCACCGCATCGATGCCGGCCAGCAGGCAACTGGCGGTGCAGCGGAAGCCGTCAAGATAAGTGGCACTGACCTTGTACTGCTCGGTCGGCGGCAGCCCCTTGGCGCCGTGCAAGCGCACGCAGTGTTTGCCTTGCTGCTGCACCTTGACCTGGCTGAAATCGCAGATCACATCAGGCAGCCGGTAGGCGCGGGGATCGCCAATCTCATACAGCAGCTGTTCGGCCACGCTCAGTTCACTGATCAAGCCGCCGCTGCCCTCGACCTTGTTCACCGTGAACTGGCCGTCGGCGCTGACTTCGACGATGGGGAAACCGATGTGCTCATAGTCCGGCACGTCGCGCCAGTCGGTGAAGTTGCCGCCGGTGCATTGCGCGCCGCATTCGATGATGTGCCCGGCCAGGGCGGCCTGGGCGAGGTGGTCATAGTCTTGCCACGACCAGCCGAACTCATGCACCAGCGCCGCGCTGACCACCGCGCTGTCGACCACCCGGCCAGTGATGACGATATCGGCGCCGAGCGCGAGCGCTGCGGTAATGCCTGGTGCGCCGAGGTAGGCATTGGCGGACATGCACGCAGGTGGCAGCGGCGCGCCGTTGAACATGTCGGTAACGTCCGGCAGGTGCTTGAGTTGCGCATGCAGGTCATCGCCGAGCAGGACGGCGATCTTCAGGGCAACCCCGGCGCTATTGCAGGCCGCTTGCAAAGCTGTCGCACAGGCCTGGGGGTTGATGCCGCCGGCATTGCTGATCACCCGGATGCCCTGGCGCTGGATATCGGCCAGCAGCGGCGTGAGCACCTCGACAAAATCGGCGGCGTAACCGGCCTTGGGGTCTTTGATGCGCGCCCCGGCCAGGATCGACATCGTGACCTCCGCCAGGTAGTCGAACACCAGGTAATCCAGGGCGCCGCCGTGCACCAACTGGGCGCCTGCGGTGCAGGTGTCGCCCCAGAAGGCGCTGGCACAGCCGATGCGAACGGTCTTGCTCATGAGAAATCCTTCCTCGAATGGCTGGTGGCGAGGCTACCAAGCAAGCGCTTGGTTTGTAAACCCTGTACACAAGTTTTACCCGAGCGCTTGCTTGGTTGGCGGTCACGGCCTAAATTGCCGCCCAAGACGATAGTAGACATGAGGGAGAGCAGCATGGATGACCCCCAGGCCCTGCGAGTAATGCGCACCATGGTCGACGGTGGACAATTGACCGACCCCGAGAGTGCCCGGGGCAAGTTGCTGCAAACCGCGGCGCACCTGTTTCGCAACAAGGGCTTCGAGCGCACCACCGTGCGCGACCTGGCCGGCGCGGTGGGCATCCAGTCCGGCAGCATCTTTCATCACTTCAAGAGCAAGGACGAGATCCTGCGCGCAGTGATGGAAGAAACCATCCTCTACAACACCGCGATGATGCGGGCTGCGCTGGAGCAGGCGAGTACCGTGCGCGAGCGCGTACTGGCGCTGATCCGCTGCGAATTGCAGTCGATCATGGGCGGCAGCGGGGAGGCGATGGCGGTGCTGGTGTACGAATGGCGTTCATTGTCTGCCGACGGTCAGGCCCAGGTGCTGGCCTTGCGCGACGTGTACGAAGACATCTGGCTACAGGTACTGGGCGAAGCCAAGGCCGCCGGCTACATCAGGGGCGACGTGTTTATCACCCGGCGCTTCCTGACCGGCGCGTTGTCCTGGACCACCACCTGGTTCCGCACCCAAGGCAGCCTGACACTCGAAGAACTGGCCGAAGAAGCCCTGCTGATGGTGCTCAAGGCCGACTGAGGCGCAAGCTATTAATTTGCTGGCGAAAAGTTGTCTCTATGGGGAAAAGCGCCTAGCTTATCGCCATCATAGAATTCAACGGTGTGTGCCTAGATGTTTTCGCCATGGCGGCTGGCTGCAGGACTTACATTATGGGCATTGGGAAGTGCAGGGTGGACGCAGGCTGGCGCCGCGCAGTTGGTAAGGGTCGGCGCGGCGCATTTTCCACCCTATACCGTACGCCCTGAGCAAGGCGCCGATACCGGTTTGCTGCCGCAATTGGTCGAAGCGTTGAACGCCACGCAAAGCGACTATCAGTTTGTGCTGGTGCCCACCTCGATACCCAGACGGTTCCGCGATTTCGAGCAAGGCCGCGTCGACATGGCGATCTTCGAAAACCCGTCCTGGGGCTGGAATGACATTCCCCATACCAGCGTCGATATGGGCCTGGAAGATGCGGAAATCTTCGTCGCCGAGCGTGAGCCCGGCCGCGACCAGAGCTTTTTCACCGACCTTGCCGGCAAACGCCTGGCGGTGTTCAGCGGTTATCACTACGCCTTCGCCAACTTCAACCCCGACCCCAAATACCTGACCGAGCACTTCCACGCCACCTTGACCTACTCCCACGACAGCAACTTGCTGATGGTGGCTCGCGGTCGTGCGGACATCGCCTTGGTGACGCGTTCGTACTTGAGTGACTTCATGGTGCGCAACGCCGACATGGCGGGCAAATTCCTGGTGTCGGAGCGCACTGACCAGGTCTATCACCATTACGCGTTGCTAAGGCCGAAGGCCCCGATCAGCGGGCCGGCGTTTGCCGGGCTGCTCAAGCAGCTGCGAGATAATGGCCAGATGCTGAAGATTTTCGAGCCGTATCGCATCGATGTAATGCCAGTGCCCTGAGAACGCAGAAGATCAACTGTGGGAGGGGGCTTGCCCTAATGCCATTTTGTAGGAGCGAGCTTGCTCGCGAAGAACTCAGGGCCACCGCGTTTATTCAGAATGAACGCGTTGCCTGTGCGCTCTTCGCGAGCAAGCTCGCTCCTACAGTGAACCAGTGGGGCAAGCCCCCTCCCACATTGGTTTCTGCTGTTTTCAGACCCTGCGCGCAAAGGTATCGCTATGGTTGCCCGACACCTTGCGGCAATGCACCAGCGCATCGCGAATCATGAAGTTCACCAGTGTCGGTGAAACCCCCAGTTCCTTGGCAATGTCCTTCTGCGGCACGCCGTGCAGGCGGTACATCTCGAACGCGTAGCGGGTGCGCTGCGGCAGCTCGGTCAATGCGTCGGCAATGTTTTCCAGGGTATTGAAATTGATGTGGGAGGTTTCCGGTGAAGCGCCGTGGATCACCACGTTCAAGCCTTCCTCTTCGGTCCCGGAATACTTGAGCTCCAGGGCCTGCTTGCGGTAGTGATCAATCGCCAGGTTGCGCACGATCTGGAACAGATAACTCAGCTGGGCCTTGAACGAAGAGGTGATGGTCGGTGCCGATTGCAGCCGAAAGTAGGCGTCCTGCACCACATCCTCGGCACGCGAACGACAGCCGGTAATACGTGCCGCGATCTTCACCAGGATCAGTCGATTGTCGACGAACGCCTGGAGAAGTGGTGAGTCGCACCTGCCTGTGGTTACTGGTTCCGTCATGGAAATCACCTTGTTGCAAAAGAGGTTAGGGGAGGGCGTCCTTGCTGAGGCCTCCTACACATCGGGCAACAAATTATGCTTAATGATAATTATTGTCAAATGAGAAGGCGAACTAATCTTATGCTTTCCAGGAAGGTGTGAACCGCGTCTCGCTCGCCCTCGGCGACTAATTATTTGCCGAGTCCGTCCGTTCTTCTGGGTGACAGGTCCGTTAGTAGAACGGCCAAGGATCAGCACCCGCAGGAGGACGAAATGGGTTTTTATCGTGCACGCAGCGTGTTTCAGCTTGGGGGCCTCGCTCGATGAGTACGCCTACGCCGCTGCGCCTGTTTTGCCTGCCCCATTCAGGCGCCAGCGCCTCGGTCTACGCACGCTGGCGTCGAGTGCTGCCGGACTGGTTGCAGGTGTGCCCGCTGGAACTGCCGGGGCGCGGCATGCGCATGGGCGAGCCGTTGCAGCGCGATATCAAGGCCCTTGCGGCCCAGCTCGCCGCTGAAATCAGCCGCGACCTCAAGGGCCCTTATGCGTTGTTTGGCCACAGCCTCGGCGGCCTGCTGGCGTTCGAACTGGCGCACGCATTGAACGCGCGCAATGCACCGGCTCCGCTGGCGTTGTTTGCCTCCGGCACTGCCGGCCCGGCGCGGCGTGATGTCAGCGAATACGCCATCGAAAAGACCGACGGACAACTGATCGCCCGCCTGCGCGAACTGCAGGGCACCTGCGACGCCGCGTTGGCCAATGCCGAGTTGATGCAGTTGATGCTGCCGATCCTGCGCGCCGATTTCCTGCTGTGCGGCAGTTTCACTTATGGCGAGCGCGAGCCGCTGGGCCTGCCGATCCATGTGTTCGGCGGCAAGCAGGACAGCGTGCGCGCCGACCAATTGCTCGACTGGCAGCTCGAGGCCGCCAGCGGTTTTTCCCTCGACATGTTCGACGGTCACCACTTCTTCCTCGTGCAGCACGAAAGCGCCGTGCTGCGCTGCCTGCGCCGCTACGCCGACGAACACCTGGCCCGTTGGCGCAATGGCGCGGCGCGGCAACTGGCCGCCGGCTGAATCTCACCGACTTCCCGACTTTCCCGTAAGCCGATTTCAGGCAGGAACCCCATGATGGACGCCTTCGAACTTCCCCGCACCCTGGTCCAGTCCCTCCAGCGCCGTGCCGCGCAAACGCCGGACCAGGTAGCCCTGCGCTTTCTGGCCGAGTCCGCCGAGCACAGCGTGGTGCTCAGTTACCGAGACCTGGACCTGCGCGCGCGCACCATCGCCGCCGCCTTGCAAGCCGATGTGGCGTTGGGCGAGCGCGCGGTGCTGTTGTTCCCCAGCGGCCCGGACTATGTCGCGGCGTTCTTTGGCTGCCTGTACGCCGGGGTGATCGCGGTGCCGGCCTACCCGCCGGAATCCACCAAGCGTCATCACCAGGAACGCTTGCTGTCGATCATCAGCGATGCCGAGCCGCGCCGGTTGCTGACCATCGCCAGTCTTGCCGATGGCCTGGCGCAGATTGACAACGCACCACCGGTATTGAGCGTGGATACCCTCGACGCACAGCTCGCCGACCACTGGGTCGCCCCCGAGCTGCAACCCGATGACATTGCCTTCCTGCAATACACCTCCGGCTCCACCGCGCTGCCCAAGGGTGTGCAAGTCAGCCACGGCAACCTGGTGGCCAACGAACTGCTGATCCGCCGCGGCTTTGGCATCGACCTCAACCCGCACGATGTGATCGTCAGCTGGTTGCCGCTGTACCACGACATGGGTTTGATCGGCGGGCTGCTGCAGCCGATCTTCAGTGGCGTGCCGTGCGTGCTGATGTCGCCGGCCTATTTTCTGGCGCGGCCGTTGCGCTGGCTGGAAGCGATCAGCGAATACGGTGGCACCATCAGCGGTGGGCCCGACTTCGCCTATCGACTGTGCAGCGAACGAGTCAGCGAGTCGGCCCTGGAGCGCCTGGACCTGAGCCAATGGCGCGTGGCCTATTCCGGTTCCGAGCCGATCCGCCTGGACACCCTGGAACGCTTCGCCGATAAGTTCGCCGTCTGCGGTTTCACCTCGAACAACTTCTTCGCTTCCTATGGGCTGGCCGAAGCGACCCTGTTCGTCGCGGGTGGCACCCGTGGCCAAGGCATCCCGGCGCTGCGCGTGGATGAGCAGGCGCTGGCCGCCAACCGCGCCGAGCCGGGGCAGGGCAGTGCGATCATGAGCTGCGGCACTGCTCAGCCGGACCACGCCGTGCTGATCGCCGACCCGCATACGCTGAGCGAGTTGGCCGACACCTGCGTGGGCGAACTCTGGGCGAGCGGCCCGAGCATTGCCCAGGGTTACTGGCGCAACCCCGAGGCCAGCGCCAAGACCTTCGTCCAGCACGCCGGTCGCACGTGGTTGCGCACGGGTGACCTGGGTTTTATCCGTGACGGCGAGGTGTACATCACCGGGCGCCTGAAGGACCTGCTGATCGTACGCGGGCACAACCTCTACCCGCAGGACATCGAGCACACCATCGAGCGTGAAGTCGAAGTGGTGCGCAAGGGCCGCGTGGCGGCGTTTGCGGTCAACGATCAGGGCCTGGAAGGCATCGGCATCGCTGCGGAAATCAGCCGCAGCGTGCAGAAAATCCTGCCGCCCGAAGCGCTGATCAAGGCGATTCGCCAAGCGGTAGCCGAGGCTTACCAGGAGGCGCCGTGCGTGGTGGTGCTGCTCAACCCGGGCGCGCTGCCGAAAACCTCCAGCGGCAAGCTGCAACGGGCGGCATGTGCGCTGCGCCATGCCGACGGCGGCCTGGACAGCTACGCGCAGTTCCCTGACCTGCAAGCACAGGCGAGCGGGGCAGCGTTGGCGTCGGCCCTGCAACACCATATCGCCGCGATCTGGTGCGAACAGCTCCAGGTGCCAACGGTTGCCGCCGACGATCACTTTTTCCTGCTGGGCGGTAACTCCATCAGCGCTACTCAAGTGGTCGCGCGCCTGCGCGAAACCCTGGGCCTGGAGCTGAACCTGCGGCTGCTGTTCGAAGCGCCCACCTTGCAGGGCTTTGCCGACAGCATCGCACAGTTGCAGCACGACGGTGGCGTTGCCCAAGGCGCGATTCCCGCGCTGTCGCGCCACGGCGACCTGCCACAATCCCTGGCCCAGAACCGCTTGTGGATTACCTGGCAGCTGGACCCCCACAGCAGCGCCTACACGATCCCGGGTGGCCTGCGCCTGCGCGGCGAGTTGAACGAAGACGCGGTGCGCGCAAGCTTCCAGCACCTGATCCAGCGCCACGAAGCCCTGCGCACGCGCTTCTATGAGCGTGACGGCCAGGGGTTCCAGCGCATCGAGCCCCATGTGGCGTTCGACCTGCAGGTCATCGACCTCGGCGACCTGCCCGGCGCCGAGCGTGAAGCCCGTGCGCAGCAGATCCGCGAAGACCAGGCCCGCACCCGCTTCGACCTGGAAAAAGGCCCGCTGCTACGGGTAACCCTGGTGCGCCTGGATGACGAAGACCACCAGCTGCTGGTGACCCTGCACCACATCATCGCCGATGGCTGGTCGCTGAATATTCTGATCGACGAGTTCTCCCATCTCTACGCGGCAGCCTCCCAGGGCCAGGCCCTGGAGTTGCCGCCCCTGCACCTGCACTACGCCGACTACGCCAGCTGGCAGCGCCAATGGCTGGCCGCCGGTGAAGGCCAGCGCCAGTTGACCTACTGGAAAGCAGCGTTGGGCGGCGACCACCCGACCCTCGACCTGGCCACCGACCACCCGCGTTCGGCGCAGCTGCTCAACAGCGCCTCGCGGCACACCGTCCGCCTGAGCGCCAAGCTCAGCGAGGCGATTCGCCAGACCGCACAGGCCCATGAATCCACCCCGTTCATGCTGCTGCTGGCCGCGTTCCAGACGCTGTTGTATCGCTACAGCGGCCAGCGCGATATCCGCATCGGCGTGCCCAATGCCAACCGCTCGCGCCAGGAAACCCAAGGGCTGGTGGGGTTCTTTATCAACACCCTGGTGCTGCGGGCCGAGCTGGACGGGCGCCAGCCTTTCGACCAACTGTTGGCCGTCACACGCCAGGCGGCGATGGACGCCCAGGCGCATCAGGACTTGCCGTTCGAACAACTGCTGGAGGCTTTCCCCGAGGCGCGTGAGCAGGGCCTGTTCCGGGTCATGTTCAACCATCAGCAACGTGACCTCAGCGCCTTGCGCCGTTTGCCGGGGATGCTCGCCGATGAACTGCCGTGGCACAGCCGCGAAGCCAAGTTCGACCTGCAACTGCACAGCGAAGAGGATCGCAATGGGCGCTTGAGCCTGGCCTTCGACTACGCCGATGAGCTGTTCGACACGGCAACGCTGCAGCGCCTGGCCGAGCATTACGTCAACCTGCTGCACGCGGTCTGCGCGCAACCGCAGCAAGCCTTGGGCGAGCTGAAACTGATGGCAGTGGACGAGCAACAGGCGTGGAGCCAGGCGCCGTGCGCGCCGGCCCGGCAGTGGTTGCCTGAGTTGCTCAACCAGCAGCAGACGTCGGACGCCACCGCGCTGGTCTGGGCGGACGCCAGCCTGAGCTTCGCCCAGTTGCACACCCAGGCCAACCGCCTGGCGCATTACCTGCGCGACAAGGGCGTCGGCCCGGACGTGTGCGTGGGCATCGCCGCCGAGCGTTCGCCGCAGTTGCTGATCGGCCTGCTGGCGATCATCAAGGCCGGTGGCGCCTATGTGCCGCTGGACCCGGATTACCCCAGCGAACGCCTGGCCTACATGCTTGAGGACAGCGGCGTGCACCTGCTGCTGACCCAGACCTCGCTGCTGGACCAATTGCCGACGAGCGCGGGCGTGTGCGTGATCGCCATGGACAGCCTGCACCTGGAGAGCTGGCCGACCCAGCCACCGGGCCTGCACCTGCACGGCGACCACCTCGCCTACGTGATCTACACCTCCGGTTCCACCGGCCAGCCCAAGGGCGTCGGCAGTACCCATGCGGCGCTGGCCGAGCGGTTGCAGTGGATGCAAGCCACCTATCGACTCGACGCCACCGATGTGCTGATGCAAAAGGCGCCGATCAGTTTCGACGTATCGGTGTGGGAGTGCTTCTGGCCGCTGATCAGCGGTTGCCGGCTGGTGCTGGTGGGGCCGGGTGAGCACCGCGATCCCCATCGCATCGCCCAGTTGGTGCGGGCCCATGGCGTGACCACGTTGCACTTCGTGCCGCCGTTGTTGCAGTTGTTTATTGACGAACCTCTGGTCGCCGAATGCACCAGCCTGCGGCGTCTGTTCTCCGGCGGCGAAGCCTTGCCCGCCGAACTGCGCAACCGCGTCTTGGCGCGGCTGCCAGCGGTGCAACTGCACAACCGCTATGGCCCGACCGAAACCGCGATCAACGTCACCCACTGGCACTGCGCCGTGGAGGATGGCGAGCGCTCGCCGATTGGCCGGCCATTGGGCAACGTGATCTGCCGGGTGCTCGACGAACACCTCAACCCGCTGCCGGCCGGTGTGCCGGGCGAGTTGTGCATCGGCGGCATCGGCCTGGCGCGCGGTTATCTTGGGCGGGCGGGGCTCACCGCTGAGCGGTTTGTCGCCGACCCGCTGGGCAGTGCCGGGGCGCGCCTGTATCGCACCGGTGACCGTGCGCGCTGGAGCGCCGAGGGGGTGCTGGAATACCTGGGCCGCCTCGATCAGCAGGTCAAGCTGCGCGGCTTTCGCGTTGAACCCGAAGAAATCGAAGCGCGCATGCTGGCGCTGTCGGACGTCGCCCAAGCCGTGGTGCAGGTGCGTGACGGCCAGTTGATCGGTTACTACACCGCCCCTGCCGAACTCGACGCAGCGGCGGTAAAAACCGCCCTGGCCCTTGAACTGCCCGACTACATGGTGCCCGCCTACCTGATACGCCTGGACGCCATGCCCTTGAGCCCAAGCGGCAAGGTCGACCGCCGCGCGCTGCCGGAACCTGTGTGGCAAACCCGCGAGCACGTCGAACCCGAGACGCCGTTGCAGCAGCAGATTGCGGCGATCTGGCGCGAAGTGCTCGGCCTGCCGCGTATCGGCCTGTGCGATGACTTTTTCGCCCTCGGCGGCCATTCGTTGCTGGCCACGCAAATCATCTCCCGCACCCGCCAGTCCTGCGACGTCGAACTGCCATTGCGCACCTTGTTCGACGCCAGCGAGCTGGGCGCGTTTGCCGAGCAGGTCGGGTTGATCCAGGCGTCGGGCCAACGCAACCAACAGACGGCCATCGCCAAGGTCGACCGCAGCCAACCGGTGCCGCTGTCCTATTCCCAGCAGCGCATGTGGTTCCTCTGGCAGCTGGAACCGGACAGCCCGGCCTACAACGTGGGTGGCATGGCGCGTTTGCGCGGGGTGCTGGACGTGGGGCGTTTCGAGGCGGCGTTGCAAGCCTTGATCATGCGTCACGAAACCCTGCGCACCACCTTTCCGAGCGTCGATGGCGTGGCTTGTCAGAAAGTCTCGCCACAGACCGGCCTGCGCATGGACTGGCAGGACGTCTCGGCACTGACTGAAACCGAGCGCCAGCAGCGCCTGCAACAACTGGCGGATCAGGAGGCCCATACGCCGTTCAACCTGGAACGCGGGCCGTTGCTGCGCGCCTGCCTGGTCAAGGCCGGCGAGCAAGACCATTACCTGGTGCTGACCCTGCACCATATCGTCACCGAAGGCTGGGCCATGGACATCTTTGCCCGTGAACTCAGCGCGCTGTACGAAGCCTTCATCGACGAGCGTGACTCACCGCTGGCGCCGCTGCCGGTGCAGTACCTGGACTACAGCGTGTGGCAGCGCCAGTGGCTGGAATCCGGCGAACGTCAACGCCAGCTGGACTACTGGACCGCGCAACTGGGCAACGAACATCCGCTGCTGGAACTGCCTGCCGACCGTCCGCGTCCAGCGGTGCAAAGTCACCGGGGCGAGCTGTACCGCTTCGACCTGAGCGACGCATTGGCCGCCCGCGTACGCGCGTTCAACGCCGAGCATGGCCTGACCCTGTTCATGACCATGACCGCTACCCTGGCCGTGTTGCTCTACCGCTACAGCGGCCAGACCGACCTGCGCATCGGCGCGCCGGTGGCCAATCGGATCCGTCCGGAAAGTGAAGGGCTGATCGGTGCGTTCCTCAATACCCAGGTGCTGCGCTGCCAGCTCGATGGGCAGATGACGGTTGCGCAGCTGTTCGAGCAGGTGCGTCACACCGTGATCGAGGGCCAGTCCCATCAGGACCTGCCGTTCGACCATCTGGTGGAGGCGCTGCAGCCGCCGCGCAGTGCGGCGTATAACCCGCTGTTCCAGGTGATGTGCAACGTGCAGCGCTGGGAATTCCAGCAGAGCCGCCAACTGGCCGGCATGACCGTCGAGTACCTGGCCAACGACGCCCGCGCCACCAAGTTCGACCTCAATTTGGAAGTCACCGACCTCGACCATCGCCTGGGCTGCTGCCTGACCTACAGCACCGATCTGTTCGACGAGCCACGCATTGCCCGCATGGCCGCGCATTGGCGCAACCTGCTCCAAGCGCTGATCGAACATCCGCAGCAATGCCTCAGCGAACTGCCGTTGCTCAGCGCCGCCGAGCAGCGCGCCGTGCAAGATAGCCTCGGTGCTGAAGCCGGCGAGCATCGGCTCGACCAGTGCATTCACCCGCTGTTCAGCCAACAGGCGCGCAAGCGTGCCGATGCGCCGGCGCTGACCTTTGCCGGGGTCACGCTCACTTACGCCGAACTCGACGCCCGCGCCAATTGCCTGGCCTGGATGCTGCGTGAACGCGGCGTCGGCCCGCAGGTGCGCGTCGGCCTGGCGCTGCCGCGTTCGCTGGAAATGGTCATCGGCCTGCTGGCGATCCTCAAGGCCGGCGGCGCCTACGTGCCGCTGGACCCGGAATACCCGCTGGACCGCCTGCGTTACATGATCGAAGACAGTGGCATCGGCCTGCTGCTCAGCGATGCCGCGATGTTCGAAGCCCTCGGCCCGCTGCCGGCAACCGTCGCGACCTGGTGCCTGGAACACGACCTGCCGCTGCTGGGCAACTACCCGGCCAGCGAGCTGCCGTTGATCAGCCTGGCGCAACACCAGGCGTACCTGATCTACACCTCCGGTTCCACCGGCAAGCCTAAAGGCGTGGTGGTGTCCCACGGCGAAATCGCCATGCATTGCCAGGCCGTGATCGAACGGTTCGGCATGCGCTCGGACGACTGTGAACTGCATTTCTATTCGATCAACTTTGACGCCGCCACCGAGCGCTTGCTGGTGCCCTTGCTCAGCGGCGCCCACGTCGTATTGCGCGCCCAGGGCCAGTGGGACGCGCAGGAAATCTGCGCGCTGATCCGCACCCATCGCATCACTATCCTCGGGTTCACCCCCAGCTACGGCAGCCAATTGGCACAGTGGCTGGCCACGCAAAACCAGAGCTTGCCGGTGCGCATGTGCATCACCGGCGGCGAAGCCTTGACCGGCGAGCACTTGCAACGCATCCGCACCGCCTTCCAGCCCCAGGTGTTCTTCAATGCCTATGGCCCGACCGAAACCGTGGTCATGCCGCTGGCCAGTCTGGCGCCGGAACAGCTGGAGGAGGGCGCCGCCAGCGTGCCGATCGGCAGCATCATCGGCGCGCGCGTGGCCTATATTCTGGACGCCGACCTGGCCCTGGTGCCGCAAGGTGCCACCGGCGAGCTGTACGTGGGCGGTGCGGGCCTGGCCCAGGGTTATCACCAGCGTCCGGGGATGACCGCGGAACGCTTTGTCGCCGACCCGTTTGCAGCGACTGGCGGCCGCCTGTACCGCACCGGCGACCTGGTGCGCCAACGCGCCGATGGGCAGGTGGAATACCTGGGGCGTATCGACCATCAAGTGAAGATCCGTGGTTTCCGCATCGAACTGGGCGAAATCGAAACCCGCCTGCTGGAGCATCCAGCCGTGCGTGAAGCGGTGGTGCTGGCGCTGGATTCGCCGAGCGGCAAACACTTGGTGGCGTACCTGGTCAGTGATGCCGAGCAGATTGCCTTGCGTGACGCGCTGAAGGCTCACCTCAAGGCGCACTTGCCGGACTACATGGTGCCGGCCCAGATGATCGTGCTCGACAGCATGCCGCTGACCGCCAACGGCAAGCTCGACCGCCGCGCCTTGCCCGAGCCGGACCCCGAGGCCAATCGCCAAGAGTACGTGGCGCCGCGCAACGCGCTGGAGCAAAGCCTGGCAGCGATCTGGTGCGCGGTGCTGAACGTGCAGCAAGTCGGTCTGGACGATAATTTCTTTGAGCTGGGCGGCGACTCCATTCTGTCGATCCAGGTGGTCAGCCGTGCGCGGCAGGCAGGCATTCATTTCAGCCCGCGTGACCTGTTCCAGCACCAGACCGTGCACAGCCTGGCCGCCGTCGCCACGCGCGCCGAACAGGTCAGCGCCGAGCAGGGTTTACTGACTGGCGGCTCGGGCCTTACGCCGATCCAGCATTGGTTCTTCCACAGCGACATCCCGGCGCGCCATCACTGGAACCAGGCGCTGCTGCTCAAGCCGCTGCAACTGCTCGACCCGCATCGCCTGGAGCAGGCCCTGGTGGCGGTACTCGAACATCACGACGCGCTGCGCCTGAGCTTTACCCAACGCGACGCGCAGTGGCATGCCGAACACCTGGCCGTGCCTGAAGGTGGCGTGTTGATGCAGGCGCAAGTGCGCGACATGGCCGACTGCACCGCGCTGTTCACCGACACCCAGCGCAGCCTCGACCTGCAGCATGGCCCGCTGCTGCGCGCGTTACTGGTGGACGGCCCGCAAGGCCAGCAGCGCCTGCTGATCGCCATCCACCACTTGGTGGTGGACGGCGTGTCGTGGCGAGTGCTGCTCGAAGACCTGCAAACTGTCTATCGCCAACTGAGCGCAGGCCAATCCGTGAGCCTGCCGGCCAAGACCAGCGCCTTGCGCGACTGGGCCGCGCGTTTGCAGGCCTATGCGCACAGCGAATCCCTGCGCGAAGAACTGAGCCTGTGGCAAGCCCAACTGGCGGGCCCGGCGCTGGCGTTGCCGGTAGATCGAGCCCACGGCGCACGGCGCAATCGGGATGCCGAAACGGTCAGCGTGCGCCTGGATGCCGAGCACACTCGGCAGTTGCTGCAACAGGCGCCGAGCGCCTACCGCACCCAGGTCAACGACTTGCTGCTGACCGCCCTGGCCCGCGTGCTGTGCCGCTGGAGCGGCCATGACGCGGCGCTGGTCCAACTGGAAGGCCACGGCCGTGAAAGCCTGTTCGATGACATCGACCTGACCCGCAGCGTCGGCTGGTTCACCAGCGCTTATCCGTTGCGCCTGACCCCGCAGGCGCAGCTGGGCGATTCGATCAAGGCCATCAAGGAGCAACTGCGCGGCGTACCGCATAAGGGCTTGGGCTATGGCGTGCTGCGCTACCTGGCGGACGACCTGTGCCAACGCACCCTGGCGGCGCTGCCGAGCGCGGATATCACCTTCAACTACCTCGGCCAGTTCGACCAGAGCTTCGGCGCCGATGCGCTGTTCCATCCACTGGATGAATCCGCCGGTCTCGCCCACGACCCCGACGCACCGCTGCCCAACGAGTTGAGTGTCGACAGCCAGGTGTACGGCGGCGAACTGGTGCTGCGCTGGACCTTCAGTCGCGAACGCCACGACCAGCAGACCATTCGCGATCTGGCCGAGGCGTACCTGGCTGAGTTGCACAGCCTGATCGCCCATTGCCTTGACGAAGATGCCGGCGGCCTTACGCCGTCCGACTTCCCGCTGGCGCGGTTGAGCCAGGCGCAGCTGGACAGCCTGCCGGTACCGGCCAGCGTCATCGAAGACGTCTACCCGCTGACCCCGATGCAGGAGGGCCTGCTGCTGCACACCCTGCTGGAACCGGGCACCGGCCTGTATTACATGCAGGACCGCTACCGCATCAACAGCGCCCTGGACCCGCAGCGTTTCGCCCAGGCCTGGCAGGCGGTGATTGCCCGCCACGAGGCCTTGCGCGCCTCGTTCTGCTGGAACGTCGGCGAGGACATGCTGCAAGTGATCCACACGCCGGGCAGCACGCCAATCGAGTACCTGGACTGGAGCGCCGACCCCGAGCGCGAGCAGGAACCGCGTCTGCAAGCTTTGCTCAAGCGCGAACGCGAAGCCGGTTTCGATCTGCTCAACCAAGCGCCGTTCCACCTGCGCCTGATCCGTGTGGGCGAGGCGCGTTACTGGTTCATGATGAGCAACCACCACATCCTCATCGATGCCTGGTGCCGTTCGCTGTTGATGAATGACTTCTTCGAAATCTACCTGGCCCTGGGCGAAGGTCGCGAAGCGCAACTGGCCACGCCACCGCGCTACCGCGACTACATCGCCTGGCTGCAACGCCAGGACCTGGACGAAGCACGCCAGTGGTGGCAGGGCAACCTGCAAGGTTTCGAGCGCACCACACCGATCCCCAGCGACCGGCCGTTCCTGCGCGAACATGCCGGCCACAGCGGCGGCATGCTGGTGGGCGACTGCTACACCCGCCTGGATGCCCCCGACGGCGCGCAATTGCGCGAGCTGGCCCAGGCCCACCAATTGACGGTCAACACCTTTGCCCAGGCGGCATGGGCGCTGGTGCTGCGGCGCTTGAGCGGTGATCGCGACGTGCTGTTCGGCGTCACCGTGGCTGGCCGCCCGGTCGACATGCCGCAGATGCAACGCACCGTCGGCCTGTTCATCAACAGCATCGCACTGCGAGTCAAACTGCCGGAGGACGACCAGCCTTGCAGCGTGCGCGACTGGCTGAGCGGCCTGCTCGACAGCAACATGCAATTGCGCGAGTACGAATACCTGCCGCTGGTGACCATTCAGGAGCACAGCGAACTGCCCAAGGGCCAGCCGCTGTTCGACAGCCTGTTCGTGTTCGAGAACGCCCCGGTGGAAACCTCGGTGCTGAGCCGTGCGCAAAGCCTGAATGCCACCTCGGATTCCGGCCGTACCCACACCAACTTCCCGCTGACCGCCGTGTGCTACCCGGGCGATGACCTGGGCTTGCACCTGTCCTACGACCAGCGCTATTTCGATGAAACCACCGTGCAAGGCATGCTCGGCGAGTTCAAGCGCCTGCTGCTGGCGCTGGTGCAGGGCTTCCATGGCGACATGGCCGACTTGCCGCTGATTGGCGCGCAGGAGCGTGAATTCCTGGTGGACGGCTGCAACCAGAGCGAACGCGATTACCCGCTGCAGCGCAGCTATGTCGAGCTGTTCGAGGAACAGGTGGCGCAGCAGCCGCAGCGTATCGCCGCCACTTGCCTTGAGCGGCAATGGAGCTACGAGGAGTTGAACCGGCGCAGTAACGGCCTGGGGCATGCGCTGATCACGGCCGGCGTTGGCCCGGACCAACCGGTGGCGTTGCTGGCCGAGCGTAACCTGGAGCTGCTCGGCATGATCATCGGCAGCTTCAAAGCCGGTGCCGGTTACCTGCCGCTGGACCCTGGCCTGCCGGGCCCGCGCCTGAGCCGCATCATCGAACTGAGCCGCACGCCGTTGCTGGTGTGCACCGAAGCCTATCGGGAGCAGGCGATCGAACTGCTCGACGGGGTCGACTGCCAGTTGCTGGTGTGGGAGGAAATTCCCGCCCGTGGCGAGAACCCGGGCGTCTACAGTGCGTCGGACAACCTCGCCTATGTGATCTACACCTCGGGCTCCACCGGCCTGCCAAAAGGCGTAATGGTGGAACAGCGCGGCATGCTCAACAACCAGTTGAGCAAGGTGCCGTACCTGCACCTGAGCGAGACGGATGTGATCGCGCAGACCGCTTCGCAAAGCTTCGATATTTCCGTGTGGCAGTTCCTCGCGGCGCCGCTGTTCGGCGCGCGGGTCGACATCGTGCCGAACAGCATTGCCCATGATCCCCAGGGCTTGTTGGCTCACGTCCAGGCACAAGGTATTACTGTACTGGAAAGCGTGCCGTCGCTTATCCAGGGCATGCTCGCCCAGGACCGTATCACCCTCGACGGCCTGCGCTGGATGCTGCCGACCGGTGAAGCGATGCCGCCGGAGTTGGCGCACCAATGGCTCTTGCGCTACCCCCGGATTGGCTTGGTGAACGCTTACGGCCCGGCGGAATGCTCGGACGATGTGGCGTTCTACCGGGTCGACCTGGCCTCGACCCGTGGCACCTACCTGCCGATTGGCACACCGACCGACAACAACCGTTTGTACCTGCTCGACGGTGCACTGGCGCTGGTGCCGCAAGGCGCTGTCGGTGAACTGTGCGTGGCCGGCACCGGTGTCGGGCGGGGCTACGTCAGCGATCCGTTGCGCACCGCACCGGTGTTTGTGCCCAACCCGTTCGGCGCGCCGGGCGAGCGGCTGTACCGCACCGGCGACCTGGCACGGCGGCGCAGCGATGGTGTGCTGGAGTACGTCGGGCGCATCGACCATCAGGTGAAGATTCGCGGCTACCGCATCGAGCTGGGTGAAATCGAAGCGCGCCTGCACGAACAGCCGGAGCTGCGCGATGCGGCGGTCGGCGTACAAGAGGGGGTCAATGGCAAGCACCTGGTCGGCTATCTCGTGGCCGCGGACCAGACGTTGAATGCCAGCGAGCGCCTGGACCGCATCAAGCAGCGCCTGCGCAGCGAACTGCCCGAATACATGGTGCCGCTGCACTGGCTATGGCTCGAACGCCTGCCGCTCAACGCCAACGGCAAACTCGACCGCAAGGCCCTGCCGGCCCTGGAGATCGGCCAGTTGCACAGCCAGGACTACCTGGCGCCGCGCAATGAGCTGGAAGCCACTCTGGCCGACATTTGGGCCCAGGTGCTGAAAATCGAGCGGGTAGGGGTGCAGGACAACTTCTTCGAACTGGGCGGGCACTCGCTGCTGGCCACGCAGATTGCCTCGCGGGTGCAGAAGACCTTGCAGCGCGATGTGCCGTTAAGGGCAATGTTCGAATGCAGCACGGTGGCGGAGTTGGCCGAGTATATCGAGGGGTTGGCGGCTAATGAGATCAGTGCGGAGAAGGTGGATCGGTTGAGTGATTTGATGGCGCAGTTGGAGGGGCTGTGAGGAAGCCATTGGTCTGGAATGCCGTGGTTTTCCAGCAGAACTGTTAATTCTGACAGTAGGCAAGGTTCTTGATCCCAGGGTTAGATAACCGCAGTTTCTGGCCGAGTTGGCCAGGCCCGACGGTGATCTAACGCTGGACAGGAGTCTTATCGTGGCGAGAAAAATACCCTCTGAGAAAAACATGTTCGTCGAGGCGGCGAAGGTGGCGCCAACAGTGGAAACGGAACTGCCCTATCCGATTATTCAGTACGCTGAGAACAACAGCCTGCTGTATCCCATCAAGGCAATTGATGGCACGACGGCCACGCTGACCCTGCCGGCGAATGCCACCAATGTCATGTTCTACATGGCGATCAAGGACCAGGATGAGCCGAGCTTCAAGCCGGTTTCTGTCGAAAACGGGGTTGATGTCGTCGACATTTCCGCACAGGACATCAGCTACTGCATTGGGCACACGGTATTGTTCAGATACACGGCTAATGCAGGAGGGCGGGCGCTGGAGTCCTTGACGCTGGAGTTGGAAGTCCAACAGATCAGGGAGGAAGATCTCGTCGTCTCCAGGCCGGTGTTCGTGCATGCGCGCAATGAATGGAATACCTGGTATCTGCGGATGCATGAGTTCCTAGGCAATGAATCTGTTGCCATCCAGGCGTGGCCAATGATCTCCCCAGGCCAGCGCCTGTTTGTGGCTGTCGCGGGAAACCAGCACGTCGCACCGTATCGCTTCATTTGGGTAGCGTTGGACCACGTAGTGCAGCCTCATGAGGCTCGTCCCGAGCAGATTTTCAGGTTCCCTCTATCGCGCGCCTGGCTGTCCAGGCTGGAGGATTACTCGGCGATCACCGTCCATATGGGCGTGATTTGGGATAAGAGTGCGCCGGTGTTTCCTCAGCCAGACGACCCACTGCTGGAAAATCCGCTGCCTGTTAACGCCGAGGACTTCCATCTGCGCACTACCTCGTTGTTGCTGGTCGACCCCGAACAGGAACTGAGACCGCCCCACTTGAGGGAGTCGGTGGAGCTACCGCCAGGTCAATGGCAGGTCAATCCTACCAATACGGTCAACGGCGGGCATGCAATCGTTAACTATGACGGTATGTTCGAGGGCGACCATGTCTGTGCCTATGCGTCGGGCCCGGATTATGGGCCGGTGGCACTCGGTTGCAAGGACGTAAAGAAAGGCGAGACGAGCCTGTCATTCGATGTCGCACCCGACATTTTCGCAGCGCTGTTCAAAGAGTCGCTCACGCTGAACTACAACCTCCAGTTCAATAGTTATCAACCTCAATCTTCCCCTAACCGTCAAATCAAGGTGTTAGCTCCGCAACTGACCACGCCGGATATTAAAGAAGCAACAGTGGGGGTGGTTGACCTGAGTACCTTCAAAAACGACGCAAAGGGCGTGGTACCCCCTTGGGAGTACGCAAAAGAGGGCGACTGTTGCTGGATGTGGGGGTGCGGAAAAAATAAGTCTGGTAAAGACTACAAGTTCGATATATTGCACGCCCAGCCCCTCAACGCACAATGGTTGGTCAATGGCGTTGACACGCCTATCCTACGCCGCGAACTGAAAAGTCTTGCGGATTGCACTGATTTTGAACTGCATTTTGCCGCGAGTTTTAATGGTAAGTGTGATTTCAATTCCGCTATGAAATTTCCGGTGCAATCATTCACGATTCAACAGGAACATCCGGTGTTAAAACCGCCGACAGTCACCGAAGCCGTGGGTGGCGAATTGACAGGGTGGAATGCGCGCGAAGGTGCGAATGTCGAAGTGCATCATCCGGACAACGAACCCAATCAAAAGCTTGCTGCGCAATGGTGCGGGCCCGATGGCAGTTGCGTGTCACTGCCCTTGAAGCCAGGCACGAATTCACCGTTCATTTTTCTTGCATCCAGGCAACTTGTGATCGAGGGCATTAACAAGCAGATATCGATTACCTATAGTGTGGAAAATGCGTGTAAACAGACGTTCTCCGACGCGCTGAAGTTGAATGTCAGCGTGCCGGTAAAAGAAAGGCGTCCACGGCCGATGGTGCGTCAAGCGACCCCCCAGCAAGAAAAATGCATATTGGATCTGCGCACCTTTGATGATGAGCCAGAGGTCTTCATCAAGACATCCGATCCCGAAATCAAGTGGGCGTGGTGGTTTATTCTTGAGGGTCAGATTTCGTACATGACATGCACTGGGGTCGATGATGATAATGAACCCCATACGGTAACTATAATGCACAGGGCCCCCATAGAGGCGGGTGATTTGTATAAGTTGTCGCGGAAGATTCCACGTGCGGATTTGGAGAAATTCAAAGATAAGTCTTTCATCGAGTTCAAGTTTAAATGCACGACGGATAAAAGCCTTCTTGAGAGCGACGCGCTTGAATTTCAGTCATTGAAGCTGCAATTCAGAAAACGCTATCGTCAAATGGCCAATTTCAATAGCCAAACCCTGGAAGGTTGGGAAGTGGGGACGGGCGCGCCGGATCCGAGAGATATCAGCTTCGAACCGCAACTCGATGGGTTCGCGGTAAAAAATTATACGTATTCAAAACGAAATGTCGGCCCTATCTTGCAGAAGACTTTTACGGACCTTGAACCGCACCATACGTATAAGTTTACTGTGAGGGTCCGCCGATTTAATACCGCCAACCCCACGCCTAAACTATTGCTACGAAAAGATAGTCAAGCAAAAACGCCAGAACTGGAGCTGATCGATACGGCTTGGCACACCCTCAGTTTCACGTTCGTGGCACCCGAGGCGAAGCCGGTCCTGTTGGATATTTATAGCAATGAAATGGATGAGCGAGGTACCGGCAACGATTACCTGATGGATGATTTCCTTGTAGAGGAGTTGTAGCGGCCGAATAAGAATGCCCGCGTTTATAGCGGGCATTCTTTGTTTGACGGTCAGAATCTATCACTTTGCCCCAAGTATCTTCACCAACTTATCCGGCGACGGCGCCCCTTGCTGTTGCTGCAAGCCACCCTTGTCGTCCAGATAGAAAATCGCCGGCGTCGCCGACAATTCCAGCTCCTCCATCAACTTCATATTGGCATCGAGCTTGGCTTCGATATCGGCCGGGATCTTGGCCAGCGCCTGCAACTTGCTGCCCTTGCCGGCGGCTTCGTGTTCTTCCAGGGCTTTTTGCGGGTCCTTGGCGGCGAACAGCGCGGCGGATTTGCCGGGGCTGTCTTCGCGAATGATGCCGACCATGATGTGGCGCAGTTGCACCTTGCCGGCCTTCACCCACGGGCGGGCCTGTTCCCAGAACATGTTGCAGTAGGGGCAGTTGGGGTCACTGAACAGGTAGACGGTACGCGGCGCGTTGACGTCGCCGTCCTGGATCCAGCTGCTCTTTTCCATCTTGGCCCAGACCTCCTTGGCCATCGGCGCGTACACCAGTTTTTCCAGGGGCGCGCTGCTCAGGTCATTACCCTGGGCGTCGTACAGGTTGCCGGCGAGCACGCTTTTGCCGTCGGCGGTCAGGTACAGCGCCATGCCGCGGTTCTGGTATTGCGCCGCGTAGCCGGTGAGGCCGCTGGGGGCGTCGAATTTGCCGAGGATCTTGGCGCCCTTGGCTTCGATCTGTTTGATCGGGGCCGGCCAGTCTTCGGCCTGGGCCAGGGTGGCGGCCAGCGTCAAAGGCAGCAGGGTCAGCAGGTGGCGGAGGCGAGGCATGTGGGTTTCCTTTGTGGGGCGGTGTCGAAGGGTTCCATGGCACGTGCCAGGCTGGCTTGGGACAGCTCGCCAAGGTGGCTGTTGATCAGGCGTCCGTCGGCGGTATAGAACAGCGTGGTGGGTAAAGCCATGGAGCCGACGGCCTGGCCGAGGCGACCGCTGGCGTCGAACAGCACGTTGTCGAGGTTCAGGCCCTGGGTGGCCAGGTAAGTGCTGACGCTCTGCATGCTCTCGGCCTGGTTGACGAACAGGAAGGTGACGTCCGGACGTTGGTGCTGGGCGCGTTCCAGTACCGGCATTTCGCGGCGGCACGGCGGGCACCAGGTGGCCCATAGATTGATCACCAGCGGGCCGCCTTTATAGTCGGCCAGTTGCACCACGTTGCCGTTGGCGTCGCGCAAGGTGATATCCGGCAGTTGCGAGCCTTTGTCGTAAAGGTTCAGGGACAGGCTGGCCAGGCCCCAGAACAGCAGACCGCTGATCACCCCGGCACTCAGCGGCTTGCGCAGGGCCGGGCGCCGCCAACCGTAGGCCAGCGCACCCAGCACCAAGGCGATAATCCCGGGCCAGGCGAGAAAGCCGCCGTCGCGCAGGTCGACCATCTGCAGCCAGTCGTTGCTGTACTCGCTCCAGTACATCAGCACAAAGCTGACGCGGGCGGTGAGCATGCCCAGCAGGAACAGGCTGAACAGCACCGACTCCGGGTTTTCACCGCCACGTTTGGCCACGCGCCAGCCCACCAGGGTGGCGAGGATCAGCGCGCTGATCAGCAGGATGTGATTCAGGGCGATGGCGAAGGTGCCGATGGTGAGGGTCAGCATCAGCGCGCGTCTCGGGTTTGTGTCCAGCGTTGCAGGAAGGCGGCGGCATCCACTTCGCCAGTGATGCGATGGGCGCGACGCTCTTCACCGTCCGGGCCGATCCAGACGAAGCTCGGCGGCCCAGGCACTTTATAGCGGCCGAGCAGCTCGCGACTGGCGGCGTTGTCGGCGGTAACGTCCAGGCGCAGCAGGCGCACGTCTTTCAGCGCGTCCATCACTTCGGGTTTGCCGAATACCTGTTTTTCCATGATCTTGCACGACACGCACCAGTCGGCGTAGTAATCCACCAGCACCCACTGGCCCTGGGCCTTGGCGCTGTCGAGCTGGCTTTGCAGCACGGCGGGGTCATTGATCGTCATGAATGCATCGTGAGCGCTGGCGGTGGCAGCCACCCGCGAGCCGCTGTAGACCTTCAGCGGTTGCCACAGCTCATCGCTGCCACCCGCCGCGCCCACCACCAGCACCGCGCCCCACAGGCCCAGCACCACGGAGCCTGCGCCAAACATCTTGGCAGCCAGGCCGCGCTCACGGGCCAGCGTCCAGCCGCAATAGGCCATGACCAGCGCCAGGGCGCCCCACAGACCGATCCACAGGCTTTCGCCAACCACCGGGCGAATCATCAGCACGGCGGTGCCGAGGAACAGGAAGCCGAAGATGCCCTTGAGCACGTTCATCCAGGTGCCCGGCTTGGGCAGGAAACGGTTGCCCACGGTGACCAGCAGCAACAACGGAATACCAATGCCGATGCCCATGGCGAACAGGATCAGGCCACCGTGCAGCGCATTGCCGCTCTGGGCGATATACAGCAGGGCGCCGGCCAGGGGCGCGGTCATGCACGGGCCCACCAGCAGGCCGGACAACGCACCGAGAACGCCAGCGCCGATCAGGCTGCCACCGCTTTGCTTGCGGCTGACGTTGTCGAGGCGGTCACGCAGGAAGGCCGGCAGTTGCAGCTCGAAGAAGCCGAACATCGGCAGGGCCAGGACCACGAACAACGCGGCGAAACTGCCGAGGATCCACGGGGTTTGCAGCAGCGCGGCAAGGTTGCCGCCGAGCAACGCGGCCATCACGCCCAGCGCGGCATACACCAGGGCCATGCACACCACGTAGCTGCTGGCCAGGGCAAAGCCGCGACGCGGGCTGGCGCCGCTGCCTACCACCAGCCCCGCGAGAATCGGCAGCATCGGCAGCGAGCAGGGCGCAAATGCCAGCAACAGGCCCAGGCCGAAAAAGATCAGCAGGCTCCAGCCCAGGCTACGCTGTTGCAGGCCGCTGGCCAGGCTCTGGTCCTGGGCCTGGGCGGTGGCAGCGACCGCCGGGTTGCCGCCCAGGTCCACGGTGATCGATTGCGGCGGGTAGCACAGGCCGGCATCGGCGCAGCCCTGCCAGCCCAGCCTGACCTGGCCGGTGGTGCCGGCCGGGATCTTCACTTCCAGGCCCTGGCGATACACCTGCTGTTCGCCGAAGAATTCATCGCTGTGGGCTTCCCCCTGGGGCAACACCGGCTTCTCGGCCAGGCCGTCGAATTTCATGCGCTGCTGGTACAGGTAATAACCGTCGGCAATCTGCCAATACAGCTGGGTCTCGCCACTTTCAAGACGTTCGGAGGTAAACGTGAAGGCTTTGCCCACCGGGAGAAAATCGGGTTTGGTCTCGAAAGGGTTGCCCGGCGCGGCCTGGGCCAGCCCCGCGAACAACACCAGCAGAAAGGTCAATAGATGCCGCATGGTCCAGCCTTAGTTCGATACAAGTGAGGCACACAATGTGTGGTGCTGATTAACCGATGATTAACCGGGGCTATTCTAGAACGTAGGGATTATCGGGTGTTGCGAAGTTAGCGGCATAATGTGCGCTTAATCCGTGCCTTTTCTAATCACCCGCATCTTTCATGAAGGGTTCAGCATGCACGTACTGGTCTGTGAAGACGACGAACTGATCGCCAGCGGCATTGTGGCCGGCCTCACCGCCCAGGGCTTCACGGTCGAACGCGTGGGCACGGCCGCGGCGGCCAGGGCGATGCTCAGGGCGGCGACCTTCGACATTATGGTGCTCGACCTCGGCCTGCCCGACGAAGACGGCTTGAAACTGCTGCAGCAACAGCGCAGCCAGGGCCTGGAGATTCCGGTGCTGATCCTCACCGCACGCGATTCGGTGACCAACCGTGTCGACGGTTTGCAGGCGGGCGCCGATGATTACCTGCTCAAACCCTTCGACCTGCGCGAACTCGCCGCCCGCCTGCAAACCCTGCTGCGTCGCGTGGCGGGGCGCAGCGTCAACCTGATCGAGCATGGCCGCCTGGCCTATGACCCCAGCAGCCGCGAGACCTTCCTGGGCGGCCAGCCGGTGGACCTGTCGCGCCGTGAACAGGCGCTGTTGCAGGCGTTGCTGCACAACAAGGGCCGTGTGCTCTCCAGTGAGCAACTCAAGGACAGCGTCTACGGGTTCAACGACGAACTGGAAAGCAACGCGCTCAACGTGCACATCCACCATCTGCGGCGCAAATTGGGCAATGGCATCGTCGAAACCGTACGCGGCCTCGGTTATCGCCTGGGCCCGGCCGATGCGGGAGAGGACGCTTCGTGATGAGCCTGCGCCTGCGCCTGACGTTCAAGCTCGGCGCCGCTTTTGTGTTGATCTGGGCCCTGGCGGCGGCCTGGATGCTCAATGACCTGCGCAACCAGATGATGTTTTCCCTTGACCAGCGCCTGGTGGCCTCGGCGCGCATGGTCGCCGGGCTGACCGAACAGATGCCGGGCCTGGCCAGCGTAGGCGCAGGCACCCATTTGCGCACCGAACAACTCAACGTGCCTGGGGGCATGGCCTGCCAGGTCAGTTCCTTGCGCGGTGAAGTCCTGGCGCGCAGCCATACCACGCCGGATGAGGGGCTGGAGTCGCGCAAGAGCGGTTTTCGCGACCAGATGATCGATGGCGTGGGGTGGCGCAGCTTCACCCTGTCCCGTGGTGACCTGCTGATCACCACGGCCGACCGTCAGGTGGAGCGCGAGGCGTTGAACCTGTCGATCCTGCTCGCGGCGTCGGTGCCGGTCGGCGTGGCCTTGCTGGGCTGCCTGTGCCTGCTGTGGCTGGGCATCGGCCAGAGCCTGGTGCCGCTCAATCGCATGCGTGACGCCTTGATGCGCCGCAGCGCCGACTCCCTCGAGCCGTTGCAGATCCACCCGCTGCCCAGTGAACTCAAGCCGCTGCTCGACACCCAGAACCAGCTGTTGCAACGCATCGCCAAGGCCATCGAGCGCGAACGCCGCCTGACCGGCGACGCCGCCCATGAGCTGCGCAGCCCGTTGACGGCGATCAAGACCCACCTGCAAGTGGCCCGCATGACCGAGGGCGCGGCACGTGACCAATCCCTGGCCCACGCCGAGGAAGGTGCCGACCGCTTGCATCGCACCCTGGAGCAACTGTTGCTGCTGGCACGGGTCGAGGGCAGCTTGTCGTTCGATGATGGTTTGCAGTCAAGCGCCGAGGAAGTCGCCAGGCTGGCGATCCAGGATGCCAGCGCCGGCGACAGTTCGCGCATCGACCTGATCCTGGCGGACGAGCTGACCGACACACCGGTGGACATGCCTGTGGGCCTGGCCGTCGCGGCTTTGCGCAACCTGCTGGACAATGCCTTGCGCCATACCCCTGCCGATACGCGTGTGGAACTGAAGGTATTTTCCACCGCTGACAGTGTGGTATTTCGCGTGCGGGACCATGGCCCGCAGATTTCCAGTGAGGACCTGCAATACCTGACCCAACGCTTCTGGCGCAACGGCAGCAGCGAAGGCTGTGGCCTGGGCCTGGCGATCGTTCAAGCGATCGTCCAGCGCTGCTCATGCTCGTTAAAATTCGACAGCCAGGTGGATGGCCTGCGGGTTGAACTGGGTATGCCGTTGCGTCGCTGATCGCTTTTCTGCACGTGCCAAATAGTTACCGCCCGCCTGAGGCTCAAGCCTTCAGGATGGCGGTAATTTTTTTGCGCTTGAAAGGGCCGAATGATTCGGCCCGTACTGAAAAGGACGGATCTTATGTTGGTCATCGATACCAGTTTCCCTGCCAGGGATTTCAACGAACGTAACGGCGAGCCCGTGGGGCAGGTGATCCTGCATTACACTGCGGCACCCTTTGCATCGTCCTTGCGCACGCTGACGCAGAACGGGGTCAGCGCTCACTACCTGCTGCCCGATCCCGATGAGCCCGCTTACCGCGCCGCCGGCTATGACGAACTGCGCGTGTTTCGCCTGGTGCCCGAGGACAAGCGCGCCTGGCATGCCGGGGCGAGTCATTGGGACGGGCGAGATAACCTCAATAGCCGTGCGATTGGCATCGAAATCGTCAACCTGGCGCGCGATGACCAAGGCGTGTTTACCTTCCCGGCGTATCGCGAGGAACAGGTGCAGGTTTTGATTGCGCTGGTGCGCGACATTCTCGAGCGATACGCGCACATCTGCCCGGTCGATGTTCTCGGGCATTCGGATGTGGCGTACTGGCGCAAGAGCGACCCGGGGCCCCGGCTGCCCTGGCGGCGCCTGCATGAAGCCGGGATAGGGGCCTGGTTTGACGAGGCGACCCGCGCGATGTACCAGCGCCGGTTTTGCCTGGGGTTGCCGCCGGAAGTTGAGGTAGAGCGGGCATTCCAGCGTTATGGATACAAACCGGCATGGAATCGCCAGGCCTTCGAACAGCGCACTCGAGCGTTTCAAATGCACTTCCGGGCGCGCGATTACAGTGGGCTTCTGGACGCCGAGACCTGCGCGATCCTGTACGCGCTGAATGAAAAATACCGCGGGCTTTAAGCCAAACACCCCTCAAATGTGGGAGGGGCTTGCCCCCGATAGCAGTGTGTCAGCTAAACATTGGCTGGCTGATACACCGCAATCGGGGGCAAGCCCCCTCCCACATTTTGATCTGTATACAGCGGTAAGTCCGAGCAAACCCCTAAATCCCCTCGAGCCTGATGCGTCTTCAGAACATGAAATCCGTGCGCGTTCCTCACCCCCCACGGATGACCCCCATCACCCGCGTATTGAGGGATCGAGAGATGTCAGTCGCCACCAGCCCCATCGAAGCCGCGCCTGTGCACGTCAGCGAAACGCTCTACCAGTTCGACGACAGCCCATTGCTGGCCCGCCAGCGCCAGCAGGAGTCCAACGCCCGCAGTTACCCTCGGCGCATTCCCCTGGCGCTCAAGCGGGCCAAGGGTATCTACGTCGAAGATGTGGAAGGCCGCCGTTTCATCGATTGCCTGGCCGGCGCCGGCACCCTGGCGCTCGGCCATAACCACCCGGTGGTGATCCAGGCCATTCAACAGGTCTTGAGCGATGAGTTGCCGTTGCACACCCTGGACCTGACCACGCCGGTCAAGGATCAGTTCGTGCAAGACCTGTTCGGCCTGTTGCCGCCGCAATTGGCGCGAGAAGCGAAAATCCAGTTCTGCGGCCCCACCGGTACCGATGCGGTGGAAGCGGCCCTGAAGCTGGTGCGCACCGCCACCGGGCGCAGTACGGTGTTGTCGTTCCAGGGTGGGTATCACGGCATGAGCCAGGGCGCGTTGAGCCTGATGGGCAGCCTCGGGCCGAAGAAGCCTTTGGGCGCATTACTCGGCAATGGCGTGCAGTTTCTGCCCTTCCCCTACGACTACCGTTGCCCGTTTGGCCTGGGTGGTGCAGAGGGCGTGCGGGTCAACCTGCATTACCTGGAAAATCTGCTCAACGATCCGGAAGCCGGCGTGTTGCCGCCAGCGGCGGTGATCGTTGAAGTGGTGCAGGGCGAGGGCGGCGTGGTTCCGGCGGACCTCGATTGGCTGCGCGGCCTGCGGCGTATCACCGAACAGGCGGGTGTCGCGCTGATCGTCGATGAAATCCAGAGCGGTTTTGGTCGCACCGGCAAGATGTTCGCCTTCGAGCACGCCGGTATCATCCCGGACGTGGTGGTGATGTCCAAGGCCATCGGCGGCAGCCTGCCGCTGGCGGTGGTGGTGTACCGCGACTGGCTCGACACCTGGCTGCCGGGTGCCCATGCCGGGACCTTCCGCGGCAATCAAATGGCAATGGCGGCCGGTTCCGCGGTGATGCGCTACCTCAAGGAACACGACCTGGCCGGGCATGCGGCGGTGATGGGCGAGCGCCTGGGCGAACACCTGCGCCTACTGCAGCGCGACTTCCCACAACTGGGGGATATTCGCGGGCGTGGGCTGATGCTCGGCGTGGAGCTGGTAGACCTGGATGGCACGCGCGACATCCAGGGCCACCCGCCCGTGCATCGTCAGCTCGCGCCGCTGGTGCAACGTGAATGCCTCAAGCGCGGCCTGATTCTCGAGCTGGGCGGTCGGCATGGCAGCGTGGTGCGCTTCCTGCCGCCGCTGGTGATCACCGCCGCTGAGGTCGACCAGGTCGCCGAGATCTTCGGGCGCGCCTTGGCGGCGGCGCTCGCCGGGCTCTAATTTTTCTGGCCCTTGGTACGTTTCTACAGATATCAGTGCGGCGCATGGTGCGCCGCCAGCCTTTGGACGACGGAGAACAGCAATGACCTCAGTATTTGACCGCGACGACATCCTGTTTCAGGTAGTGGTCAACCACGAAGAGCAATACTCGATCTGGCCCGACTACAAGGCTGTGCCGGACGGCTGGCGCACCGTGGGCAAGAGCGGCTTCAAGAAAGAGTGCCTGGCCTATATCGAAGAGACCTGGACAGATATGCGCCCGCTGAGCCTGCGTCAAAAAATGGATGGCGCGGCAATCGCCTGAACACCATGGATTCAATGTGGGAGGGGGCAAGCCCCCGATAGCGGTCTGTCAGTCAGCTTATTTTCAGCTGACCCACCGCCATCGGGGGCAAGCCCCCTCCCACATTTGGACAGTGCTGCCTTCTAGAGGCTCTTCTCTTTCTCCAATGCGCCAGATGCGCTCGTCACCACCTGCACACTCAAGCGCGGTGTCGCCAGGTCCAGCCCGGCTTCATCCAGATGCCGCTTGAGTGACAGGTTGAACGCCCGCGACACTTCCCACTGCTTGATCGGCGCCGTCTTGAACCGCGCGCGCAGGATGGCGCTGCCTGATTCGAAACTCTCCACGCCCTGGATCTCCAGCGGCGACCAGATATTGCGGCGTTGCAGGGGGTCATTGCGCATGGCATGGCCGACATCGCGCATCAGCTTGATCGCGTCGTCGATCTCCATGTTGTAGGGGATCGCCACGCGGAAGATCGCGTAGCCGAATTCGCGCGAGTAGTTCTTGATGCTCTTGATTTCGCTGAAGGGAATGGTGTGCACGATGCCGTCGATATCGCGCAGGCGCACGGTGCGGATGGTCAGCCCTTCGACGGTGCCGAGGTGACCGCCGACGTCCACGTAGTCATCGATGGCCAGGGAGTCTTCGATAATGATGAACAGGCCGGTGATCAAGTCGGCCACCAGCGACTGCGCACCGAAACCGATCGCCAGGCCGATCACACCGGCACCGGCCAGCAGTGGCGTGACGTTCATGCCCATGTTCGCCAGGGCGACGATGGCGGCGATGATAAAGATGGTGATGAACAGCACGTTGCGGATCAACGGCATCATGGTTTGCGCACGCGCGTTGGCCAGGCCTTTGCGCGAGCGGGTCAGGGCGTGGTGGATCGCGGTGTCGCTGAGGATCCAGATCAGCCAGGCAAACAGCAAGGTGCCGCCGAGGCTGAACAGCTTGACGCTGATTTCATGGCCGTCGCCTTCGGTAAAGCGAATCAGCGACAGGCCCCACACGCGCAGGCCCAGTTCAATGAACACCAGCCACACCAGCAGGTGCGCCAGGGTGTAGACGAAGCTTTTCAGGCGGTCGGAGTACAGTGCATGGCGCTTGTGCCCGCGTTGCGGTTTGAGCGCGTGGCGCCGCACCAGCCCGTTGATCACCATGCACAACACCAACAGCACCGTGCACAGCAGCGATTGGCGCAGGGCGGTGCTGGTGTCGCCGGCGGACAGAAAGGTGGCGAACAGCGAAATGCCCACCAGCAACAGCGCCGGCAAGTACCAGAAGGTGCCGATAATCGACAGGGTATCGGTGAGGGCGCGACGCGTCAGGCGACGCGACAGCGGCTGGTTGCGGATCAGGTGGGCAATCGGTCGACGGAACCGTAGGATAAATACCCCCGTGGACAGCGCCGCCATCACATTCGCTACGGTGGCGGCCGTGTGTGCCAGGTGCTGGCCGAGCGCCGCGACCAGCCGTGGGTCGCTCAAGGCTTCGCCAAAGGCGGCAAAACTGCCGATCCACCACAGTGGGCGGAAGGCCTGATGACGCAGGATATACAGGGCGCGGTGGCGATGCGGGCCGTCCAGCAGGGAAAAGGCAATCACGCAGATTGCCGAGAAACAGGTACCCACGACCAGGGCGTAAGCCAGCACCATCGCCAGGGACTTGCCCAGCGACGATGGCAGCGCGTAGCTCAGGTAAACCGTGATCACCAGGGCGATCAACCACGGGCCCAGCTTGCGCAGGGCGAAGCGCAGCATGTCCCAGGTGCGTGGGTGTTGCGGCAGCTCCTCGGGCAGGCCGAAGCGTTCGCGTACGCGATGGCTGAGCCAGATCAGCGCGGCGGCCAACAGGCTCCACACCGCCAGGATCACCGCAAAACCGAAGATGATCGGCAACCATTCGCTGGCCGGCAGCATCAGCGCACTGAGTTCATCCTTGGCCAGGTCGACCTCATTGGACCAGCGACCCAGCGGGCTGTCGGCGCCTGAGAATTGTTGTTCAAAGCCCGACAGCGTACTGCCGATCAGGCCCAGCACACCGAGTTCGGCAGCCGGTTGGGCCTTTTGCGTGGCGGCGCGCAGTTTCTTCAGGTCGCTCAACAACTGGGTGCGCTGCTGGTCGTTCTCCAGGGTCTTGATCACCTCGTCCAGCGACTGCCCCAAGGGCACCTCGGCCTGGGGTTGGGCCTTGGTGGAGCTGCCCAGCATACCGGGCAAACCCACGGCTTGGGCTGACGTCAGCGGCAGCAGCGTGAGCAGAGTAATGAGCAGGTAGCAGGGCAGGGCAAACAGGCGGGAAAGCACGAGGCGGTCAACCTTGAAAACGACGAATTGACCGAGTGTACGAGGCCGCTATGCCAGATGCGAGCGCATTTGTCATTCCGCCAGTTTGGCAAGGATCTTGTACACCACGGTACCCAGGATCAGCAGCATGCCGACCCACATGCCGAATACGCCAAGGGGCTTGTCGCGAAAGTTGAAGCCGACGGCGAGCATGATCATGCCGATCAGGATAGGGATAAGCATGGCGTGGAAGGAGGACATGGAGATCATGGTGCGACGGCCTTGTCAGAGTGGGAATACTGACAAGTCTAGGTCGGATTATGGGAAATGCAGGTGATATGGATCAGGTGAACACATAACCAATGTGGGAGGGGGCTTGCCCCCGATGGCAGAGTGTCAGTCAATGTATTTTTGTCTGAAGCACAGCAATCGGGGGCAAGCCCCCTCCCACATTTTTGAGCGCATTCGGTCCTGAGATCAGGGCAGATCGCGGCTGGCGTAAAACGCGCCCAATACCTTGACCAGATGCGCCAAGTCATGACTGCCACACAGTTCACGAATCGAATGCATGGCAAACGTCGGCAGGCCGATGTCTACGGTGCGCACGCCCAGGTGGCTGGCGGTGATCGGGCCGATCGTCGAGCCACAGCCCATGTCGCTGCGCACCACAAAGCTTTGCACCGGTACTTCCTGGGCCATGCACAGGTGGCGGAAGAACCCTGCGGTTTCGCTGTTGGTGGCGTAGCGCTGGTTGCTGTTGACCTTGATCACCGGGCCGGCGTTGAGCTTGGGGCCGTGGTTGGCGTCGTGTTTCTCGGCATAGTTGGGGTGCACGCCATGGGCGTTGTCCGCGGACACCAACAGGGATTTCTGAATGGTGCGTACGAACTCTTCACCTTCCGGCAGCAAACGGCGCAGGGTCTGTTCCAGCATCGGGCCATCGGCGCCGCAAGCCGAGCAGGAGCCGACTTCTTCATGGTCGTTGCACACCAGCACGCAGGTTTCATCGGTGTCGCTGGTGAGCAGGGCTTGCAGCCCGGCGTAGCACGACAGCAGGTTGTCCAGGCGTGCCCCGGCGATGAAGTCGCCATTGAGGCCAATCACCGCAGCGCTTTGGGTGTCGTAGAAGCTCAGCTCGTAATCGAGCACCACATCGGCATTCAGCCCATGCTCGCGAGCCAGTTGTTCGGTGAGTACGGCGCGAAAGTCCACGCGCTCGTCACCGGCAAATTGCGCGAGGATTGGCGGCAGTTCGGTCTGGGCATTGATCGCCCAGCCCTGGTTGGCTTCACGGTTGAGGTGAATGGCCAGGTTGGGAATGATGGCGATCGGCAGCTTGAAGTCGATCAGCTGGCTTTCGACCTTGCCATCACGACGGAACGTGACGCGGCCGGCCAGGGACAGGTCGCGGTCGAACCACGGGGCCAGCAATGCACCACCGTAAACTTCCACGCCCAACTGCCAGAAACCCTGGCGTTGCAGCTCGGGCTGAGGCTTGACCCGCAGGCACGGGCTGTCGGTGTGGGCGCCGACCATGCGGATGCCGTCCTGCAGTGGCGAATGGCGGCCCAGTTTGAACGCGATGATCGAAGAGTCGTTACGGGTCACGTAATAGCGACCGTTGGCTTCGGTGGCCCAGGTGTCACGCTCGTCGAGACGCTGGTAACCGGCCGCTTCCAGGCGCTGGGCCAGGGCAGCAGTGGCATGAAAAGGAGTGGGGGAGGCCTTGAGGAAGTCGATCAGGCCTTGATTCAACGCTTCGCGCATAAATAGCTCCAGACAGCAATGCGCGGAGTTTACCGTATTGGTTTGACTCGGTGTCTAGAACTCACACAGAACAAAATGTGGGAGGGGGCTTGCCCCCGATTGCGGTGTATCAGTCAGCCAATGTCTTAGCTGACCCACTGCTATCGGGGACAAGCCCCCTCCCACATGTACTGTGTTTACAGCTTTAGAAGGGCGCTGGGCACTCGAAACGCAAGCGCTCGCCGCTTTGCGGATGGGTAAAGCTCAGCATGCTTGCGTGCAGGCACAGGCGCGGCCAGGCGGCGAGGGCTTGTTCATGGGCGTACAGGCCGTCACCGAGCAGCGGATGGCCGATAGACAGCATGTGCACACGCAGTTGGTGCGAGCGCCCAGTGATGGGCGTCAGCTCGACGCGGCACCAGTCGCCGCAACGTTCCAGCACCTTCCAGAAGGTCAGCGCGTGCTTGCCGAATTCGTGGTCCACCACATGGCGTGGCTTGGTCGGCGGGTCATAGCGCAAGGGCAAGTCGATGCTGCCGCTGTCCAGTTCCGGCTGGCCCCAGGCCAACGCGGTGTAGGCCTTTTCCGTTTCGCGGTCATGAAACTGGCGGGACAGTTCGCGGTGGGTGTCCGCGTCACGTGCCAGCAGGATGATGCCCGAGGTTTCCCAGTCCAGGCGATGGACGATGCGGGCTTCGGGGTAGCCGTTTTCCTGCAGGCGGGTGATCAGGCAGTCCTTGTTGTCGTCGGCCCGGCCGGGCACCGAGAGCAGCAGGGTTGGCTTGTTCACCACCAGGACAGCGTCGTCCTGATGCAGGATATGGATATTGGACAGCGGCATTAAACAGCCTCGTAACAAACGCCAACGGCGGCTCGCCCACCCGGTTCCCGCAAGGGGATCAGGTGAGCGAGCCGCCGTGGCGGCCGCCTGTTCGATTAACGATCAGGCAGGGTGATATTGAGTTCCAGAATCGAGCAACTGCCGTCATTTTCCAGGGCGACATGCACGTCATCGTTGCCGATATTGACGTACTTGCGGATCACCTCGACCAGCTCCTTCTGCAAGGCTGGCAGGTAGTCCGGGGTGCTGCGTTGGCCGCGTTCGTGCGCCACGATGATCTGTAGACGCTCTTTCGCGACCGACGCGGTGCTTGGCTTTTTGTTGGCACGAAAGAAGTCGAGAAATTTCATTGTTTAGTTGCCTCCAAAGATACGCTCGAAGAAGCCCTTCTTCTTCACATCGAGGAAGCGGTGTTCCACGGTCTTGCCCAGCAGGCGATCAACCGCATCGCTGTACGCCTGGCCGGCGTCGCTCTGGTCATCGAGAATCACCGGCACGCCCTGGTTGGACGCTTTCAGGACGGCCTGGGACTCGGGAATCACACCCAGCAGGGTCACCGCGAGGATCTCCTTGACGTCTTCAACGCCGAGCATTTCGCCGTTGTTGACGCGCTCGGGGTTGTAGCGGGTCAGCAGCAGGTGTTCCTTGATCGGGTCCTGGCCTTCTTCGGCGCGCTTGGACTTGCTGGCCAGCAGGCCGAGCATACGGTCGGAGTCACGTACCGAGGACACTTCCGGGTTGGTCACGACGATGGCTTCATCGGCGAAGTACATCGCCAGGTGAGCACCGGTTTCGATACCGGCCGGGGAGTCGCACACCACGTATTCGAAGGTTTCTTTCAGCTCGGCAAGAACCTTGCCTACGCCTTCCTTGGTCAGCGCGTCTTTGTCACGGGTCTGGCTGGCGGCCAGCACATACAGGTTCTCAAGGCGCTTGTCCTTGATCAGGGCCTGTTGCAGGTTGGCTTCGCCGTTGACCACGTTGACGAAGTCGTACACTACGCGGCGTTCGCAGCCCATGATCAGGTCGAGGTTACGCAAACCGACGTCGAAGTCGACGATGACTGTCTTGTGGCCGCGCAGAGCGAGGCCGGTACCGATAGCGGCGCTGGTGGTGGTCTTACCCACACCACCCTTGCCGGATGTAACCACGAGAATCTTGGCCAAGGTGTTTCACCCCTAAGGAAAAAGGACTTTCGGTCCCTGAAAAACATCTCTTGAAACCCGCTGCAGGCGGACAGCCTGTGTAGGGGAAAGCCAGGTTTTCCTCAGGGGAAACACCCTACTTCCAAATAGTCCTACGCAAGTATTGCCAGTTTCGCTTTGCTATCAGAGTCTAGAGATGCTTGGAAAATGCGGCAGTATCCGTTAAAGACGGATGATGTTCAACACATCGCCCGACAGGTTGACCTGTACCGAAGCCCCCCACAGTGGATCACGGCGCAAATCTTCGGAAACCTTGTACTGACCCGCGATGGAAACCAGCTCAGCGGTCAACTGCTGGCAGAAAATACGCGCTTTGGTATCACCCTTGATGCCGGCCAGTGCACGTCCGCGCATCGGGCCGTATACATGGATGTTACCGTCGGCGAGAAGTTCCGCGCCGGGGCTGACCGAGGAGACCACCACAAGGTCGCCGCCCTGGGCGTAGATCTGCTGCCCGCCGCGCACCGGCGAGGTGATGATCCTGGTCGGCCTGATCGTCGGTTCAGGTGGTTTTTCCGGTTTTTTCTTCTCTTCGCCGACCAATGGTTCCAGCGGACGCTCGCGTGCACCGGAGGGCGGCAATACTGGCAGTTCAATGGCGATGGCCGCGGCAATATCTTCGATACGGCTGGCGCGAATCGCCAGGGTGCGCAGGCCGTGGGAGCGGCACACGCGCATCAGTCCCGGCAGGTCGATGACGCCTTGGCCGGCCGGGAGTTTGTCCAGGGCCAGCACCAGCGGGGCATTGTTGAAAAAGTTCGGCGCCAGGGCGACCTTGGCGGCCAGTTGGCGGTCGAGGGCGTCGAGGTCATTGCGGGCCAGTTCCAGCACGGTAATGGCGAGCATGCTGCCCTTCAGCTGGAACACGGGATCTTGGTCTAGCGGTTCGGTTTGGCTCATGGTCGGCAAAAGCGGCTTGTCGCGAAAAGTGTCGAGACTTATAACGAGAACACTCACCCGCCGCAAGCCGAGTCGAACCGTTGTAGAATGCGCGGCCCTTGTCTTTACCGGAATCTGTAATGGATCGCCCGCGTTTTCGAGCTGTATTTCTTCACCCGCGTTTTTGGCCGTTATGGCTGGGGCTGGGCCTGCTGTGGCTGGTCACCCAACTGCCGTACCGGGTGCTGCTGACCATTGGTCGCCTGTTGGGCGCGGGCATGTACCGCGTGGCCGGCGAGCGCCGACGCATTGCCGCGCGCAACCTGGAGTTGTGCTTCCCGGAGAAGTCCGCCAAGGAGCGCAAAAGCCTGCTCAAGGAAAATTTTGCTTCCACCGGTATCGCTTTCTTCGAGATGGCCATGAGCTGGTGGTGGCCCAAACCGCGCCTGGCGCGGCTGGCTCATGTGCAGGGGTTGGAGCATCTCACCCAGGCGCAACTGGAAGGCAAGGGCGTGATCCTGATGGCCTTGCACTTCACCACGCTGGAAATCGGCGCCGCCCTGCTCGGGCAAAAGCACACCATCGACGGCATGTACCGCGAACACGGCAACCCGCTGTTCGACTTCATCCAGCGCCGTGGCCGCGAGCGTCACAACCTCGATTCCCTGGCCGTGGAGCGCGACGATGTGCGCGGCATGCTCAAGCTGCTGCGCGCCGGCCGTGCGATCTGGTACGCACCAGACCAGGATTACGGCGCCAAGCAAAGTATCTTCGTGCCGTTGTTCGGCATCCAGGCCGCCACGGTTACCGCCACCAGCAAGTTCGCGCGCCTGGGCAAAGCCTTGGTGGTGCCGTTCACCCAGGAACGCCTTGCCGATGGCAGCGGCTATCGCCTGGTGATTCATGCGCCGCTGACCGATTTCCCCGGCGAGACGGACGAAATCGACTGCCTGCGCATCAACCAATGGGTTGAAGCTTCGATTCGTGAATGCCCCGAGCAATACCTGTGGACTCACCGCCGCTTCAAGAGCCGGCCACCGGGTGAACCCAAGTTGTACGAAAAACGCCGTCGGTAAGACTGACCTTTCCCATATGGAGTGACGCAATGCGCCCAGCTGAACCGGTTACAGGCTTGATTCTTTCCGGCGGCGGGGCGCGAGCGGCGTATCAGGTGGGGGTGTTGGCGGCGATTGCCGAGTTGCTGCCGCCGGGGGCGCCGAATCCGTTTCCGGTGATTGTCGGCACGTCCGCCGGGGCGATCAATGCGGTCACCTTGGCCAGTGGCGCGACTGACTTCCCCGCCGCCATTCAACGCCTCACGGCTTTCTGGCAAGGCTTTCGCAGCCATCTGGTCCTGCGCAGCGACTGGCGGGGAGTGATCCGCCAGGCGAGCCGCTTTCTTATTCATAGCTTGTTGGGCCTGGGCCGGCAGTTCCCGGTGGCGTTGCTCGACAGTTCACCGCTGCGCGATCTGCTGCAAGACAAACTGCACCTGGCGGGGATCGACGACGCTATCCGGCACAAGCATCTGCACGCCGTGGCGGTCACCGCGTTCGGCTATGAATCCGGGCAAGCGGTGACCTTCTACCAAGGCGGCGGCACCATCGCCCCCTGGCTGCGGCATCGGCGGATCGGCGTGCCGACCCAACTCACGGTTGAACACTTGCTGGCCAGTTCTGCGATTCCCTTGCTGTTCGCCCCGGTGAAACTCGACCAGGAGTTTTTCGGTGACGGCGCCGTTCGCCAGTCAGCCCCGATCAGCCCGGCTTTGCACCTGGGCGCGAGTCGCGTGCTGGTGGTAGGCGTCAGCGGTAACCCGCGCGGCAATGAACCCTCGACGCCGCGCACCTACACCGGCCAGGAACCGACCCTCGCGCAAATCGGTGGGCACATGCTCAACAGTACGTTCATTGACAGCCTGGAAAGTGATATCGAATTGCTGGAACGCTTGAATCAATTCAGCCATGCGTCGCCTGGGGTGGCGGCGGTGGATGTGCTGGTGATTGCGCCCAGTCAGCCGATCGACGAAATCGCGGCGCGGCATCGCCAGGAACTGCCGGCGGCGTTGCGTATGTTCTTGCGTGGGCCAGGGGCGACCAAGACGAGCGGGGCGGGCGTGTTGAGTTACTTGTTGTTCGAGGCGGGGTATTGCAGTGAGTTGATTGAGTTGGGGCGCAAAGATGCGTTGGCCAAGCGCGAGGAACTGTCGCGATTCCTCGGCCTAATGCCAGTCAGTTAAGCGAAAGGGGCTCATTGTAGGAGCGAGCTTGCTCGCGAAAAACGTCCAGGCAACGCGTTCAGTCTGAATAAACGCGAGAGCCCTGAGTTCTTCGCGAGCAAGCTCGCTCCTACAAAAAACCTTGATTGACTGGCATTAGGGCACGCCCCCTCCCACAGGTTGAAAGGCGGTGCTCAGTCAGAAGTGATACTTGACCAGGAAGCTCGCCGTATCCTGGGTCGTCTTGAACGCCCCCGAATCCTCGATCCCGTACTTGTTCTTCCAGTAGTCGTATTCAAAGCCCACATACAACTGTTTGTCGCCCCAATGCAGCGCCTTGCCCAGGTCATATTTGACCTGCGGGTTGAAGTGCAGGTTGGCGTGATAAGTGCCGCGGGCGTTCTTGTCGTTATCGACCACCCAGTCCATGAAACCGTCGATCAACACATCGGAGTTGCCCACGGGGATGGTGTACGACCACACCGGCGTGATCTGCCACACGCCGTCACCCGGGCGGTTGCCTTCGGTCTGACGCTGATAGAAGTTCAACTGGAAGTAGTCGAAGCCCGGAATATTCAAATCAAACGCCGGACCCAGCAAGTACGACTCGTTGTCGCCTTCGCCGAACTCGTAAGTGAAGGCCAGCAATACATCCTTGATCGGGCCGAATAAGAGGTCTTTGTCGAGAATCTTGCCGAACGACAAGCGTGGGCTGAACTCGCCGTAGTAGGTATTTGGGCCGACGTTACCGTCTTCCTTGCCGTTGTAAAAGATGCGGTCGAGGAAGAAGAAGTTGTCGCCGTATTTCCACGCGTCGGCATGTTCGAACGTGACGGTTTGCTGGATCTGCGGGTTGACGGTAAAGCTCTTGCCCCACAGATACGTCAGGCTGTTGTTCTGCCACTGCAACAAATCACCGGCCACGGCTTGGCCGCCGGCCAGCAGGGATCCCGCCAGCATCAGGCCTTTGAACATAGGTTTCATTCGGTGCTCCCGAGTTAAAGTTTTATGTTTTTTAATCTGGCGCTCTGGTGTGGCGCCTTTGGATTTGCTGAAGAACTCGTCTGATTGGTCAACTTTATGGCTGTAGCAAAAGCCGCGCCAAGGCGGTAAAAAACCGTCGATTCAAGCGGGCGCGGAGAATACTGGCTCCCACGTCTGGGCTCAAGTGCGCCGTTACAGCGCGCACAAGGCGACGATGGGGCACGCTTCAGCTGTGGGCGTGCTCAACGGCAGGGCGTTCCGCACCGCCGAGAATGTTGAACAGGATGTTCAGCGACAACGCGCTGAGGGTGGCCATGGCGATGCCACTGTGGGTGATCGGGCTCATCCATAACGGCAATTGCGCGAAGAACTCCGGGCGCACCACCGGGATCAGGCCCATGCCGATGCTTACTGCTACCAGCAATTGGTTGCGTCGGTCGGCGATGTCGGCTTCCTGCAGGATCTTGATACCGGTCGCCGCGACCATGCCGAACATCGCAATCGCCGCGCCGCCCAGTACCGCCGGTGGAATCGACGCCACCAGGTAGGCGGCCTTGGGCAACAGGCTCAGCACAATCAGGAACGCACCGGCCATGATCGTGACCGAGCGGCAGCGCACGCCGGTCATCTGCACCAGGCCGATGTTCTGCGCGAACGAGGAGTGGGTGAAGGTATTGAAGAAACCGGCAAAGAACGACGCGCCGGCATCACACAGCAAACCACGGCGCAGCATCTTCGGCGTGACCTCCTGGCCGGTGATTTTGCCCAGGGCGAGGAACATCCCGGTGGACTCGACAAAAATGATCACCACCACCAGGCACATCGACAGGATCGGCGCCAACTCGAATGTGGGCATGCCGAAGTGCAGCGGGGTCACCACCTGCACCCACGGTGCCTGGGCCAGGCCGCTGAGGTCGACCATGCCGAGCGTGCCGCATAATGCGTAGCCCAGGCCCATGCCGATCAGCACCGAGATGTTCACCCAGAAGCCACGCATGAAGCGGTTGATCAGCAGGATGGTGGCCAGCACCAGCGCGGCAATCGCCAGGTACACCGGCGAGCCGAACGTAGCGGCGGCACTGCCGCCACCGGCCCAGTTCACGGCCACGGGAAACAGCGAAAGGCCGATGGCGGTAATCACGGTACCGGTCACCAGCGGCGGGAAAAAACGCACGATCCTGGACATGAACGGCGCGATAAGCATGCCGAAGAACCCGGCGGCGATGGTCGCGCCGAAAATCCCCTGCAAGCCGATGCCAGGCATGCCTGCCATGGCGACCATGCTGCCGACGGCGGCAAAACTGGCGCCCATCATCACCGGCATGCGAATGCCCACCGGGCCGATGCCGAACGACTGCACCAGGGTGGCGATACCGGCGACCAACAGGTCGGCGTTGATCAGGAAGGCGATTTCTTCACGGCTCAGCCCGGCGGCCTGGCCAATGATCAGGGGCACGGCGACGGCACCGCCGTACATCAGCAAGACGTGTTGCAGGCCTACCAGAATCAATTGCAAGAGGGGCAGCCGCACCATGGCGGGCGCGGCAGGGTTCTGCGTTTCTAACTGGGACATGCAACACCTCGAATCTTTTTTATTGTTGTGTTGTTTGGCATTCAATTGCCGGGTGTAACTCAATCTTCAAAACGATGCTGGCCCAAATGTGGGAGGGGGCTTGCCCCCGATAGCGGAGCGTCATTTACAGATGCATTCACTGACACACCCTCATCGGGGGCAAGCCCCCTCCCACATTGGATCTGTGTGAATCAACTAGTTGGTACGCGCCCCCTGATTGATCCAGGTGCCAATCAAATCCCGCTCCTGCTGGGTCATCTGGGTAATGTTGCCCAGCGGCATGATCTGGCTCGCGACGGCCTGCGCTTGAATGCGCGCAGCCTGCTGCTGGATCTGCGCCGGGGTGTCGAACATCACCCCAGCCGGCGCGGTGCTGAACAGCGGACTGGTGGGCTTGGCCGAGTGGCACACGGCGCAGCGTTCCTGGATTACGCCATGCACCTTGTCGAAATCAATCGTCGCCTGGGCCGGTGCTGCGGCGGGCTCAGCCGGTGCGGCAGGGGCTGCGGGTTTCAAGCCACCACCCAGGGCGGTTTCCGGCAATGGCTGGTACTCAATCTTCGCAGGTGCCTTGGCCACTTCCGGCGCCGGCGTGGGCCCGGTCACATAGGCCAGGCTGATCATTGCCAGCGCGCCCACCGGTAAGGTCCATGCATACTTCTGGCTGTTATGCCGGGTGTTGAAGTAGTGGCGCACCAATACCGCCGCCACGGCAATCCCGGCCAGGATCAGCCAGTTGTAGTGGCTGCCATAGGTGCTCGGGAAGTGGTTGCTGATCATGATGAACAGCACCGGCAGGGTGAAGTAGTTGTTGTGCCGCGAGCGCAGCAAGCCCTTGGCCGGCAGCGCCGGGTCGGGTGTGCGGTTCTCGGCGATGGCCGCCACCAATGCGCGCTGGGCGGGCATGATGATGCGGAACACGTTGCCGACCATGATCGTGCCGATCACCGCGCCCACATGCAGGTAGGCGCCACGACCGCTGAACACCTTGCTGAAGCCGTAGGCCGCCGCAATCAACAGCACGAACAGGATCAAACCGAGCAGGGCAGGGCGCTTGCCCAGGGCTGAGTCGCAGAGGAAGGAGTAGATGAACCAGCCGGCGAACAGTGAGCCGATGCCCAGCAATACGCCTTCGGTGCCGCTCAGGCTGCTGCCGGGGGCGAGCAGGTAGAGGGTCGGATTCCAGTAGAACACCACGCACAGCAGCGCAATGCCCGACATCCAGGTGAAATAGGCTTCCCATTTGAACCAGTGCAGGTTGTCCGGCATGGTCGGCGGGGCCAGTTTGTACTTTTCCAGGTGGTAGATGCCGCCACCGTGAATCGCCCACAAGTCACCGGCCAGGCCGCTCTTGGGGTTGACGCGATTGAGGTTGTTTTCCAGCCAGACGAAGTAGAAAGAAGCGCCGATCCAGGCGACGCCGGTGATCATGTGAACCCAGCGCACGCTCAGGTTCAGCCATTCCATCAAATGTGCTTCCACAGTCTTTACCTCTCGCCTGTCACCCTTGTTGTCGGGTGATCAGACCTTCTCTTATTGGTGGGGGGCGAGGATCAACCGCTCATCCTCTTTGAAAAAATGCTCATCGCAGTTATTGCCTGTGCCACTGCGATCAACCACCAGGAAGTCATCCCGCTTTTCGATCGTCAGCACCGGGTGGTGCCAGACGCCGCGATGGTAATTGATGCCCTGCCTGCCGTTGGTGACGAAGGCGCGGACCAAGCCTGATACCGGTACATCGCCAAGTGGCGCGACCACGATCAGAAAGGGGTTGCCGAGCAGCGGAATGAAGGCCTGGCTGCCCAGCGGGTGTCTCTCCAACATGCACACGGTCAGCGGCATGTCCTGCGCGTCGGCGCGGAAGATGCTGATGATGGCGTGGTCTTCAGGCTGTGCTGTTTCGACCGTCGCCAGTTTGTGAAAGCGCATGGTCGACCCGTTGTTGATCATGAAGTGATCGCTGCCATCGGTTTCGATAACGTCTCCGAAGGGGGCGAAGGCTTCTTTGGTCAGGGGTTCGATCATCAGTGTGCGCATGGCTGTCTTCTTATCCGAATGCTGTGTTGGATCTGTTGTTGTGGCGAGGGAGCTTGCTCCCGCTGGGCTTCGTAGCGGCCCTGAAATCTTGGGAGCGCTTCGCACTCCAGCGGGAGCAAGCTCCCTCGCCACAGGGTTTACCGCTTATTTGGCTACCTTGCCCAGTACCCGCAGGCGGCTCACACCACCATCCGGGAACACATTCAGACGGATATGGGTAATCGGCCCCAGCGCCTTGATCTGCTCGGCGAAGGTGTGTTCGGCGTGCATTTCCAGTTTCTGTGCCGGCAGCAGTTCACGCCAGAACAGCGATTGGGTCTCGATCTGGCTGTCAGTACCGCCCTTGACGAACGCGCCCTGGATCGAGCAGGTGTCCGGGTAGTTGCCCTTGAAGTGCAGGGTGTCGACGATGATCTTCTCGATCTCGCCAGGGTGACCCAGCGCGACGATCACCCAGTCATTGCCCGGCGTACGGCGACGCGCGGTTTCCCAGCCATCGCCCATGTTGATGCCACGGCCCGGGTTGAGGATGTTGCTCATGCGCCCGAAGTGTTCATCGGAGCAGGCCAGGGCACGCCCGCCATTGAGCGCGGCAGCCAGGTCGACCTGTTCGTTGTCGCCCACCGCAGACCAGTCGCGGAATGGCACGCCGTACACGCGCAGACGCGCTACCCCGCCATCCGGGTAGATGTTGAACCGCAGGTGGCTGAACGCCTGCGCATTGTTGATCTCGTGGTAATGGTGGCTGTTACCTTGCAGCTCCACGGCCGACAGCACTTCCACCCACTGGGTGTTGGCATCCGGCTCGCCCGAGGCGAGGAAGCAGGCTTCCAGGGAGGCCGATGGCGGGAAGTTGCCGGTGAAGAATGAAGTGTCGATGTCCACGCCTTTGATCGAGCCCGGTACGCCCAGGCGGATCACCGCGCTGTCGTAGCCTTCGAAGCGCTTGCGGCGTGACTCCCAGCCGTCCATCCACTTGCCGTTGTCATCGAAAACGCCCTCCTTCCACACGGCCGGGGTCGGCTGGAACAGGCGATTGGCGTCGGCGAACCAGTCATCGGTGACTTCGATGATCTTGGTGCCCAGGCGGGCGTCGGCGAGGTTGACGAACTTTTCGAAAGGTACGGCGTAAGCTTTCATTCTTCTTGTCTGCCTTGGATAGAGTGGCTGGGGATGGTCGTTTAGAGGGTCAGTAATCGGAACAACGCGATCTTGTTGATCTCGTCCAGCGCGCACTTGAACTCAACGTCGGTGTCGTTGTGGATGCGCGTTTCGAACGCGGCGAGGATCTGGTGCCGGTTGCTGCCTTTTACCGCCATGATGAAGGGAAACTTGAACTTGGCTTTGTAGGCCTCGTTCAGCTCGGTGAAGCGCGAGAACTCTTCGGCCGTGCATTGGTGGATACCCGCGCCCGCTTGTTCATCGGTGCTGGCTTGGGTCAGCTGGCCCTGGACGGCGGCTTTGCCGGCCAGGTCCGGGTGAGCGTTGATCAGTGCCAGTTGACTGGCGTGATCGGCGCTCAACAGGATATCGCTCATGCGCTGGTGCAGGGTTTCGATCTGGTCGATCGACGCGTCCTGGCCCAGGTCGAAGGCCTTTTCGGCCACCCATGGCGAGTGTTCGTAGATATCGGCAAAAGCGGCGACGAACTCATCGCGGCTCAGGTTCGACGGTTTCAGGGTTTGGAACGCAGTCATTTCGCCGCTCCCGTATAGGGGTGGGTTTGCTGCCAGTGCCGGGCAATGTCGACGCGGCGGGTGAACCACACCTGTTCGTGGCTCTTGGCGTACTCGATAAAACGCTTCAACGAGGCCAGGCGCGCCGGGCGGCCGATCAGGCGACAGTGCAGGCCGATGGAAAGCATTTTCGGCGCCTCGGCCCCTTCGGCATACAGCACGTCGAAGGCGTCCTTGAGGTACTCGAAAAAGTCGTCGCCCTTGTTGAAACCCTGCACCTGGGTGAAGCGCATGTCATTGGTGTCCAGGGTGTAAGGGATGACCAGGTGCGGCTTGCCGGTGGGTGTGTTCGGTTCCCAGTAGGGCAGGTCGTCGTCGTAGGTGTCGCAGTCATACAGGAAGCCGCCTTCCTCCATCACCAGGCGCCGCGTGTTGGGGCCGGTGCGGCCGGTGTACCAGCCCAGCGGGCGTTCCCCGGTCAGCTCGGTGAGGATGCGGATCGCTTCCAGCATATGTTCGCGTTCCTGGGCCTCGTCCATGTACTGGTAGTCGATCCAGCGGTAGCCGTGGCTGCAGATCTCGTGGCCGGCGGCAACCATGGCGCGGATCACCTCCGGATGGCGCTGGGCGGCCATGGCCACGGCGAAGATCGTCAGCGGAATGTCGAATTCCTTGAACAGCTTGAGGATGCGCCACACCCCGGCACGGCTGCCGTATTCATACAGCGACTCCATGCTCATGTTGCGCGCGCCCTGCAGCGGTTGCGCCGAGACCATTTCCGAGAGGAAGGCTTCGGACTCTTTGTCGCCGTGCAGGATATTGCGCTCGCCGCCTTCTTCGTAGTTGAGTACGAACGACAGCGCAATGCGTGCCTTGCCCGGCCAGTGGGGGTGAGGAGGGTTACTGCCGTAACCGATCAGGTCGCGTGGGTAGTCAGCGCTCACTGCAGTCTTCCTTCTTGTTCGTGGTAGCAAGTGTGTGTGGCGGCCGGGCAGTGGAAAGACTGGGTGGCGTCACAGCGATGAGTGATTGTATACAACTTATCGCAAACTTTGTAAGCCTGCATTTCTGCATTTTTTCATCGAGGCTCGTCAGAAAGGGTGTAGCAAGAAACTTGCCTGACTGGTCAGCTAATGGACAAAAGGTCGTTTAAAAGCAAGGATTACATACGAATTGGCCCCTCAAGCAACAAAGGCGGCAGGATCCCAAGGTTTGTGATTTTTATTGTGTACAATTTTTTTAAAAAATGTCTTAATTAGCCATCGCCGGCTTTTTCGATGCCCTGAAAGAGTGCGGGTTCTCTACTACTGACTTCGGGAGGCGCGACCACGCCATGGGACGCTTGACTACACATGTTTTGGACGCCGCACATGGCTGCCCCGGCAGCGCCATCAAGGTTGAGCTGTACCGCGTCGACGGTGCGCAGCTGGCGTTGGTCGCGACTGCCGTGACCAACGACGATGGTCGCTGCGACGCGCCATTGCTGCAGGGCGACGACTACCGCAGCGGTGTCTACCAATTGCAGTTCAGTGCCGGCGACTATTACCGCGCCCGTGGCGTGCAATTGCCGGAACCGGCGTTCCTCGACGTCGTCGTGCTGCGGTTCGGCATCAGCGCCGAGCAGGATCATTACCATGTCCCGCTACTGATTTCGCCTTACAGCTACTCCACCTATCGCGGTAGCTGAGCGTCACCTCGCTTCATACCCCCAAGCTCTTCGTTGGTTTTTCGCCCGCCCACACTGCGGGCTTTTTTTCGTCTGCGTATTCAACTATCTAGCACCTTTTAAACAGCACGGGTGCCTAGGCTGGGTCTTTTCCTCATAGAGAAGAAGCCCTATGACGTCGCCGCCCAATCAGCCGGATACGCCTTCCTCATCCAATCGCTCCGTCGAACCCACCGAAGCGGATGCGCCGGACGTCATTGCCGAAGCGCAGTCTCGGCATATTCGCGACCAGGTGGAGGTGCGGATCAACACCACTACCCATCCCAGCCGGCTGATCAATCAGATCTGCCTGGCTGACTTGCGCTGCAATGAATCGGCAAACGCGCTGTTACGCCTCACGGGCCGCTCGCCAAAAATCCTGCAGGTCATCCGCGCCGAGCTGCGCAAAGCGTTTGACGTCGACCCGGACAACCTGCTGTTTACCGAGCCCAAGCCACCCCGGGTGGCAGAGAAAGTCGACAGCTTGACCGATCGCGCGCTGGCCCTGCTGGTGCTGCCGAGCGTGCCGATCAACGTCAATCAATTCACCGCCTTGAGTATCAAGGGCGATCCTGGCCGGCGCTTGCCTTATACACCGCTGGAAGCCCTGGAACGTGTTATCGGCTTGCGGCTGTTCGAGCGTCTCGCCCAGGCAGCAAGTCGATACTGGGACTCCCTGGCGCAAGGTTCCTGGCTCTCGCGCCGGGAGCGTTGGGTTGAGTTACACAAGGATCTCTTTGCGCAGCGTGCGTTTATAGCGCGGCAACTGGATGAGCTGTCGAGAGCGGGAATGGCCATGGTTCAGGCCGTAATCGATGCACCGGACGCTGAGGCCCGCCAGCGGGCGGGCGGGCAGTGGGCTACGGTGCGCGTGGCCCGGTTGATGTGGCCGGGTACATCTTCGATAGCGATTCCGGGCGCACTGCATATCTATCGTGAAAATGATCCCATCGATGTGCCTCATGTTGTTTACCTGCCGGGCGTGGCCCGCAATTTTTACGAGTACTCGTCCTTTGCTGTCCTGCAATGCGGCCTGCTGGCGTTGAATCAGTCCCTGTTTCACGACCTCTGGCATTGCTTGCCGTTGAGTCGGCGCAATCGGTTATGCCGGCCCGCGGACTTGTCCCCGGCGTCCAGCGTCGTTCGCGGTTTGGATGTCTTGGGCGATGCGCTGGCTCTCGGCGCGCAGGCGTTGCTGAGTGAGCAATGGGGAAACGAATTGGCCTGCGCGGTGATGATCAATTCCGCCCATGTGTTTGCTGATGAACGACCTCGGCCCCCGCCGCGGGATGCCGCATCCTTTCTCGCTTATGTGGAGGGGACCCGAAAGCAACTGATCGGCAGTGCTCGGCTCAGCGACCTTCGTGAGCCGTTGCTCCAATGGGACCAGCAGCGACGACGCCCGGAAATAATCCTCGCCAGCACCTCGCCCGGCTTGGCCCTGCGCACCGCGACGCAGCAGATCAAACGTTACGAAAAACGGCTGCTTGCGCTGTTGGATCCGCAGGACCTCAGCGCAGAGACGCCTGCGTATAAAGAGTTCGTGTCGTTGGTCAGCCGCCTCGAGGATCATGCCCGGGCGTTGAGCGAGTTGATGCACGGCGCACGGCCACGATTGCTTGACTTGGAATTTTGGACCGAGCGCCCCGGCGGAGTGGGAACGCCCAGGCGTGCGTCCCTGTTTTTGAACGCGCAGGCTGAGGCGCTACGCTGCGAAGTCCAGTTGCAACACCGGCTCAAGCTGCTGAGCGCGGCCCATCGGGACTTGGTTATCGAGGTGGTGGAGCGGCCACTGCCCAGCCAACGTGCAGACAGTCAAACCCAGGTGCTGTCGATCGTCGTGGGCAACGAGCCAGACGCTTTCTATCCACTGCATAACGCATGGGTGGTCACGACAGCTGCGGCGGTGAGGGTGCCGGTCCGCCAGCTTCCAGCGGTGCTGTATGTGTTCGGGACGGATGGCGGACTGCAGGGCTTCGCCGGATTGGACGCCTTGACCCACGGCGTCAAGGCGAGCCTGGGCGCTCGGGACGACTCCGTACTTTGGGGCTGTGTCGAGCGCGATAAACGTAATGACCTGCGCGCACATGCTGTGCGTAAAACCCTGGCCGTTCGCTACCTGCCCATCAATGGCAAGCCTGCACTGGTCGCGCTCAAGAAATTGCTGGGTAGCCATGATCGCCTGGACAAAAGTACCGAAGACATTACGCGGATTTTCAGTGAGGTGACGAGCGCCGAGTTGAGCCGCGCGCTGCTGGCCATTGAGCTGGAAGAGCACCTGAAAGTCCCGCCCAATAGCGCCCTGAGCCAGGCCCGGGCCAATATAGAGTTGGTGCGCAAGGCCATGTCCGAAGCGAAAAAAATGCCGGTATGGTTGGCGTCCGCCACACGCGCCCGGCGTAAACACTTCAGGCGCTCGCAGCGCCTTTATTTGAGTGGCGCGTTTGCCTACAAGGCCAGACTTGAAGAGCACCTGCCCGACCTGTACACCTTTGCCCGCACTGCCTTGACTGCGCGTTTGCGCCAGGAAGGTATCTCCGCGCAGCTGGACATCGACCAGCCTTTGATCGATATGCCCGATAATGTTTACGCCAGCTTTTGCGGCCAGGGGGACAGCCGCTGTGTGGTGGGGGATCGCAGAATCATATTGACCCCAACCACCACGCGTACCACCTTCAGCCTGCTGCAACTGGCGCTGCATAACCTGGACCCACTGGCACCCTGGACACTGTGGCGATTCAACCGCGCATTGTGGCTGCAACCGGCATGGAAGCAACAGCTCAGTGCCGATTTTCTGATCCGCATGGTGTCGTCGCTGGACATTGGCGGACAGTACGACGCCCTGATCAACAAGGTGTTCTATCCGCCTGTGACACCCGAGCGCAGACTCAGTGAGGGACGGATTCCCGAGTTACTCAAGCGCGCGTTACGCGCGGGCGTTCAGCATCATCTGTCGTTAGCGATACAGCGCGGCCTGACGGCAGATGCGCAAAGCCTGTTCAGCACGGCGATGGCGGCACGCACGCCGCAAGATCTGTTGAAAAACCAGCACGCGTTGCGATTGCATGTGGTGCACCTGGTGGGCCACACGATGCAACATGACCGCTACATTGCGGGGATTGTGGTGGTGCAGGACATCCGCTCCGGGCTTTGCGTGGTCTATTGGCCGCAGGCTGCGCCTGCCTCGGTCCTCACCGAGTACAGCAGTGTGCAACAGGCCCAGGAAGCCTTGAACCGTATTGGCGCAGAGGCTGGAAATACCAGGATTCTCGCGGGGCAAGTCGCACCCGGCTGGGCGTTCGAGGCCATCACCCACCACCCGGATAAGCTCGACACGACACTCGATTTGCTTGATATCACGCCTGCTTTCGTCCTGGTGAACGGGGTATGGCGGGGGGTGGAGTTCATTCGCTCATTCAAGATTACGCATCTGGAGCCGGCGGCGATGCCGGATGAGATCGAAAAACAGACCCTTGAACAGCTTGCCAGTGATGCGCAGGGCTGGCTGGCGGTGGTGGCCACGTCCCACAGTGACGCCCAGGCGTTGTTGTATCACGCAAATGTGCTTGAGTTGCAACGCCAGACCCAGGCTGCCAGTCATTCCGGCAAGGCGCTGCAAGCCTATCGAACCCGCCGGCTGGGTGAGCAGCAGGAGGCCACCTTGAGGCGCTTGGCGGGGTTTTTTTCCCCATTGTTCGGGATGCTCAATGACTTCTATGAATTGCTGGTGGTCGCGCGGCGTTATCACCGTTATGGCGATCCCAATGATGCGGTCGATGTGGGGTTTATGAGCGCTTTCATGGCAATTGACCTGTTGCTGAACTTTGTACCCGGCCCCAAGAGGGCGGGCAGGTCTGCCGCAGGTATTGTGCGTCCCGGCCCGAGGTTTGCCTTGGGGCGCTTGCACCGTTTGCGCATGACGAGGCGCGGCACTTTGCGCTCGACGCCGTCGCCTGCAACTCCACTCGACGCCTTGGCGTGTTTCAAAGTCAACGGCGTGCCTGAAGGGGCGGTGCCATTGAAAGCACCGGGTGAGAAGGGAGTCTATGTGAAAAATGGCGAGCCATTTGTGACGGATGGCTCGAACCATTACCCGCTTTACCGGCGCGACGGTGAAGCGGCGTATCGGACGAAAAATGCGCAGACGCCGGGGCAGGATGAGTTGATTTTGAACATTCATCAGCCCAGGGAATGGTTGCTCGGCGCGGACGCGCCGCAGCCAGTGGCGGGCACGAGTAGGGGGACGCTCCATCCGTGGCGTCAGGCCTCTCCTGCACAGGCGGACTGGCAACCCGCCACTGTGCGGACCGTGACGGAAAGCAGAATTATCAATTCATCCCCGGCGTCCAGCCATTGGTTGGATTGGCGCACTCCACTTCAGATGGACGCGCAAATGACGTCCCCGGCGCCAGGGGTGTTTCATATTGTGACCGACGCCCGGGGCTTTCCTCATAATGTCTTGCGGGTAGCTCCGCCGAATACCAGCCTGACCGACCCCCTGAGCGCTTATTACAGAATGCTCCCTCCGGGTGACCAGGCGCCTTTGACCGGCATCGGTTTCATCCACCGGGATGAGCCGCTGGTGTCACTGGCCCGCGCCGATATTGAGCGATGGACAAGCACGGCGATGTCCGAACAACCGCTTCCTGTCTCTCGCAGTTCGACGGGCGATTGGATAATCCATGCGCCCCTGTTCGACAGGCCTCTGGTGGACTATGTAGGCACGGCCTTTCCTACCATGACAAGGCATAGCCGCGAGTTCGCCGTGGCAAGGATGATTGAGTTGAGCGGCCCGAACCGCCCTGCGACGGCCAGTCATCTGCTCAATATCCGTTCGACGCTGGATGACTGGTTACCGCTTTCCGGCAGGGCCGGGCAGACGGATGATGTGTTGAAAATGTTGCGGCGCACTGAAAGCCCCGGCGAGAGGGTATTCATTGGTTACGACGGCAAGGCGCCGGGTTTTACCCGTGTTGACTACACGCCGCCTGTTGCATTGGACGCGCGGCTCCAGCATGGCGGCAGGGGAGTCGCGGCAGAGCGGGATGTGGCACAGCGTTCGGCGGTCAGGACGGTGCTCGAGCAGCAGGGCTTTACCGTCCAGGAGCGTGGCGGAAAACGCTACGCCATACCTTCCCACGAATTGATTGCCACTCATCCCAACTCTCCAGGCCGGCTCTACTACGTGACGTGCGAGTGGGTGGATAAGGCATCGTTCATCAAAAGGACCAAGGCCAAGCCAGCTTGGATTCGTGCATTCAAGCCTGACGTAGACTCGGATCTGACAAACCAGATCAGCACTGCGCTGAGCCGCAAGCGCCTGGTTCGGATCATTGCAGGCATCCAATGGCCTACGTGGGGGCAAGTCCCGCCCTCCGTTTACTTCGTCAAGTTATTGCTCGGGCCTTGATCAGCGACGCCACGCCAGCGCAGCCGAACAAGGCGGCGCTGACGCGATTGAACCAGCTCTGGCCCGAACCGCTGCGCAAGTACCGCGCGGCGCCCTGGGCACTCAGGCCATAGCCGAGCTTGCAGAGCAGGTCGAGTACGGTCCAGGTGGCGATCATGGTCAGCAACTGCGGCAGGAAGGCCTGCTCGGCACTGAGAAATTGCGGGAGGAAGGCGGCAAAGAACAGGATGTCCTTGGGGTTGCTCGCACCCAGCACAAAGGCACGGCCGAACAGCACGCGAAAACGCGGGGTGGGGGCCACCTGCGGCACATCGGCGCCCTCGGCCGGCTGGCGTGATTGCTGCCAGCTCTGCCAGGCCAGGTAGAACAGGTACAGCGCGCCGACGATCTTCAGTGCACTGAACACTTGCTCGGAAGCCAGCAACAGCGCACCCAGGCCCAGGGCCGAGGCACTCAGCAGGCAGATCGAGGCGAACACCCCGCCCAGGAACGCCGGGTAGGAGCGGCGTAGGCCGTAGTTCAAGCTGTTGCTGATCATCAGCAGGGACAGGGGGCCTGGGATCAGGATCACCACCAGCGCCGCGCCGCTGAACAGCAGCCAGGTTTCAATCGTCATTTCATTGCTCCAGTAGTCAGCGGCAAGCTTCAAGCCGCAAGTTAAAGCTTGTAGCTTGCCGCTGAAAACTTGCTGCTATGTCATAGAAATACAAACTTGGCGATAAAGATCACACAAAGCACCCACAGGCTGGCGGAAATTTCCTTGTGCTTACCGGTGCCGGCCTTCAGCACGACATAGGTGATAAAGCCCAGCGCGATGCCGTCGGCCACCGAGAAGGTCAGCGGCATCATGATCGCCGTGACGATGGCCGGAATGCTGTCGGTGGCCTCGTCCCAGTTGATATGCGCCATGCTCGCCATCATCAGCATCGCCACGTAAATCAGCGCGCCCGCCGTGGCATAGGCCGGGATCATGCCCGCCAGCGGGGCAAAAAACATCGCCGCCACGAACAAGATGCCCACCGTCACCGCCGTCAGCCCGGTGCGCCCGCCAGCGGCCACCCCAGCGGCGCTTTCCACGTAGCTGGTCACGGGCGGCACGCCGACCATGGCACCGAACACGCTGGAAGCGCTATCGGCTTTCAGTGCGCGGGACAGGTTATCGATCTTGCCATCGGCCTTGACCAGCCCAGCGCGCTGCGCGACGCCCATCAGTGTACCGGCTGTGTCGAACATGTGTACAAAAAGAAAGGCAAATACCACGCTGATCATGCTGACATTGAATACACCCTTGACGTCCATGGCCATCCAGGTCGGCGCCAGGCTCGGTGGGGTGGAGAGAATGCCGTTGTAGTGCACCAGGCCCAGGCCCCAGCCGGCCAGGGTCACGGCGATGATGCTGATCAGGATCGCGCCGAATACCCGGTGGTAGCTGAGGATTGCGATCAGCAGGAAGCACACCGCCGCCAGCAGCGGTGCGGGCTCGTGCAGCGAACCGAGCTTGATCAGCGTGGCGGGGCTGTCGACGATGATGCCGGCGGTTTTCAGGCCGATCACCCCGAGAAACAACCCGACGCCCGCACCCATGGCGTGGCGCAGGCTCACCGGAATACTGTTGAGCAGCCATTCGCGCACGCGGGACAGGGTCAGGCCCATGAACAGCACGCCCGAGATGAACACCGCACCCAGCGCGGTCTCCCAGTGGTAGCCCATGGTGCCGACCACGGTGTAGGTGAAAAACGCGTTCAAGCCCATGCCCGGCGCAAGGCCCACCGGCCAGTTGGCGTACAGGCCCATCAACAGGCAGCCCAGCGCTGCGGCGATGCACGTAGCGACGAAGGCTGCGCCATGATCGATACCGGCGTCGGCCATGATGTTGGGGTTGACGAAAATGATGTAGGCCATGGTGATGAACGTGGTGAGGCCGGCAATCAGCTCGGTCTTCACTGTGGTGCCATGCAAGCGCAGTTTGAACAGGCGTTCCAGCCAGCCATGCTGCGGCGGGCTGAGGTCCAGGGTTGGGGCTTCGGTTTTGCGGCTATCCACAGCGAGTACTCCTCAATCGTTTTATTGTTATTTCCAGCGCCGGTCACATGAGTGGGCAACAGCGCTTTGAGGTACTGGCGGGTTTTGTTGACCAGTAGGTCAGGAACTCGCACGAAGCGAATTATGCTTTTGTATACAAATAAAGCAAATAATGTTTTCGATAATCCGGGTGGAAGGGGATGAAAGGCAGCTTCCACGGCGGGCCAGCGCATTTAATTGTGCCGGATGCCTTGAAACCATCCCTCGATACCCTCACTTTGTTGGCGCAAGCGCTCGGTCGGAGCGCGCAAAGCGGCATAAGGGGAGCCCATGTACAAGGTTTATGGCGATTACAGGTCGGGCAACTGCTACAAGGTCAAATTGATGCTCAACCTATTGGGTATCCCGTATCAGTGGATTGATGTGGATATCCTCAAGGGTGACACCCAAACCGCAGAATTCCTTGCCAAGAACCCCAACGGCAAGATTCCGGTGCTGGAACTGGAAGATGGAACCTGCCTGTGGGAGTCCAATGCGATCCTCAACTTCCTCGCCGATGGCAGCGAATTTTTACCGAGCGAACCGCGCTTGCGCACCCAGGTGTTGCAGTGGCAATTCTTCGAGCAATACAGTCATGAACCGTATATTGCAGTGGCACGGTTCATTCAGTTTTACCTGAACATGCCGGAAGATCGTCTGGAGGAATACAAAACCACCCACAAGGGCGGTTACAAGGCGCTGAAAGTCATGGAGCGTCAGTTGCAAGCCACGCCGTATCTGGTGGGCGAGCAGTATTCGATCGCCGACATCGCGTTGTATGCCTACACCCATGTGGCCCATGAAGGTGGGTTTGATCTGGCGCCTTATCCGGCGGTGCAGGCATGGTTGCAGCGCGTGGCCAGTCATCCAAAACATGTGGCGATGCTGGACTGAGCCACCTTCCCAGGGGGGGATGGGCTCATTGTAGGAGCGAGCTTGCTCGCGAAAAACGTGCAGGCAACGCGTTCATTCTGGATAAACGCGGTGGCCCTGAGTTCTTCGCGAGCAAGCTCGCTCCTACAAGAGCCTTGCCCCTGCCACATTTAGTCCGATGGTGTGCCAGATAATGCTTCATTGAGCAGGTCAAAGCAGCGCTGCGCCGCCGGGCTCAATGCCATCCCACTGCGACTGATCAAGCCGATTTCCCTGTTCACGCCGGGATGATCAATGTCGATCCGCTTCAACCCCTCCAGGCTGTCCGCCGCCGATTCCGGCAGCACGCTGATCCCCAACCCCTGGCGCACCAGCGCCAGCACCGTGGACATGTAGTTGGCCTCCATGCCCGCATTCAGCGTCAACCGCGTCTCATCGAACAGCGTATCCACCTGCTCGCGCACGCTGCTGTCGCGCCCGGTGAGGATGATCGCCTGGTCCGCCAGTTGGGCCAGGCTCAGTTGCCGATGATGGGCGAGGGCGTGCCCCAGCGGCACGAATGCGCACAAGCGGTCATTGAGCACCGGCACAAAATCCAGGCCGTGGCTCAGGCGCGCGCGTACGCCGATGCCGAAGTCCACCTCGCCGGAACGCACCTGGGCATGGATGCGGTGGGCCACGAGGTCGTGCAGGCGCACTTCGATCCCGGCGAAGCGTTGCCGAAACAGACGCAACACCGGCGGCAGGCTGCCGGCGCACACCGAGGGCAGGGCGGCGATGGTCACGACGCCACGGCGCAGGGCCGCGAGGTCACGCGAGCCGGTGACGATGTTGTCCAGGTCCAGCAGCAGTTTTTCCATGGGGCCGCGGGCATCCTGGCCGGCGGCGGTGATGCTCACATGGCGCGGGCTGCGGTCGAGCAGGGCGACGCCCAGCCATTCTTCCAGCTGTTGAACTTGCACGGTCAGCGCCGAAGGGGACAGGTTCAGCTCGTTGGCGGCCTTGGTGAAGCTGCCCGTGCGAGCCACGGCGAGGAACGCCTGGATGTGTTGGATGCTGTTTTTCATAACGGCAGCTTCATTTTGTTTTTCCGAACGCGGGTGCCTGAATATTCCAATTTACAAAGCCTAACCTGATTCCAATACTCCAGGGAAAACAATAACCGGCCACAAGGCCGCCCTGGAGTACCCCATGCTCGCAACCCTGGGTGTCATCACCATCCTCTGCCTGCTCGCCGCCGTCATGAGCAAGCGCCTCTCGCCCCTGGTGGCCCTGATTGCCTTGCCGATCATCGCCGCGCTGCTCGGCGGTTTCGGCCTGCAAACCAGCGCGTTCATCATTACCGGCATCAAGAATGTCGCCCCCGTAGTGGGCATGTTCGTGTTTGCGATCCTGTTCTTCGGGATCATGACCGACGCCGGCATGCTCGACCCGATCATTGATCGCATCCTGCTCACGGTGGGCACGCGTCCTACACGCATTGTCGTCGGCACGGCGACCCTGGCACTGCTGGTACACCTGGACGGTTCCGGCGCGGTGACCTTCCTGGTGACGGTACCGGCGATGTTGCCGCTGTACACCCGGCTGGGCATCGACAAGCGCATCCTTGCCTGTGTCTGTGCCATGGCCGCCGGGGTCAACTTCCTGCCCTGGACCGGCCCGGTGCTGCGCTCGTCGGCGGCGCTGCATGTGCCGGTGGCGGACCTGTTCCAGCCGCTGATCCCGGTGCAGATTGTCGGGCTGGTCTTTGTATTCGCCTGCGCCTGGTGGCTGGGCCACCGAGAAGAAAAACGCCTGGGCCTGGGCGCCGGTTCCAGCGTGGACGCGGTGCCGCAGCGGGTGCTCAGTGACGATGACATCAAGCTGCGCCGTCCACGGCTGTTCTGGGTCAACCTGATCCTGACCGTGCTGGTGATGGTGGTGATGATCGCCGGCTGGGTCGACCCGGTGGTGATGTTCATGCTCGGCACGGTGGTGGCGCTGTGTATCAACTACCCCAACGTCGACGCCCAGCGCGCCCGCATCGATGCCCATGCCAAGACCGCCCTGACCATGGCCAGCATCCTGCTCGCCGCCGGGGTGTTCACCGGCATCATGCAAGGCACCGGCATGCTCAAGGCCATCGCCGAAGTGGCGGTGGCGCAGATTCCTGCGGGCCACGGCAAATTGATCCCGGCGGTGGTGGGTTTTATTTCCATGCCGTTGAGCATGCTGTTCGACCCCGATTCCTACTATTTCGGCGTGATGCCGGTGATCGCCGAAGTCGGCAAGGCCCTGGGCGTCGACCCGCTGCAGGTGGCCCAGGCCTCGCTGCTGGGTGTGCACACCACGGGTTTCCCGGTCAGTCCGCTGACCCCCGCGACCTTTCTGCTGGTGGGTTTGTGCAAGATCGAATTGGCCGATCACCAGCGCTTCACCATTCCTTTTCTGTTTGCCGCGTCGGTGCTGATGACCCTGACCGCGCTGCTCCTGGGAGTTATCTGAGATGAAAACCTTGCGCATCGGCGCCGGTGCCGGCTACTCCGGTGACCGCATCGAACCCGCCGTGGAGCTGGCCGAACAGGGCGACCTGGATTATCTGGTGTTCGAATGCCTGGCCGAACGTACGATTGCCCTGGCCCAACAGGCGAGAATCAGCGACCCACAGAGCGGTTACGACCCGCTGCTGAGTGAGCGTATGCGCCGTGTTTTGCCGTTTGTAGGTGTTAAAGCGGGGCGTCGTCGCCTGCGCGTGATCACCAATATGGGCGCGGCCAACCCGGTGGCGGCGGCTGTTGAAGTCCGACGGATTGCCGGTGAGTTGGGCTTGAGCCTCAAGGTTGCCGCCGTGGTTGGGGACGATGTGCTCAGCGTGTTGAATCCCAGGCAGCTGTTGGATAATGGCCAGACGGTTGCCGCCCTGGGTGAACGGCTGATTTCGGCGAATGCCTACCTGGGTGTGGATGGCATCCTTGACGCCCTGCACGCTGATGCCGACGTTGTGATTACAGGGCGCGTGGCCGACCCGTCATTGTTTCTCGCGCCGCAGATGTTTGAATTCGGCTGGGCCGCCGACGACTGGCAGCGCCTGGGCAGAGGCACCCTGGTGGGGCATTTGCTCGAATGTGCGGGACAAATCAGCGGTGGTTACTTCGCCGACCCTGGTTTCAAGGATGTGGATGACCTGGCCCGCCTCGGCTTTCCGTTGGCCGAGGTCGATGCCGACGGCAATGCCTTGATCACCAAGGTTGCAGGCTCCGGTGGGCGAGTCAGTCGGGCGACCTGCACCGAGCAGTTGATCTACGAAGTGCACGATCCGGCGGCGTACCTGACGCCCGACGTGACTGCCGACTTTTCCCAGGTAGGTTTTGTCGAGGAAAGCCTCGATCGGGTGCGTGCGCAAGGGGCGACAGGACAGGCGCGGCCGGAGCAATTGAAGGTCAGTGTCGGTTACCTGGACGGCTGGATCGGTGAGGGGCAGATGTCCTATGGCGGCCCCGGCGCTGTCGCACGAGCGCAACTGGCACGGGAGGTGGTGCTCAAGCGTCTGGAACTGATCGGCGTGAAGATGCAGGACGTACGCGCCGAGTTGATCGGCATGGAGTCATTGCACGGCCCGCGCAGCACCGTCGAGCCTTGGGAGGTGCGCCTGAGGGTCGCCGCCCGTTGTGAAGAACGCAGCGACGCCGTGCGCGTCGGCAATGAAGTGGAAACCCTCTACACCAACGGCCCGTCCGGCGGCGGCGGGGCGAGCAAGAGCGTGCGCCAGGTGGTGGCGGTGGCGTCGCTGCTGCTGCCCCGCGACAAGGTCAAACCGAGGATAGACGCATGAAGTTGCACGCATTGGCCCACTCCCGCACCGGGGATAAGGGCGACACCTCGAACATTTCGATCATTGCCTACCGCGCCGAGGATTACCCGTTGCTGTGTGAACAGCTCACCGCCGAGCGCGTCGCCGAATTTTTCGCGGGCCTGCTGGAACCCGGCGCGGCGCCGGTGCGACGTTATGAGTTGCCCAACGTGCAGGCGCTCAATTTTGTGTTGCCAGGCATCCTGCGCGGCGGCGTGACGCGCTCGCTGGCGCTGGATGCCCATGGCAAGTGCCTGGGCTCGGCGCTGCTGGACCTTGACTTGGTAATGCCAGACTAAATGTGGGAGGGGGCAAGCCCCTCTCACATTGGAGCGCACAGGTCTGTCAGATCGCGG